>JALOPS010000082.1 GCA_025453745.1 Gemmatimonadaceae bacterium
AGATCGGCATGCCCATCGCCGCGACGGCTCGGCGTCCCCACCGCGATGAACACGACCTCCGCCTCCGCCACCGCCGCGGCGAGATCTGTCGTGAACCGCAGCCGCCCCGCCTGCACGCCGCGCGCCACGAGGGCATCGAGCCCGGGCTCGTAGATCGGGATCTCGCCGCGCGTGAGTCGCTCTACCTTGCCCGCGTCGGTATCCACGCACGTCACATCGTGGCCGAACTCCGCAAAGCAGGTGCCCGAGACCAATCCGACATACCCCGTGCCGACCATCGTCAACCGCATGCCCGTGCTCCAAGTCCAATGAGGTCGCGCCGCCGTGCGGGCGGCGCATCCGAAGAAGACGCGCCGCAACGGCCGGCGGTTACTTGTCCTTCACCTTCTCCCAACTGTCGCGCAGCGTCACCGTGCGATTGAACACCAGCCGCTCGGCCGTCGAGTCCACCGGGTCGCTCATGAAGTAGCCCGTCCGCTCGAACTGATACCGCGTCCCCGGCGCATCCGCCGTCACACTCGGTTCGATCTTCGCCGCGTGCACCACGGTGAGCGATGCAGGGTTGAGCACACTCGTGAAGTCCGTGCCCTCGGGCAGATCATCCGGGTCGGCCACGGTGAACAGCCGATCGTAGAGCCGCAGCTCCGCGTCGCGCGCATGCGCGGCCGAGACCCAGTGAATCGTCCCCTGCACCTTGCGCCCATCGGGCGCGTTGCCGCCACGCGTGGTCGGGTCGTACGTGCAGCGCAGCTCCACGACCTCGCCCGCCGCGTTCTTCACCACCTCTTGGCAGCGGATGAAGTAGCCGTAGCGCAGCCGCACTTCACGCCCCGGCGCGAGACGGAAGAACTTCTTTGGCGGATCTTCCATGAAGTCGTCGCGATCGATCCACAGCTCGCGCGAGAAGGGCACCATCCGCGAGCCCGTCAGCGGCACGTCGTGCGGATAGTACGACGCCTCGATCTCCTCGACCTGCGACTCGGGATAGTTCGTGAGCACGACCTTGAGCGGGTTCACCACGCACAACACGCGCGGCACGCGCATGTTGAGGTCGTTGCGCACGGTGTGCTCGAAAAGCGCGAGCTCCGCGCGCGCGTCCTTGCGCGCGACGCCGATGGTCTCCGCAAAATCGCGCACGCCCTCGGGCGTGACACCGCGGCGACGGATGCCGGCGATCGTCGGCATCCGCGGATCGTCCCACCCGCTCACATGCCCGTCGTTCACCAGGCGCAACAGCTTCCGCTTGGAGAGCACCGTGTAGTCAAGCTGCAGTCGTGCGAACTCCGTTTGCTCGGGCGGCCGCTCGAAGCCGGCCTCGCGCACGAGCCAGTCGTAGATCTCGCGATTGTCCTTGAACTCGAGCGTGCACAGCGAGTGTGTGATCCCCTCGATCGCGTCGGAGAGCCCGTGCGCGAAGTCGTAGAGCGGATAGAGACACCATGCGTCGCCCTGCCGATAATGATGCGCATGACGGATGCGGAGCAGGATCGGGTCGCGCATGATCATGTTCGGGTGCGCGAGGTCGATCTTTGCGCGCAGCACCATCGCGCCGTCGGGAAACTCCCCCGCCTTCATGCGACGCAGCAGCGCGAGATTGTCCGCCGGCGCGCGCGAGCGATCGGGTGACGCGACGCCCGGCGTGGTCACCGTGCCGCGTCCTTCGCGGATCTGCTCCTCGTTCTGGGTATCGACGTACGCCCGGTCGCGCTCGACGAGCGACTCGGCGATCGCGTAGAGCTGTGCGAAGTAGTCGCTGGCGTAGCGCTCTTCGTCCCACCGGAAGCCCAGCCACTCCACGTCGCGCGTGATCGCCTCGACGTAGCGCACGTCTTCCGTGGCGGGGTTGGTGTCGTCGAAGCGGAGGTTGCAGCGCCCGGCGTACTCGCGCGCGATGCCGAAGTTCAGACAGATCGACTTCGCGTGGCCCAGGTGAAGAAAGCCGTTGGGCTCGGGGGGAAAGCGCGTGGCGATCGTGCGACCGAAGCGGCCGGAGGCCACATCGGCGGCGACCATCTCACGAATGAAATCGCTGGGCACGGAAGCTGAGGGAGGAAGCGAGCCGGCCGGCTGGCTGCCGGCGGGACCGGCAAACTAGGCGACCGGGCGACCGAAGTGGCCCCTCAGTCCCCCACACGGTAGAAGTCGCGATACCAGCGGACGAAGCGCTCCACGCCCGCCTCGATCGGGGTCGCGGGGCTGAATCCGACGTCAGCCACCAGATCTTCCACGTCGGCGTAGGTCGCCGGCACGTCGCCCGGCTGCATGGGGAGCATGGTCTTGGCCGCCTCGCGCCCCAGCGCCCGCTCCAGCGTGGCGATGAGATGCATGAGCTCCACCGGGTTGTTGTTGCCGATGTTGTAGACCCGCCAGGGCGCCCGGCTCGTGCCGGGATCGGGCGCGTCGCTGCGCCAGGCCGGATTGGGCGTCGCGATCTGATCGCTCGTGCGGATCACCCCTTCGACGATGTCGTCGATGTAGGTGAAGTCGCGCTGCATCTGGCCGTGGTTGAACACCTCGATGGGTTTCCCCTCGAGGATCGCCTTGGTGAACAGGAAGAGCGCCATGTCGGGGCGCCCCCACGGACCGTACACGGTGAAGAAGCGGAGCCCCGTCGTCGGCAGCGCGTACAGGTGGCTGTACGTGTGTGCCATCAGCTCGTTGGCCTTCTTGGTGGCCGCGTAGAGCGAGAGCGGATGGTCCACATTCTGATGCACCGAGAAGGGCATCGTGGTGTTGGCCCCGTACACGCTCGAACTCGAGGCATACGTCAGGTGCGGGACGCCCGCGTGGCGACAGCCCTCGAGGATGTGGATGAAGCCGACGAGGTTGCTGTCCACATACGCATGCGGATTGGTGAGCGAATAGCGCACCCCCGCCTGTGCGGCGAGATGAATCACCCGCTCGAAGCGGTGCGCCGCAAAGAGCGCCTCCATTCCCGCACGATCGGCCAGGTCCTGCCGCACGAACGTGAAGCCCGGCAGCGTCGCCAACTGCGCCAGTCGCGCTTCCTTGAGCGACGGATCGTAGTACGCGTTGACGTTGTCGAGGCCGATGACGGTATCGCCACGCGCGAGCAGGGCGCGCGCCGTATGGAATCCGATGAAGCCGGCCACGCCGGTGACGAGATGCAGCATGCAGTCGAAGAACGGGGGCGAACGAGAGACCAACAGAAGAGGACAGGGTGGAACCCCACGCCGTCACGACGAGGCGGCCGGCACACCCACGCGTGCGGTCGCCGGGCGCACGAGCCAGACGACCGCCGTCACGATGCAGAGCCCGCCCACGGCGGCGAGGGGACCGGGCCGCTGTCCGAGCAGCACGGCAGCGTAGCACGACGCGATGAATGGCTCCGCGGTGGACAGAATCGCCAATCGCACACTCCCGAGTCCAGCCAATGCGCGCATGAAAGCCCAGAACGCGACACCCGTGCTCACCACGCCGAGCGCGAGCAGGCCGCCCATGCTCACGGCCGATGCGCGGGGGAGCAGCTGCCCATGCATGGCCAGCGCGGTGACGGCAAAGAGCACACTCCCCGACAGGGTGATGGTCGCCGAGGCGAGCGTGGGCGACGTATCGCGCTGCAGCCAGCCCAGCAGCGGGACGTAGATCGCGTAGCAGAACGCCGCCACCAGCGCGAGCGCGACACCGACGCCCGCGCCAGCCCCCGCGCCGACGCCGGCGACGAGCGTGCGCGGATCGAGCACCAGCAGAATGCCCACCACCGCGAGCACGAGCGCCCCAACGCGCCGCCCGTCCAGCCGCTCGGCGCCGCGCACGGCCTGCACCACGGTGACCCACGCGGGATACGAATAGAAGAGGAAGACCTGTGTGGGGGCCGGGATGTAATCGAGCGACTTGAGGCTGAGCCACGTCACCACGAGCTGGCCGAGTCCACCGAGCGTCACGAGCCGCCACAGCGCGCGTGTGTCGGGCCACACGATGCGTCGCCCCCCTTCGTGCCACGCGAGCGCCAGGAGCAGGGCACCGCCCAGCCCGAAGCGCCACGTCATCGCGACGACCAGCGGCGTGCCGTCGCGCGTGATGAGCACCGTCAGCGGCCCGAGCAGCGCGAAGCTTGCCGCAGCAAGCAGCGCGAGCAGGGTCGCGCGGGTCGTGGTTGGCTCAGCGGGGCGCGGTGCGCGCCCGTCGCTCACAGGAGCGCCCCGCCCAGAATCAGCGCAGCGGCGGAGAAATAGATCACGAGCCCCGTCACGTCGACGAGCGTTGCGACGAGCGGCGCCGACGCGCTCGCCGGGTCGAAGCCGAAGCGGCGCAGGAGGAAGGGCAGCATCGAGCCCACCGTCGAGCCGAACGTGACCACGCCGATCAGCGCGATCCAGATCGTGAGCGCCAGTCGCACGTGATACGTACCGTAGTCGGTGCCGAGGGCGAGCCCGCCGATGCGCCACCCAGCGTCGTGCATCCACTGCCATGCGACAATACGCACGAAGCCGATCGCCCCGAGCAGCGCGCCGAGCGTCAGACCGCTCGGGATCTCGCGCGACGCCACGCGCCACCAGTCGCGCAGCGTCACCTCGCCCAGGGCCATCGCGCGGATGATGAGTGAGGTGGCCTGCGAGCCGCTGTTCCCCCCCGAGGCGATGATGAGCGGGATGAACAGCGTCAGCACGATCGCCTTCGCCAACTCGCCCTCGAAGCGCTGGATCGCCGAGGCGGTGAACATCTCACCGACAAAGAGGATCGACAGCCACCCGGCACGCTTGCCGAGCACGGTGAAAAAGCCGGCCGTCAGGTACGGCTCCTCGATCGCCTCCATGCCGCCGAGCTTCTGCACATCCTCGGTCTGCTCTTCCTGAATGACGTCGATGACGTCGTCGACGGTGACCACACCAATCAGTCGCCGCGAATCGTCGACGACGGGAATCGAGACGAGGTCGTAGTTCGACGTGAGCTGCGCGACCTCTTCCTGCGCGGCCGTGGGCAACACCGTCACGATATCGGTCCACGCCACGTCGCTCAGCCGCGCCCCCTCGGGAGCGGCGAGCAGCTCGCGCAGCGAGAGCACGCCACGGAGCCGTCCGCCGTCGTCGACGGTGTAGACGGTGTTCATTGCTTCCTTGCGCCCCGCGCGCGCCATCGCACGCACGCTCGCGAGCGCCGCCTCCACCGTCGTCGACTCGGCGACCGAGACGAACTCGGTCGTCATCAGTCCGCCCGCGGAGTACGGATCGTACTCGAGGAGCTGCTCCGTCTCGCGACGCGCCTCGGGCGTCAGCTCGGCGAGGACCTCGTCGGCGACGTCCTCGTCGAGCTCCTCGAGAATGTCGGCGCGATCGTCCGGCGTCATCGCGCCAACGAGTGACGCGGCTTCGCGCGCGGTCAGCTCCTCGAGCAGCGTGACGCGCACCTCTTCGTCGAGATACTCGAGCACGTCCGCGGCGCGATCGCGCGGCAGCGCGGCGAGGAAGGGCGCGAGCTGTGCCTCGGGGAACGCCTCGCAGATGTCGGCGAGATCGGCGGGGTGCAGCTCCTCCGTTTGCGACGCGATGGCCTCCGGCGCCTCCTCGAGCAGCTCGAGCAGGTCGGGCACCAGCAGCGCAGCGAGCGGCCGGTCGCGATTTGGAGAGGCTGGCGTCATCCCGGGCGCGGGCTCTGGGCACATCGGGGCGGGGCACGTGCACACCCCGCCGATCGCGGGCGCAAGCTAGCCCGACCCGGGAGCGCCCGGAACCGCGCTACACCACCGGAAGTGTGCGCGTGCGCGTGATCGACGCGACGGTGCACCCCGCGAGTGCGACGGCCTCGGCGAGCATCGCATCGCTCACATGCGGGTCGTGCGTGACGATGGTGCGCTCGCGTGTTGCATCCACGGCATGCACACCCGGCACCGCCCCGAGCGCGAACTCGATCGCGCGCACGGCGTGCACCGCGAGCACGTCGGCGATGATGAGCGTGGTCGTCCGCAGCGCGGTCATGCGTGGCACGATGTGCGGCGCCGCCTGCATTCCACAACGGCCCCGCGTTGCGCCGCCCGTCGGCATCCGCGAGACTTGCCGCGTTCGAGTGCTCCGGCGGTCTGCATGCAGACCGCTCCCCCCGCCCCTCTCGTCATGTCCCGCGTTGCTTTCCTGGGCCTGGGTGCCATCGGGTCGCCAATGGCCCGCCACCTCGCAACTGCCCCGAGCGCCCTCGTCGTCTGGAACCGCACCGCGCAGCGCGCCGAGGCCTTCGCGGCCGCACACGGGGTGACGGCCGCCCGGTCGCCGGCGGACGCGGTGCGCGGGGCGACGGTGGTCATCACCTGCCTGCCGACCTCGAAGGAGGTCGAGGCGTTGCTGGGCGGGCCCGGTGGCATTCTCGAAGGGATCGGTGCCGGCACCGTCTTCGTGGATTGCACCTCCGGCGATCCGGAGACGTCCGCGCGCATCGCCACGCGGCTCGGTGCGGTGGGCGTGTCCTTCCTCGACGCGCCCGTCTCCGGGGGCACCAGCGGCGCCGAAGCCGGGACCCTCACGGTGATGGTCGGCGGTGATGCAGGGGTCCTCGATCAGGTGCGCCCGGTCTTGCAGCGCTTCGGGCAGAAGATCGTGCATTGCGGCCCGGTGGGGGCGGGGCATGCGCTCAAGGCCGTCAACAATGCCATGCTGGCCACGCACATCTGGGCCACGGCCGAAGGGTTGGCGGTCGCGGCCAAGGCCGGCGTCGACCCGGCGGTCGCGCTCGAGGTCATCAATGCGTCGAGCGGGCGCAGCAACGCCTCGATGAACCTGTTCCCCGAGCGCGTGCTCTCGCGTGCGTTTCCGCGCACGTTCCGCCTGGCACTGCTCGACAAGGATGTGGGGATCGCGGCCGACGTCGCGCGCGCCGCGCGCGTGCCCGCGCCGCTCCTGCAACTCACCGCCGAGCTCTTTCGCCTCGCGCACGATGCCTTGGGCGATGCGGCGGACCATGTCGAAGCGGTGAAGGTCGTCGAGCAGTGGGCGCATCAGGAGCTCGCCCCGTCGGCCGCAGACCGCTGGCGGGGCGCATGACGCTCACCGTCGCCGAGACGGCCGTCATCCGCGCGGCGTTCCCCGCGCTCGAGCGCATGCATCGCGGACACCCGGTCGCGTACTTCGATGGCCCCGGCGGGACGCAGGTGCCCACCGCCGTCGCCCACGCGATGCGCGACTATCTGCTGCACCACAACGCCAATACGCACTGGGCATACCCCACGAGTGTGGAGACCGACGCGATGCTGCTCGCGGCGCGTGGTGCGCTCGCGGATTTCCTGGGCGGCGCGCGCGACGAAATCGTGTTCGGCCAGAACATGACCTCGCTGCTCTTTCACGTCTCGCGTGCGATCGGCCGCACCCTCGCGCCGGGTGACGAGATCGTGATCACCGAGCTCGATCATCACGCCAACGTCGCGCCCTGGCAGGCGCTGGTGCGCGAACGCGGGTGCGTGCTGCGCACCGTGCCGCTCGACGTCGAGACGGGGCGGAGCGACCTGTCGGCCCTGCCCGCACTGCTCGGGCCGAAGACGCGCGTGGTCGCCGTGGGGGCCGCATCCAACGCGCTGGGCACGGTGACCGATGTCGCCCATGTCGCGCGGCTGGCGCGGGCGACGGGTGCGCTCTGTGTCGTGGATGCGGTGCACTACGCCCCGCATCTGCTCGTGGACGTCGCCGCGATCGGATGCGACCTGCTCCTGTGCTCGGCGTACAAGTTCTACGGACCGCATGTCGGCGTCCTGTGGGGGCGCCGGGCGCTCCTGGCCTCGCTCGACGTGCCCAAACTGCTCCCTGCCTCCGATGCGCCGCCCGAGCGTCTCGAGACCGGAACCCAGAATCACGAGGGAATCGTGGGCGCGGCAGCGGCGGTCGACTGGCTCGCGTCGCTCGCGACGGGTGATGCATTCGCGCCACGCCGGGAGCGACTCCGCGCCACGATGGCCACATTGCATGCCAGAGGCGAGGCACTGAGCCGACAGCTCTGGGACGGACTCGGAGCGGACCCCCGGGTCCGGCGCTACGGACCGCCGCCGGGCACGCCGCGCACCGGCACGATTTCCTTCACCATTGAGGGAATCCCCTCGGAGACGGTCGCACGCGCGCTTGCCGACCAGGGGCTGTGGGTCTCGCACGGCGACTTCTATGCGACCACCGTGGCCGCCCGATATGGCCGAACGACCGACGGCTTCGTGCGCATCGGCTGTGTGGCCTACACCACCGAATCGGAGGTCGAGCGCGTGGTACGCGCTGTGCACAGTCTGGGCGACTGAACGTCACGCATCCCGGGGGGGATCACTGATGGACACGCTCGTGCCCAGCGAGCTGGAGGTGCCATGGCGCCACGCCGAGGCGTTGCGGGGGGCGGCTGAGCTCGCCTCCGCCGTCGCGCGTCGCCTGCGCTCCATCGCCGAAGCCTTGCCGGCCGACGTAGCCGCGCGCGCCGACGTCGAAGCCTACGCCGACCGACTTGGTGCGCTGGGTGGGGAGAGCGCCACGCTGATGCCCATTCCGGTGCACCGGTGGCTCGCGGAGTGCTGCACCGAGTGGCGCTCCCGTGCGGAGGAGTCGGGTGTTCGTCTCCTCTTCGAACCCGCGTTGGTCGACGCCGACGGGCTCTTTGACGCCGAGCGACTGCGCCTCGCGCTCGACGAGGTCGTCGCCAATGCGGTGCGAGCGGCGGCGCAGCTCCCCGCGGATCTGGTGCGCGCCGTGACCGTGCGCGTGGAACACGTTGCCAGCGATGGCGCGGAGATCGGACCTGTCCCGCCACTCGAGGCCGGGAGCTACCTGCGCATCACCGTTGCCGACACGGGACCGGGGATGGACTCGGCCACGCGCACCCGCGCGCCGCATCCCGCCGACGGACTCGGACTCGCCATCGCCTACGGTGCGGTGCGACAGGCGGGCGGTGCCCTCTGGATCGACAGCACGGAGGGGTGGGGAACGCGTGTGTTCCTCTTTGTGCGCAAGGTGCCCGCGCCGACGGTGCGGACGGCGCGCGATGTCGTGCTGGTCGTCGAGGATGAGGCGCAGGTGCGCGTGGTGGTGCGCCGGTTGCTCGCCGGGCAGGGCTTCGAGGTTCTCGAGTCGAGCAATGGCCGCGATGCACTGGAGGTGTTGCATCGCCACCAGGGGCGCGTGGGTGCGGTGGTCACGGACGTCGTGATGCCCGTCATGGGCGGGCGCGATCTCGTCAAGGCGATTCGCGAGATGGACGACGGGATTCCCGTGATCTGCATGAGCGGCTTTGCCGATCAGGAACGGCTTCTCGACGGCATCGGACCGGCCGTCCCCCTGATCGAGAAGCCCTTCACGAGTCAGCAGTTGATCGCCACGCTGCGCGGCGCGTTGGGTGCCACGGCCCACTGACCACGCCGCGCGAGGCTAATTTGCCGCGCATGATGCGCGGCGCGTGGAATCGTCGACTCCTCGGTGGTGCGGTCCTCGCGCTGGTGACGGCGTGCGGTCAACCGCGCGTGCGTGAGGAGGTGCCGCGTGCGGAGTTTCTGCTCTCCGCGGGCGACTCCACCTATTGGGTGCGCACGGGCGCGAACGGGCTCTCGGTCCGGAGCTCACCCCTGCTGCTCACGCATGATGGCGCGCGCTTCCACGAGATCTATGTCAGCGACGAGGATCGCGTCTGGCCCGACGCCGTCTTCATCGCGCAGCGTCTCTGGCGGCGCGACCTCGTCACGGGTGATTCCATCGAGCTCGCGCGCGACTCGACCGTGATGGCCCTCGCGGCGCGCTACGCTGCGCGACATCGCGACGTCGCGCCACTCGAGCCCGACGAACCGCTGCCGGAGGAGCCGAGCATCAATGCCGGCTCGGAGTTCGAGGTCATCGACGTACACGGCCCGTTCGTGTCGTGGTTGCGGCACATCGATGTGGAGTCCGCGGACGCGCGCGAGCATCGGCACGAGGTGCTCTGGCGCGTGTCCGACATTCGCGATGGGCGAGTGGCGTCGGTGGGTGATCTGTTTGGCGCGGGCGTGGGGGACTCGCTCGTCGCACGGGCGCATCGGAGCTTTCGCCTGACGCGCGACTCGCTCGCGCACGCGGCGGCCACGCGTGGCGTCGCCGCACAGCGGGCACTCGCCGCGTTGACGTTCGACTCGCTTGGCTTCTCGCTGGCCGATCAGAATGGCGCGCCGCGGGTGCTCCCCATGTCTGCCACGCACGATTCGGCGGGGCGGCCAGTGACGCTGGCACTGCCGGCGCTCGACGTGGCACCGTCGCCGACGTGGTGGACGACGGCGCGCGCGCTGCTGCCGCGCGTCAGCCGCGACAGTGCGGAGCTGCGCTGGGAGCGGCCCGGCTATGAGATCGTCGCGCGCTTCGATGCGTCGCGCGATCGGTTGCGCCTCGCGCTGCGCAGCCGCGCGCGAAACGCACCGGAGCTCGTCATCGGCAGCGTGCCGGGCCCGGCGTGGTCGATGATTCCCCTCGAGGGCTCGGCGGTCGACAGCGCGTCGCGCACGGCGCTCGCTCGCGCGTTCCACGAGTCGCAGGAGTACGGCGACGGTACGCAGCAGATCGCCGCGCGCCCTGGTGGAGCGACGTTGCTGCAGCCCGTCGCACGAGCGACGCGGCGCTAACTCGCGGTGAGGGTGGAGGCGACCGGGGTGGCGTCGCCTTCGATGACGAATGGCACGTCGACCTCCATGCCATCGCGTGCAACGCGCACGGCGGGAAAGTGCGCGGCCGCCTCCTGCTCGAGTTCGCGCGCGTCGCGAGAGTAGCGCGCGGAGATGTGCGTGAGCACGAGCTGCCGCACCTGCGCGAGCTTCGCCACCTGTGCGGCCTCCGACGCCGTCGAGTGCCCCGTCTCGAGCGCGCGCGCTGCTTCGTCGTGCGAGAACGTCGCTTCGTGGATCAACAGATCGGCGCCGTGCGCCGCCTGGATCGTCGCCGCGCACGGCCTCGTGTCGCCGGTGAGCACCACGATGCGCCCGGGGCGCGTGGGCCCGACGAGGGTGGCCGCATCGATCTCGCGCCCATCGTCGAGGGTGATGCGCTCGCCGCGGTGCAATCGCCCCCAGAGCGGTCCTTCAGGGATGCCGAAGGCACGGGCGAGATCCGGGTGAAAGCGGCCGCGACGCTCCGCTTCCACCAGCGCGTACCCCACCGCCACGGTCCCCGCGTGCTCCACCGGGAAGGGGTGAATCGCGTAGTCGGTGCGCGCGATCGGTTGGCCCGGCTCGACTTCGCTGATCTCGACCGGGAAGCCCAACCGGTCGCCGCCAAAGGAGACCGCCTCGCGCAGGAGCCGATGCGCCCCGCGGGGACCATAGAGGCGCATGACCTCGGTGCGCCCCTGGAGCTGGAGCGTCTTGAGCAGCCCGATCAGCCCGACGACGTGGTCGGTGTGGAAGTGCGTGAAGAAGATGTCGGCGAGCGCGAAGGAGACGCCGTAGCGCATCATCTGCCGTTGCGTGCCCTCGCCGCAGTCGAAGAGCAGCGTTTCCCCCTCACGGTGGATCGCGACAGCCGAAAGCCCGCGCTCGACGGTGGGGCGGGAGGCGGATGTTCCGAGGAAGCGCACGAGCAGCGACATGCGGGAAGTATACGGGTGCAGGGTGAAGGACCCGCGGGTGATCCGCATGACAGCGGCGTGACGCCTGTTGGGTGCCGGGAGTGTGAGGGCCCACGACTTGCATTACCCCAATGCATCCGCATGCCGAGGGCGATGCTGCCCGCGGCCGGAACGTGGGACGAAGGACGATGCGCGGAGGGGAGACCGATGGCCGATAGCGTGTCACCGCACGGCGGAGACGGGAACGGCAACGGCAAGAGTCGGCGCGGGTTTGCGTCGATGAGCCCGGAACGGCAGCGCGAGATCGCCAGTCGTGGCGGTCGCGCGGCGCACGCAAAGGGCACGGCCCATCAGTGGGACGCGGAAGCGGCGCGCAAGGCAGGCCACAAGGGTGGCGTGAGCGTCAGCCGCGACCGTGAGCACATGGCGTTGATCGGGCGCGAGGGCGGCGAGAAGCGCAGCCAGAAAGTGAAGGACGTTCGTCCGCCGGTGAGTTGACGGCGCTCTGACGCGGTGACGGGCCGCGCGACTGCCTCGTGCGGCCCGTGAAGTGTGGGATCGTTGCCACGCTGTCGCAGCGTCGATACGGCAGAGACTGGCGCAAGTGGCACAAGCGAGCTCTGCCACACCACGTGTGAGTTTCCCCAAGCGAGCTCGACCGCAAGCAGTGCGACGCGAGCGTGCGCTACGCGCCGCCGCCCCACCGCCGGACATACCGACCCACGTCGAACTTCTTGTTCGCTCGGGCGGTGAGCATGGGACGCAGTCCGCCCCACACGGGTTTGTTGCCCCACGACCGGTCCCACAGCCCGAGGCACCACATGATCCCGCCCACCGAGTTGGGGTCGCGGCCATCGAGGGCGTAGCGATCGTTGAGCATGAACATCCACGCGCGCGCGTCTTCGTAGGTCGGCGCCCAGAGCAGGATCGACTTGCCCCAGAGCATGCGGGCGTAGTTATGGATGACGCCCGACTGCACGAGTTGCCGCTGTGCGGCGTTCCAGAGCGCATCGTGCGTGGTGGCCGACTCGAGGGTGGCGAGATCGTACGTCACCGGCCGCACATCGTCGGCATGGGCGCGCATCGTGGTCTGCACCCAGTTGGGGAGCGCATCGAGCTGGTCGAAGCGCGGGGTGTGCACGCACCAGTTGAACGAGAGCTCGCGCCAGGTGGTGACCTGATCGACGAAGGCCGCGATCGCCTCGCTCGGCGCGCCGCTCGCCTGCGCCGCGCGCACGACCTCGGCGCTCGAGAGCTGGCCCACGTGCAGATATGGCGAGAGCCCACTCGTCCCGTCGTCTGCCGCTTCATTGCGGTGCGTCATGTAGTGCGGCAGGACGTCGCGGACGAAGTGGTCGAGTCGCGCGCTCCCCGCACGCGTCCCGCCGATGATGCCCTTCACGCGCGCAACCGTGTGATCGATGTCGCAGCGCGCGATCGCATCGTCGATGTCGGCGCGTGACATCGACGCGAGTGGAAGTGGCGCTCGTTGCATGGTGTCGGCGAGCGATGTCCGAAGCGCGGCACTGGCCTCGCGGCGCGGCGGTCGCTCCTCGACGGGTTCGAGCGCCTGCGCCAGCACGCGCGAGAGCTTGGGGCGAATCGTGCGCGCCGCCCACTCCGCCTTGGGGAATGACAGCGCTGGCACGATGCAACTCGACTCCACCGCGAGCACGCGACGATCGGTCCGTGCGGCGAAGCGCGCACTGCGCTCGGCGACGCCAGCGGTGGGAAAGAGATCGGTGACCACGAGGTTGGCGCGCGCGGCAAGACGATCGACAACGCGCCGGTCGTCGTCGCGCTGCTCACGGAGCACGAAGTGGTACGCGAGTCCGGCCTGATCGGCGCGTTGCTGTGTGTCGCACGCGCCGTCGAGCATGAAGGCGTGGTGCCGCGCGCTTGCGTAGGGGTAGGTGGGGTCGAGCCCCTGATGGATGACCAGCGGACGGTCGAGCGCGTCGGCAGCGCGAATCGCGGCACGCAGCGCCCAGTTCTCGTGGACGCGGTGCGTGCTCTGCATCCAGTAGAGCACGTAGTGGCCCCGCGTGACGTCGCGGTGCGTGTTCAGGTCGCGGGTGCGGAGGGCGAGCTGTTCACGGACGGTATCGCCGTCGAGCGGGTGCAGGCGTCTGGGAGGCACGTGCGCCGAACAGCCTCGGGTGCCGCCGGGTTCCGCGCGTGCGGTTGCATTGCTTGACGCGGGGGGCTCATGTGGCGATCATTCCGGTCTGCCCCGCCGTCACTGGCGGGGCATTCTACACCGGGGCAGGGCTGGCCCGGGTAGCTCGCGGGGCTGTAGCTCAGCTGGGAGAGCGCTGCATTCGCATTGCAGAGGTCAGGGGTTCGAGCCCCCTCAGCTCCATTTTCGGCCTTTTGGGCCGATTTAGGTTCCGGATCGGGTTCCGCTGGTTGTCACCAGACCGAAACGCCGCCGCCGGAACGCTGTGACGAGCAGCGGGTATCCTCGTCCAATACGCGAAGCATGCGGTGGCACGTCACGTGCAACTCAGCTTTGCGGGTGCCCGTCGTCGATCGGTAGGACGGAGAGTTCCAATGACGGCGGACGAGGC
>JALOPS010000384.1 GCA_025453745.1 Gemmatimonadaceae bacterium
CGTCTGCGGCGCCATCGAAGACGCGCTCGTGCAACCCCTCTTCGCCTGTTGCATCGACACCCATGCGCGTGCGCAGCGCCTGCACCGCGGCACGGGGACTGCTGGACACGCAGCGCATCAGCGCCAGGGTGCCCCAAAATGTCAGACGGCGGCGGCGCTCGTCGGCCCCGGCGGCCTCGGTCACATCGGCGCAATAGTCGAGGACCTCCTCGAAGAACTCCTCCCATGCGCCACCCAACCGGTAGGTCAGCTCCGCGGTCTCGCGCTGCGCGAAAATCCGCGTGTCCATCCATTCGTCGATGTCGGGGCGGCGACGCTGCACGAAGTGCTGAGCCAATCGCTCGCGGAGCTTGTCTCGTTGCGCGTCTGGCATCTCGCGCATCGTCTCGAACGCGGGATCGAGCAGCCCGAGCAAGTGGTAAAAGGCCTCCTCGTTGCCACTATGCGGTGTGGCGGTCAGCAGCACCATGTGACGCCCGGCGTCCTTGGAAAGGTCACGCAGCAATTCGTACCGAAGCTGCCGGCCAGTGCCCATGTTGGTGCATGTGTGGGCTTCGTCGACGATCACCAGCTCCGGGCACGCGCGCACGAAGTCGTAGCGTCGGCGTTCGCTCTTGATGTAGTCGAGGGAGACCACGGTGAACGGATTCACCGTGAAGATGGACTCGTTTACCGGCAGTCCCCGCTCGAGACGCGCCGCGCTGTTCGCCGTGACCGCCGTGGCCTTGAGGTGAAAGCGTTCGTCGAGCTCACGTACCCACTGGTCCACCAAGTGGGGCGGGCAGAGAACGGCGAAGCGGGCGATCTCGCCGCGGTCGTAGAGCTCGCGCGCGATGAGTGCCGCCTCGATGGTTTTGCCGATTCCTACGTCGTCAGCTACGAGCAGGCGCACCGTTTCCTGGCGCAACGCCATGAGGAGCGGCACGAGCTGATACGCCCGAGGCTCGAGCGCGAGGTTGCCGAAGCTCCGGAACGGCCCGGCGCCACGGCGCAGGGACATCAGCAACGCGTCTCGTAGCAGCAGCGCCGCGTCCTGCCCAGCCTGCGGCTCTAGTGAGGGAGGAGGAAACACCGCGGGCGCGACATTCGGCTCGAGCCGCGTGTGCACCAGCGCCACATCCTCTTCGGAGCCGGAGAGCGGCCGGAGCCGCAGAACGTCGCCGGTGCTGCCTGGCAGCACGATCCACTCGCGGTCGCGAGCGCGCACCAGCGAGCCTGGGGCGTACATGGCGCCCGGTGCAGACGAAACGGGCGCGGTCATGCCGGGGTCCCACCGGTAACGCCCAGGAGGCGCGCCAACTTTCGATAACTCACGGGCCAGGTACTCACGTCGCTAGAGAATCGTGCGAGGTCATATCCCTTCTCGGTCCAGCTTTCCGCGATCTCCCGCGGTGTATCGGGCAGCACGAGCGCGATCAATTCGTCTGGCCACTGCAGCAGCACGTGACCAGCCACCTCCGAGCGCAACGGCTGCGGGCCGCCCGGCACCTGCTCAGTAAACGCTTCACGCCACCGGGACTCCCAAAGGCTCACCTCCGTGTCCGGCAGCATGGGCGTATCGTCGGCAGGCGGTGCGACCAACGTGGTTTCAATGCGGCTGAGACGTACCAGCACGTCCCGCACAGCCGCATCCCGGCGGTCGATCAGTTCGTGATCGGGCTGGTTGTAGTACGAGAGCACGCACCGGTAGCAGCCAGCGACGCACTTTGTATCCGCGACATCGGCTAAGGTCGCCGCATCCGGTACCGGCTCGCCTGCGTCATCGCTCACGTCGAGGTGCATGACGCGAAGGGCCTGACGGGCCACGCGCGCCAGCGCCGTCGGCTCGTGCACCAGGCGATTCAGCACGCCCGCTCCCCCCTCGGTGGCCTCGTAGAACAGGAGACCGCTGCGATTGCCGGACTCGGGGAGCGGCTCGACGAGCAGCTCGCCCTCTTCAAGCTGATAGCACGTCTCGATGCCGCGCCGCAGGGCATGCTGCAGTGTGGCCATCGTGCGCTCGCTCATGCGGTCACCGTCGCCGTGCACGGCCGGCATCAGGTGCAGGGCGTTCTTCTGATCCTGCACGTACGGCACGATGCGCTGCGGGGGTGTCTTGTCCGGATCCGACTGCGCCTCAGCGTCATCATCTTCACTCTTGGCCCAGAAGCCGGTGCGCGGATTGATGTGGAAGCCGTACAAGCTCTTCTCCTTCCGCCGACGCTGTCCCTTGTTTATGCGGGTGATCGTCGCGCTTGGCCCGTAGCGGAGCGTCAGGATGTCGCCGTGGTCATCGGTGGCTTTGACTGCCTGCGTGTCGGGTCGACCCGCGCGCACGGCCCACTGGAACACCGTCTGCAACTCGAACGCCTGCCGCTGGCGCTCTTCATCATTCGCCGTGATGCGCAGCGTGGGCTGTGTGTCAACGTTCTCGATGCGATAAAGGTTGTTGATGATCTGGGCATCGCCGAGCGGCGCGCCACATGCGTGGCAGCCATTCAGATCGTCGCGGAAATGCGCAGCGCCACAGGCCTTGCACACGCGCGCGGAGACCGTCGCGAGCCGCGCCGCCGCACCCACGTCTGCCCCCGTGCCGACGCCGAGACGCGCAGCCACCACGCGGTACGCCCGCCCTTCGTGGTACACGAGACTGCGCGGGCCGAACTCGGAGAGCCCCAGAAAGCGCGGACGCTGCAGGAACCCCGTGCGCGTGGAGCCATCGGGCGCGCCGGGCACATAGGCCATGAGCGGCAAGCGCGGGAAGTTGTACCCCGGGAGGAAGCCTTCCGTGGCGAGATAGCGATAGGTGTAAAAGTCGCTCGACGACGAGTCCGATCCGCGCTTCAGGAGGTCGATCTGCTCGACGCCTTGGCGATACCGCTGAAGCGCTGCTTTGCGTTCACGTTGGTCGGTGATCGCGTGGTTGCTGAGCACCTGATTGGCTAGGTCACGCTGGCGCTCGGCGGACTGAAAGAGCTCACGCCACCGCCGGAATGTTTTGTCGAACTCGGTGAACGCGCCGTCGGCCACCTGACGCGCAAAGGATTCGTTGCCCGGGAACCACGGTGCCGAGTCGGCCGTGAGTTCATCGGTGAGCATCTCCAGCACGCGCACGCCACGGGTCGCCGACTCCGTAGCGATGGCGCTCTCGCGGAAAGCGTCGGCTACATGCCCCTGCAATGGGAGTCCGGGGCGTTCCACCTGCAGAATCTCCGCAATCGACCCGGAGAGTTCCGTCTTCGTGCACGACAACCAGATCGCCTGCAGGTGACTCTCGATCAGCTCGCGGTTGGCGAGGTCGATGAGCGGCGGCCGTACCTCTCCGTGCACCATGCTGCGTGGCTGGCGGAAGAAGTATTGGTCGTGGGGTGCGCGCGAGGCGCAGTACGTGACCACGAGCGCGGCCTGTCCACTGCGGCCGGCGCGACCGGCGCGCTGCACGTAATTCGCCGGCGTCGGCGGTACGTTGCGCAGATACACGGCGTTGAGCGCCGAGATGTCGACACCCAACTCCATGGTGGGCGAGCACACCAGCGCCGGCAGGAAGCGGGCACTCTCGCCCACGGCGCGTGCGCCATCGACGGGATCACGCAGCTTCTTCCGCTCGGGCGGGTCGAAGCGGAAGCGCATCTCGCGCACCTCGCGCACCTTTGAGTCCACTTGTGCGGTGTGCTCGCGCGCTTCGAGATCGAATAGCGGATGCCCTGGCAACGCCAACATGTTGCCGAGGGAGCGATAGAGCTCGGCGAAGTACGTGTTGATCCGGCGCTTGGGGTCGCGCCCTTCACCTGCCTGGAACGTGACCGCGAGGCTATTGAGCTGGTAGCCCACCGTCTTGAACGGCGTGTTCTCCAGCTTCTTCACGAAACCGCCCGCCACCGCTGCCGCGAGTAAGGCGTCCAGCAGTTCACGATACGCCTGCTTGTT
>JALOPS010000385.1 GCA_025453745.1 Gemmatimonadaceae bacterium
GCCGTTACTTGTACACCCTCGGGAGGATTATGCGTACCCTTTCCAAGTTCGTGGTCGGTGCCTCGCTCACTGCTGTGCTGCCGTCCCTCGTGCTCGCGCAGCCGCGCGGTACCGTCGAGATCGGTGGTTTCGGCCGCTTCACGCAGTTCGCTGACACGCTCAAGCTCGATGCGGGCCTGGGCGGCGGTGGACGTGCTGGCGTCTACATCTTCAAGAACTGGCTGCTGGAGATGGATCTCTCCTACGCCAACACCGAGCGGAACACCAATCTCGCGCCGATCCTCGGCGTCGATACGCTCAAGAAGGTCGCGCACCCGCTGTGGAACTACCGCCTGCTCTACAACTTCCCGCTCTCGGGCGAGAAGGTGAAGCTGCTCCTCGGCGGTGGCTACGCGTACGACTCGTATCAGCGTCCGCGCGTGCTCGGCACCGGCCCGATCCGTGGCGGCGGCCCCTCGGGCCTCGTCGGTCTGCGTCTCGGCCTGAACGACTGGCTCTCGGCGCGTATCGAGGGCATCGGCAACTACGTGCCCGCGCGGGATGAAGCGGTCAAGGTCGTCTCGGGCGGCCAGACGGTGCAGACGTTCGATCGCCCGTCGTCGTTCAACCTCGGTGGCCAGGCCGGTCTCTCGATCAACGTCTTCGGCAACGACCAGTCGCTGATCAAGAAGCCGACGAAGATCGTGCGTGACACCGTCCGCCTCGTCTCGCGCGACACGATCTACCAGACGCGCATCGACACGATCAAGGCGCCGGCCGCTGCGGGTGCGGGTGGCATGGCCGAAGTTGTCATCGGCGCGGTGAACTTCGACTACGCCAAGGATGGCGTCACGGCCGAGGCCAAGGTCATCCTCGACCAGATCGCCACGGCGCTGGCCAAGCCGGAGAACGCGGGCCGCAAGGTCAACATCATCGGCAACACGGACGCCATCGGCAGCGTCGAGGGCAACCGTCGCCTCGGCCAGCGTCGTGCCGACGGCGTGTCCGCGTACCTCAAGTCGAAGGGCGTGAAGGATTCGCAGATCGGTGACGTCACCACGCGTGGCAAGGAGAACCCGATCGCGCCGAACAGCACCGCGAACTCGCGCGCGACGAACCGCCGCGTGCTCATCATCCTCGCGAACTGATTGACGCCGCGCCGGTCCGCCGGCGCACTCCCGAGGCAGGACAGCGCCCCGTCGACCTGGTCGACGGGGCGCTCTGCTTGTGTGCCACACCCTTCGCGCGCGAGGCACCGCGTGTCATCATTCCGCTCGCATGGGTGCTACGTGTTCATCCTCGACTGCCCGATCCGGCCATGGGCGTGCATGGCGTCGCCTCGTCGCCGCAGCCGTGAGCGCACTCGTCGCCGCGTGCTCGTCCGAGCCCTCGCCCACCGCGCCCGGTCCGGTGACGCCGCCGCCACCGCCGCCCCCGCCACCGCCGCTCGATACGACCTTCACCATTCCGCCGATCTCGCGCGAGTTTCGCGGCGTCTGGATTGCGACGGTTGCCAATCTCGACTGGCCGTCGAGCGGTGCGCTCTCCGCCACACAGCAGCAGGGTGAACTCGTCAACCTGCTCGATCGCGCCGCCGCGCTCGGTGCCAATGCCGTGGTGTTCCAGATTCGCGTCAATGGCGAGAAGCTCTATCGTGGCGGCCAGGAACCGTGGGCCACCGCACTCGCCGGTCGCACGGATGTCGACCCTGGGTACGACCCGCTGCAGTTCGCCATCGACAGTGCGCACGCACGCGGACTCGAACTGCATGCCTGGTTCAATCCGTTCCGCGCCGGCAATGCGAGCGACACGGCACGACTCGCTCCGTCGCACTTCGCTCGCCGTCGTCCCGACCTGCGCCGAGTACCGCGTGATCGCGTCACCGGCGGCGGTGTCGGCCTCTGGTTCGATCCGGGGGAGGCGGAGGTGCAGGACTACACCATTGGCGTCTTCACCGACGTGGTCAGTCGCTACGACCTCGACGCCGTGCACATCGACGACTTCTTCTACCCCTACCCCAACGCCAACGGCGCGCTCGTCTTCCCCGACGACTCGACGTTCGCGCGCTACACGCGCGGCGGCGGAACGCTCGCACGCGCCGACTGGCGGCGCGACAACATCAATCGCTTCATCGAGCGGCTCTATCGCGAGGTGCATGCACTCAAGCCCACCCTCAAGGTAGGGATCAGCCCCTTCGGCATCTGGCGCCCGGGCAACCCGGCCGGCATCACCGGGCTCGACGCCTTCGCGGACATCTTCGCCGACTCGCGACTCTGGTTGCAGCGCGGCTGGGTGGACTACTTCTCGCCACAACTCTACTGGTCCATCGCATCCACCGGGCAGTCATTCCCCGCCCTGCTCGACTGGTGGCATGCGCAGAACACGCAGCAGCGCCACCTCTGGCCGGGCCTCGCGGCCTATCGCGTGGCCGACGGCACCTCCAGTGCGTACGCCGCGCAGGAGATCCTCAGTCAGATCGGGCTCACGCGCGACCGCGCGACGGGGACACGCAGCGCGGGCAGCATCCTCTTCCGTGCGGGCTCGGTGTTCGACAACCGGCAAAACATCTTCACGTCGCTCGCCACGGGCACCTACGCCGGGGTCGCGCTGCCCCCCGCGTCGCCGTGGCTGAGCAGCACCGCACCTGGCACACGTCCAGCGCTCACGGCCACACCCGTCACCACACCAGCGAACGCCTGGAGCGTACGCATCGTGGCCGATCGCGTGGATGCCCTGCGCTGGTGGCTCGTGCGGTGGCGGTCCCGCTCCGCGACCACGCTCGCGTGGAGCACGCGCGTCATTCCCGCGACGGCCACCACCATCGTCGTCGCACCGAGCAGCGCGGGCGCCCGCGTCGACGGCGTCGTCGTGCAGGCGGTCGATCGTGCGGGCAACACCGGCGACGCGGTGGTGTGGCGCGCCCCGTGACGCGTGTTTCGCACGTCGTCGAGTACGCGGCCGCGCGCGCGGCGATCGGCACACTTCGACTGCTCGGGTGGCGCACCGCGGCGGCGGCAGGCGGTGCACTGGCGCGCCTCGCCTACGCACCGTTCGGCATTCGCCGCGACGTGGTGCATCAACAGTTGCGCGCGAGCTTTCCCGACTGGAGTGACGCCGACATCGCGCGTACCGCACGGGCATCGTACGACAGCCTCGGCCGCACGTCCATCGAAACGGCAGTGCTGGCCGGCGCCTCGCGTGACGATGTGCTGCGCATGTTCGATGACGTCGTCGGCTGGGAGCACTTCGAGCGCGCCACGCAGCCTGGCCCCAACGGCGAGCCGGCGAGCGGCGCCATTCTCGTGACCGGCCATCTGGGCAACTGGGAGCTCGGCGGGGCGTTTGTTGCGGCGCGCGGGATCGGTATCGACGTGATCGTGCGCGGCATGGCCAACCCGCTCTTCGACCGCTTCCTTACCGGCACACGCACTGCGCTCGGCATGCACGTCGTGCACGACAGCGAGGCTGTACGTCGCACGCCTCGCGCCATTCGCGAAGGGCGACTCGTTGCCATGCTCTGCGATCAGGACACGGCGGGGCTCGCATCGACCTTCGTGCCATTCTTCGGTCGCCTCGCCAAGACACCCAAAGGGCCGGCCGTGCTCTCGCGGCGATTGGGGTGCCCGGTGCTCTTCGTGGCCGTCACGCGCCTCCCCACGGGGCGCTATCGCTTCGCGATCGATCCGGTCATTGCCCCCGTCACGGGCGACCGCGAGGCGGATGGCGAGGCGATGGTCGCGGCGTACACTGCGCGCCTCGAGGCCGAGGTGCGCAAGGTCCCCGGCCAGTACTTCTGGCAGCACAAGCGCTGGAAGCGCCGTCCCGAGCACGAGGCCGCGTGAGTCGCACGCGCCGATCGCTGCTCGCACGCGTGCTCGGCCGGCCCGCGCGTCCGCTCTGGCAACAGGTGGTGCGTGGTGGTGTTGC
>JALOPS010000083.1 GCA_025453745.1 Gemmatimonadaceae bacterium
GACGTGGGCGCAGGTCGCGACGGGCTACGAGGTGATGACCACGCCGTTGCAGCTCGCGCAGGCGTACACGGCACTCGCCAACGGGGGCGAGATCGTCGAGCCCGCGCTGATCGCCGAGATTCGCGATGCGGAAGAGCGACCCGTGTGGCGCCACTCGCCGCGTACGGTCCGTCGCGTCATGACGCCCAGGACCACCGCGATCGTCAACGCGATGCTCGAATCGGTGGTCGACAGTGGAACGGCGAAGGCCGCCGGCCTCTCGAGCTACGCCGTGGCGGGCAAGAGCGGCACGGCGCGCCGGGCGATGGGCAAACAGGGGTACGTGCCGGGGCACTACAACTCGTCGTTCATTGCGCTCTTTCCAGCCGATCAACCGCAGCTCGTGGTCGTCAGCCGCATGATCGACGCGACGGTGCCCAACAACTACGGCGGCGCCACTGCGGGCACCGTGGTGCGCGAGGTGCTGCGCAACACGCTCGCGCTTCCCGACATCCTCGATCGCCGCATCCTGCGCGAGGCACCGCGCGCGATCGTGCCGCTCGCGGCAACGCGCGAATCCACTGTCACCCGCTCGAGCGACGGTACGCTCGCCGCCGAGGCGACGCGTGACAGCGCGGCCGTCGACACGGTGCGGCGCACACCGCGCGTGCTCCCCGCACCGCCGACGGCGGGGACGTTCGTCATGCAGTGGCCGGCACCTGCGCCGGCGCGTGCGACGACGGCACGCCCCGCGCTCATCGCCGTGCCCGATGTGCGTGGGCTCTCGGTGCGTGATGCCACGCGACTGCTGCATGCGGCTGGACTGCGTGTGGCGCTCGCCGAGAGCCGCGGGACCGGCACGACCCCTGGTGCCGGGGCGATGGTGCGCGCGGGGAGTGTGGTCCGCTTGCCCCTCGAGCCATGAGCGTGCGGGTCGACGGGTTGCGTGCGGCGCTCGCGGCTCACGGGCTGCTCGCGGACGCGGTGGGTGACCTCCCCGAGAGCGTGTCGGCGATCACCGACGACAGCCGGCGCGTCACCGCCGGTGCGCTCTTTCTCGCGGTGCGCGGGGCCAAGCTCGATGGCCATGCGTTTCTGGACAACGCGTGGCGCGCGGGGGCAACCATAGCCATGGTTGCCGAGGGTGAATCGTCACCAGTGCCTGCGCTCGTCGTGCGCGACACGCGCCGTGCCGCCGCCGCGCTGGCCAGCGCGTACTACGGCGAACCGTCTCGCGCGCTGACGCTCGTGGGCGTCACGGGCACGAACGGCAAGACCACCACGGTAGGCATGCTGCGTCATCTGCTCGATGCCGATGAGACGCCGGCGGCATCGATCGGCACGCTCGGCGTGTTGCTGCGCTCGCGCGGCACGCCGCTCGAAGGCGGCATGGACAACCTCACCACGCCGGGCCCCGTGGAGTTGCAGCGCGTGTTGCGACTGCTCGTCGATCAGGGCATTCGCCGCGTGGCGATGGAGACGTCGTCGCATGCGCTCGATCAGCACCGCACCGAGGGGGTGCGCTTTGCCGCGGGCGTCTTCACCAATCTCACGCGCGATCATCTCGACTACCACGGCACCATGGAGGCGTACTTCGCCGCCAAGGCGCTGCTCGTCGACGCGCTGACCGAGACGGGAACCGCGGTCGTCAACGCGGATGATCCTGCATGGCACGCGCTGCCCGCCGCGCCGCGGCGTCTGCGCTTCGCGGTGGACGCGCGCGAGGGCGTCGACGTATGGGCGAGCGATGTCCAGTATCGCCCCGACGGCAGTCACTTCGTGCTGCACGCGCCGATGGCGAGTGCGATGGTCGCGCTCCCCGTGCTCGGTGACTTCAATGTGGCCAACGCGGTCGGCGCCGCCGCGGCGGCGCTCGCGATCGGCGAATCGCTCGAACACATCGCGGCGCGCTTTGCGACGTTGCCGCAGGTGCCCGGGCGCCTCGAGATCCTGAGCCGCAGCCCCACGGTATTGCGCGACTACGCACACACGCCCGACGCGCTCGAGCGCTGCCTGATGGCCGTGCGCCCCTTTGCCGAGGGCCGCGAGGGGCGACTCATCGTGCTCTTTGGCTGTGGCGGCGATCGCGATCGCGGCAAGCGGCCGGTGATGGGGGCCATCGCCGAGCGACTGGCCGATGTGGCGCTGCTGACGAGCGACAACCCCCGCACCGAGGATCCCGAACGCATTCTCGACGACATCGAGGCGGGGATGACGGGGCGTCCCGCACGTCACGAGCGCATCGAGGATCGTCGTGCCGCGATCGCACGCGCGCTCGAGCTCGCGCACGACGATGATGTGGTGGTGCTCGCCGGCAAGGGCCATGAGACGTACCAGGTGCGTGGCACGGTGGCGTACCCGTTCGACGAGGCGGCGATCGTGCGCGAACTGCTGGCCGCGCGGCCGGGAGCACCGTTCGAATGAGTATCGGTCCCGGTCTGGCGGTCGGTGCGCCGCCCGCAGCGCGGCGTGACGTCGCGCCGCATCCGTATTGGACGCTCGCGCGCGTGTGGGCGGCGTTGCATCCGGCGCAATCCGGTCATGCGGGTGGCGCGCCGTTCAGTGGCGCGCCGGTGGACGCGCGTCCCGTGCGGGCCATCAGCACCGACACGCGCTCCGTGCAACCCGGCGACTGCTTTGTCGCGTTGCGCGGCGAGACGTTCGATGCGCACGACTTCCTCGCGCAGGCCGAGGCCGCGGGGGCCGCCGCAGTCGTCGTCGATCGCCCGCAGGCGGCAACGGGACTCGGGATTCCCGCGATCGTCGTACCCGACACGCTGCGCGCCTACGGCACGCTCGCCGCGCACTGGCGCACGGTCTGGCAGGGTGTGCCGCATGGTGGCGTGGTGATCGGTGTGGCCGGCTCCAACGGCAAGACGAGTACCAAGGAGCTGCTGGCCGCTGCGCTGGGAGAGGCGCACGTGGTGCACGCCACCCGCGGCAATCTCAACAACCTCGTGGGCGTGCCGGCCACGCTGCTTGCGATGCGCCCCGACGCGACCGTCGCCGTGGTGGAGATGGGGACCAATTCGCCCGGCGAGATCGCGCGACTCGCCGAGATCGTGCGCCCCGACATCGCGGTCATCACGTCGATTGGCGAGGAGCATCTCGAGGGGCTGGGCTCCGTCGAGGGCGTGCTGCGCGAGGAGGCAGACGCTGCCACCGGCGCGCAGTGCTGCATCATCCCAGCGGACGACGTGGCGATGGCGGAGCGACTCACGCGTGCCATTCGCGGGCGCGCATCGCGCATTGTCCGCGCAGGGCTCGATGCGGGGGACGTGCGCGCCGAGCGGTGGATGATCGATGCCCAAGGCCGCGGCCGGCTCGTGATCGATGGCGTGGAGATCGCGCTGCCCGTGCCCGGCGTGCACAATCTGCGAAACGCGATGCTCGTCATCGCGGTGGCGCAGGCGCTTGGCGTATCGCTCGACCAGGTCGCGCGCGGCGTGGCGACCATGCCGCAACCGGCAATGCGCTCGTCGCTTGCCGCGCTTGGCACGCGCGGCGCGTTGCTGCTCAACGACGCGTACAATGCCAACCCGCCGTCGACGCGCGCGGCCATCGACCTGCTCGGCGCGGTGGCCGGCGGTGCCGCGCGCCAGCGCGTGGCGGTGCTCGGGACGATGCGTGAGCTGGGGGCGCACGCCGATGCGTTGCACGAAGACGTGCTGCGGCACGCGATCGCGTCACCCGCCGACGTCATTGTCGCCGTTGGCGACTTCGCGGCGGCGGCACAGCGTCTTGCGGCCGATCCGTCTCGCGTGCTGACGGCCGACGCGCCCGACGCGGTCTGGCCGCTCCTCGCGCCGCGACTGTCGCCAGACGCCATCATCCTGCTCAAGGCCTCGCGGGGCGTTGCCCTCGAACGGCTGGTCCCGGCGCTTACCCAGTGGGCGGAGTCCTGAGTGCTTCCGATCTTTCTTTCGTCGTGGGCCCGCAGCGGATCGCTCTTCAATCTGCTGAACTACATCACGTTCCGAGCGGCGGCGGCGTTCGTCACCGCGCTCATCGTCGCGTTCATCGTCGGCCCGTGGCTGCTCGATCAGTTGCGCAAGCGCGCGGTGCATCAGGTGGTACGCGCGGGCACGCCCGATTCGCATGCCGGGAAGGGGAGTACGCCCACGATGGGCGGCATCATGATTCTCGCGGCGCTGCTCATCCCCGTGCTGTTGTGGGCGCGGCTCGACAATCGCTATCTGCTGCTCGCGTGCGGCGTCACGCTCTGGATGGGCGCGATCGGCTTTCTCGATGACGTGCTCAAGCTCAGGCAGAAGCGGGCCGGCCTCAAGAACGAGGGGCTCGTCGAGCGGTACAAGCTCGCGGGACAGTTCACCTGCGGGCTCGCCCTTGGCCTGTACCTGTGGCTCGATCCCATCTCCACGCTGCCCGGCGCCAGCACCACGCTCCCCTTCATCAAGTGGGTGCTGCTCGTGCCCGCATCGGCGGGCATCGCGTGGCTCTATGTGCCCTGGGTGACCTTCGTGCTCACGGCCTACAGCAACGCGGTGAATCTCACCGATGGGCTCGACGGCCTCGCCGCCGGACTCTGCGCGACGGCCGCGATCACGCTGGGCGTGTTTGCGTATCTGATGGGGCGCGTCGATACGTCGGCCTATCTCAACATCTTCTTCCTCCGCGGCGCCGCCGAGCTGACGGTGTTCTGTGCCGCGCTCGGTGGCGCGTGTATCGGCTTCCTCTGGTTCAACACGTTTCCGGCGCAGGTCTTCATGGGCGACACCGGGTCGCTCGCGCTCGGTGGTGCTCTGGGGGCGGTGGCGATCCTGCTCAAGTCGGAGTTCCTCCTGCTGATCATCGGCGCGGTGTTCGTCGCCGAGACGCTGTCGGTGTTCCTGCAGCGCTTCGTGTTCAAGTGGCGCAAGCGGCGGCACGGACTCGAGTACGCGCAGGCCAATCGGGTCTTCCTGCGCGCACCGCTGCACCATCACTTCGAGCTCAAGGGGTGGCCCGAGACGCAGGTCGTGGTCCGCTTCTGGATCCTGGGCATTCTGTGCGCCATTCTCGGCGTGGCGACGCTCAAGCTGCGATGAGCGCCGAGCGGGATGTCTTGCGCGAGGCGCATCACGTGCTGGCCGCCGCCGATGCGGCGCGCGGGCCAGCCATCGAGGTCGCGCGCCGGCTCTCGGAGAAGACGGGCGAGTGCGCCGTGATCGGGCTTGCCCGAAGCGGGGAAGCCGTCGCGCGCCTGCTGCGCAGCGCGGGGCTCTCGGTCTACGCGAGCGATGCCTCGGCCAGCGAGAGCACCACGGCGGCGGCGGCGCGACTGCGTGCCCTTGGCGTCTCTGCTGATGCGGGCGCGCACGATCTCTCGCGCATCGCGCGTGCGCGCTTCGTGGTGGTGAGCCCCGGCGTCCCACCCGCCGCGCCGCCGCTCGTCGCCGCGCGTGCGGCCGCTGTGCCCATCGTGAGTGAGGTGGAGATCGCGCTCCGTCTCGCGCCGGCCATGCGTGTCATCGCGATCACCGGCACCAACGGCAAGACCACCACCACCGCCCTCACGGGCCACCTGTTGCGGGCGCTCGGTGCGCACGCCGTCGATGCGGGGACCATCGGGCGCGCGCTGAGTGACGTGGTGGCCACCGATCCGGTGCCTGCGTGGTGTGCGCTCGAGATCAGTTCGTTCCAGTTGCACGACACGCCCGGGCTGATGCCTACGGTGGGGGTGCTCACGACACTCTCCCCCGATCACCTCGATCGCTACGACTCCGTCGCGGCGTACTACGCCGACAAGGCGCGGCTCTTTCTCAACGCCGATCCTGCGTCGCACTGGGTGCTCAACGGGGACGACGCGACCATTCTGGCCATGGCAGCGGGTGTGCCCGGCACGCACCACACGTTCTCGCTCACCGCGGCGTCGGCGACTGCTTCGTACGATCGCCGCGCGGGCCAGCTCGTGCTCGCCGGTGCAGTGCTCGCACCGCGTGCGGCGCTGCCGCTGGCGGGTGATCACAACGTGGCCAATGCGCTGGCGGCCCTGCTCGCGGTGTGGGCCGCGGATCCGGCCTATCGCACGGCGGAGGCGCGCGCGCGCATGGCGCACGCGCTCGGCACGTTTCACGCGCTGCCACACCGCCTCGAACCGGTGGGCGAGTTCGGCGGTGTGCTCTGGCTCAACGATTCCAAGGCGACGAACGTCGATTCCACGCTAGTCGCGATTCGCAGTCTCACGCGACCGGCCGTGGTGCTGCTCGGCGGACGCCACAAGGGGGAGCCTTACACCGCGCTGCGCGAGCCGCTCGCGCGCGCGGCGCGAGCGGTTATCGCCTACGGGGAAGCCGCGCCGCTCATCGCGCGTGATCTCGAGGGCACGGTGCCCGTCACGCAGGCTGGCTCGGACTTCGGTGCGGTGATGACGCTCGCCCGGCGTGCCGCGCAGCCGGGTGACGCGGTGCTGCTCTCTCCGGCCTGTTCGAGCTACGACATGTTTCGCAACTATGAAGAGCGCGGCGACCTGTTCCGCACGCTCGCCGCCGGGCACGCCGCATGACGAGTCCATCCTTTCCCGCCCTCACCGACAACGCGCCGCCGCCGGCCGACCCGTCACGCATGGCGCTGCCGCAGGGGATGCGTGAGCGGTGGCGCACCACGGTCGACGCACGTGCGCTCGTGCTGGTGACGCTGATCCTGCTCGCGCTCGGGGTGTCGGTGCTCTTCAGCGCCAGCATCTTCGAGCCGCTCAAGCGCGATCGTGATGCGTCGGCGATGTTTCTGCGGCAACTGCGCAGTGCCGGGCTCGGCGTCGTGGCGTTCATGATCGCCGCGAAGGTGGATGTCGAGCGCTATCGCAAGCTCGCGTGGCCCGGCGTGCTGCTGGCGGTCGTGCTGCTCGTCGCGGTGTTCCTTCCCGGCATGTCCGCGCATGGGGGTTCGCGGCGCGCACTGTTGAGCAACTCGCTGCAACCCGGCGAGCTGACCAAGCTGGCCGTCTGCATCTGGGTGCCCATGCTCATCGTGCGCAAGGGCGAGCTCATCCGCACCTTCGCGCACGGGGTGCGGCCGTTCATTGTCGTCATCGGTGGGCTCGCGGGGCTGGTGGCGCTCGAGCCGGACTACTCAACGGCCGCGATGTACGTGGCGCTCACCGGCCTGTTGCTCTTTGTCGGTGGCGCGCGACTGCATCATCTGGCGCTCGCCTCGCTGCTCGCGATTCCCGCGGGCGGCATCGCCTACGCGTCGAGTGGGTACGTGCGCGAGCGGGTGCAGGCGTGGGTGGAGCGCGACGAACGGACCGCCGCCGCCGACGTGCCGGAGGCGGCGCAGCAGCAGCGCCAGTCGCTCATTGCCATCGGCTCGGGGGGGCTCCTGGGCGTCGGGCTCGCCGAGGGCAATCAGCAACGCCAGTGGCTGCCGCTGCCGTACAACGACTTCATCGCGGCGGTGATCGGCGAGGAGCTCGGCTTCATCGGCCTGGCGGGGGTGACCGTGCTGTTCACCCTGTACGGATGGCTCGGCTTCCGCATCGCGCGACACGCGCGCACGCCCTTTCAGCGATTGGTGGCCATCGGGCTCACGAGTACGATCGTCATCACGGCGCTGGTGCATATCGGCGTGGCGATCGAGCTGTTGCCCAACACCGGCTTGACGTTGCCGTTCGTCAGCTACGGCGGGTCGAACCTCGCGCTGTCGCTGTTGATGACGGGCATTCTCGTCAACATCGGCAGCGTGCGCGAACGCGTGTGGATGGCTCCGGCGGCGGACCCGATGCTCTCCCCGGCACGCTGATCACCGCATGCGGATTCTCGTCTCGGGCGGCGGCACCGGCGGGCATCTCTATCCGGGGCTCGCGATCGCGCGCGCGCTCGTCGCGCTCGACGCGCGCGTGCGTCCGCATTTCGTCGGCGCGCTTCGCGGCATCGAACGCGACGTGCTGCCGACCACCGAGTTCCCGCACACGCTGCTCGATCTGCATCCGCTCTATCGCCGCACCCCGTGGGAGAACTGGAAGACGGTGCGTGGTGCCCTCAGCGGGTGGCGCGTGCTCGCCGCACTGACGCGCAGCGACGTGCCCTCGGCCGTCATCGGGACGGGCGGCTATGCGGCGGGTCTCGCGCTGGCGTTTGGCCGCGCGCGCGGCTGGCCCACCGTGCTGCACGAATGCGATAGCCGACCGGGGCTGACCACTCGCGCGTTCGCCGGCAAGGCCACGCTGGTCTCCCTCGGCTTCCCCGAGGCGGCCACCACCCTCACGGTGGCGCCCAGCACGCACGTGGAGGCGCTGGGCAACCCCATCGCGCCGCCCTTTCCCGTCTCGCTCGAGGGGCGCGCCAGACGGCGTGCCGCATGGGGATTTGCACCCGACGTGACGCGTGTGGTGCTCGTCGTTGGCGGCTCGCAGGGCGCGCGGGCGATCAACGAGGCGGTGCGGGTGTGGGCGACGTCCGGGCTGCCGAGCGGCGTGGGCGTGATCTGGGCAACGGGTCGCGGCACGTGGGACACCTATTCGTCGGTCCGCGCCGAGCGCCTGGTGGTGCGTCCATATCTCGATCCGATCACCGAGGCCTACGCCGTGGCCGATCTCGCGGTCGCGCGCGCGGGCGCCATGACGATCGCCGAGTTGTGCGCGTGGGGGATTCCGTCGGTGTTGGTGCCGCTGCCTACGGCGGCGGCCGATCATCAGAGCCACAATGCGCGCACGCTCGCCGCGGCCGGTGCGGCCGTGCATCTCCCACAGCGCGAGCTCGACGGAGGCGCGCTACGCGCGACGGTCGAAACGCTCCTTGGCGAACGCGATACACTCGCGCGCATGGCGATGGCGGCGATCGAGCGCGGGCGCCCCGACGCGGCACGACAGATCGCCATGCGCATTCTCGCCTGTGTGCGCGAACGCGCGATCTGAGTATCCTCCCCGCGCCATGACCTCGGCCGTCTCCGACGCACTCGCCCAAACGCTCTTCGCCACCAGCGACGCGCGTGCCGTGCACTTCATCGGCATCGCGGGAGCCGGCATGATCGGCCTCGCGGAGCTCGCCGCCCGTCGCGGCGTGACGGTGACGGGGAGCGACAGCGATCCAACGCCGGCCGAGTCGCTGCGCGCGCTGGGCGTGACCGTTGGAGCGGGCATCGACGCCACGCGTGTCGACGGTGCGCGCGCGGTAGTCCATTCGTCGGCGATTCCACGCGATCATGCGGAGCTCGCGCGCGCGCGCGCGCTCGGCCTTCCGATCGTGCGCCGCGCCGAGGCGCTGGGGGCGCTCGTGTCGAATGGCCGCGTCATCGGTGTGAGCGGTACGCACGGCAAGACCACCACCACCGTGATGACCACCGAGGCGCTGGCAGCGGCAGGGCTTGCACCCACGGGGATTGCCGGCGGTCGTGTGGGCGCGTGGGAGAGCAACGTGCGGGTGGGCGCGGCGCCGTGGTACGTCGTCGAGAGCGACGAGTACGATCGCTCGTTTCTGGCACTCACGCCGGACGTTGCCGTGGTGCTCAACGTCGAGGCCGACCACCTCGACATCTATCGCGATGTCGACGAGATCCGCGACGCGTTCACGACCTTCGCCTCGCGCGCACGGGCCATCGTACTCTGTGCCGATGACGCAGGCGCGCGGTCGCTGCCGCTCGGTCCCGGACATGACATCCTGCGGTATGCGATCGCGGGCGGCATCGGCGCCGCCGACGCGCGCGTGGTGGCCACGGAGCTCGCGACCCACAACGGGGGCACGCGGTTCGACGTGTGGTACGATGGGGAGCACGTGGGCACGGTGCACCTGCGCGTGCCGGGCGTGCACAACGTGCGCAATGCGTTGGCCGCCCTGGCGGCCGGCCTCGCCTGTGGCGCCACCGTGGAGGCCATGGTACCCGGCCTCGACGCGTTCGGCGGTGTGGAGCGACGCTTCCAGCGACTGGGCGTCGCAGGCGGCATCACCATCATCGACGACTACGCGCACCACCCCACCGAAGTCGAAGCCACGCTTGCCGCGGCCCGCGCCGCGTATCCGGGGCATCGCGTCGTGGTCGCGTTCCAGCCGCATCTGTACTCGCGCACGCGCGACTTCGCCGATGCGTTTGGTACGGCGCTGGCCGCGGCCGATCTGCTCTGGCTGGCCGATCTCTATCCCGCGCGCGAGCAGCCGATTCCCGGCGTCTCGAGTGCACTCATTGCGCAGGCGGCCCGTGCGGCGGGACGCGCCCCGAGTTGGGAAGGGCCGCGTGACGCACTGGCAACCGCCATGGCGCCGGCGCTGCGCGACGGCGATGTCGTGCTGACCGTCGGCGCGGGTGACATCACGCGGACGGGACCGGAACTCCTCGATCTGCTTCGGGACATGCGCGCATGAGTACGTCGGTGCTGCCCGCTCGCGTGGGGCTGACGTGGCGTCGGTGGCTCCTGCTGCTCGCGGCCGTCATCGGCAGTGTCGCGGTCGTCAGCGCGCCATGGTGGGGGCCGCGCTGGCTCGCGACGCTGTCGTACTTCCGCGTGCGCGAAGTGGTCTTCGATGGCTTGCGCTACGTGCCGGCCGACTCGCTGCTCGCGCGCCTCGCGCTGCGCCCGGGCGCGTCCGTGTGGGATGATCTGCACGCCCTCGAGCCACGCATTGCCGGTCATCGCGCCGTGCACAACGCGCACATCGAGCGCGAATTGCCCGCGCGACTGCGCGTGGTGGTCACCGAGCGTACGCCGGTCGCGCTGGCGCCGTCGCGCAGCCGGGGGGCGAGCGGGGTACGTGCGCTCGCCGCGTTCGATGGCGAGGGTGGCGAGCTCCCGATCGATCCCAATCGTGCCGCGATCGACGCGCCCGTGCTGCTGCGCGCCGATACCGTGCTCCTGCGCGCGCTCGAGCGCCTGCGCCTCGACGGGCCGCGCCTCTATCGGCGGATCGAGACCGCACGCACGCTGCCCGGCGGTGGCATGGCCGTGACCTTCGATGACGTCACGGTCCTCGCACCGGTCGAGGTGCCGGTGTCCCGGTGGCTCGACATATTTCCCGTGCTCGACGACCTCACGCGTCGTGGGGCGCGCCCTCGCGAAATCGACCTGCGCTTCACGGGGCAGGTGATCGCGCGCGTGGCATCCCCCTGAGCACCACGTCCCCCGCTTGCGTCACGCATGAGTAGCGAGTTTCTCGTCGCCGCCCTCGACATCGGCTCGGCCACCACCCGCGCCGTCATCGCCGACGTCGGCGGCGATCTGCCGCGGCACCCGCAGGTGCGCATCCTCGGTGTGGGGCAGTCGCGCACGCTCGGGCTCCGCCGCGGGGTGGTCTCGGACATCGAGGAGACCACCATCTCCATTCGCCAGGCCGTGCAGGAGGCCGAGCGCATGGCCGGCGTGGCGGCGGGCGAGTTCATCGTGGGGATCGCCGGCGAACACGTGCGGGCCATGCCGAGCGAAGGCGTGGTGGCGATCAACGGCGAGGAGATCGTGCCGGCCGATGTGCAGCGCGCCAACGAGATCGCGCGCGCGCGCCACATCCCCACCGATCGCGAGCTGCTGCATGCGATCGCACAGGAGTATCGCGTCGATCAGCATCGTGGCATTCGCGATCCCGTCGGCATGGTGGGGACGCGCCTCGAGACGGAGATCTATCTCGTCACGATCGGCAGTGCGCCGGCGATGAACCTGCGCAAGAGCATCGAGAAGGCCGGCTATCAGGTGAAGGGGCTCGTGCTCGAGCCGTTGGCCAGCGCGCTCAGCGCGATTGGCGAAGAGGAAAAGGAGTTGGGCGTCGCGGTGGTCGAACTCGGTGCCAACTCCACCGAGCTCGCCGTCTTCCACGAAGGGAAGATCCGTCACCTCGCATCGGTCGCGGTCGGCGGAAACACCGTCACGAGCGATCTCGTGCACGGGCTTGCCGTGTCGCACGCCGATGCCGACGCGCTCAAGGAGGCGTACGGGTGCGCGTATGAGCCCAAGGTGCGTGGCGACACGGCGGTGATCGCGATTCCCGCGAGCGAAACGCAGCCCGAGCGCCACGTGCCGCGCGAGCTGATGACGCACATCGTGCATCAGCGCATGGAAGAGCTCTTCGAGCTCTTGCAGCGCGAGATGGAGCGCTCCGGGCACAAGGCGGGCGTGTCGGCCGGCGTGGTGCTCACCGGCGGTGGAGCACAGCTCGACGGTGTGGTGGAGCTGGCGAGCGATGTGTTCGGGCGGACGGTGCGCATCGGCACGCCGCGTACGGGGCTCGGTGGTTTCGCCGAGAAGGTGGCCGACTCGAGCTGGTGCGCGGCGGTGGGGATGGTGATCTACGGGGCGCACCAAGGGGCGGCGCAGGGGACGGCCTCGCGTCGACTGGCCGCGCAGGGCGGGGGCGTCGACAAGCTGGCGAGCAAGGTGAAGACCTGGTTTCAGGACTTCTTCTAGCGGTGCCGATCGAGGCGGGGCGTCGCCGAGCGCCCGCAGACGGGGCGGTGCGTGGCACGCTCCCCGTGACAGTCGTGCGCAGATCGTGACGGACTCGACGGCGCGGCCGTGTGGAGAACCCGCTGGCGCGCGTGTGGATCACTAACCCGTGATCCACACGCGACTTGCAACTGGCGTGTCCGCATAGCTGATTGCAGTGCAGGGACATATATTCGCTGCCTGAGCGTGACGGGCCGTGCGCCTCCGTGTCGACCGCGGGTGTGGAATTCCGCATGTGGAGACGTGGAGAAGTGGGCCCCGACGCCGTAGCTACGCCTGCCCACCGCCTGATCAGCGAGTCGCCGCCATGACGGAGCCGTTCCGGATGACCTTCGAGTTCGAGGAGACCGCCGCCCAGAACGCCCGCATGAAGGTCGTCGGCGTCGGCGGGGGCGGCGGCAACGCCGTCAATCGGATGATCGAGGAGCACCTGCAAGGCGTCGAGTTCATTTCGGTGAACACCGATGCACAGGCGCTGGTCTCGTCGAAGTCCGACGTGAAGATCCAGATCGGCAAGAAGATCACGCGTGGCCTGGGCGCCGGGGCGCGCCCCGAGGTGGGACGCCAGGCGATCGACGAGAATCGCGACGATGTCGCGCGCGCGATCCAGAACGCTGAGCTGGTCTTCGTCACCTGCGGGATGGGCGGCGGCACCGGCACCGGTGCGGCGCCCGTGGTCTGCGAGCTCGCCAGGCAGGCCGGCGCGCTGACCGTCGGCATCGTCACGCGGCCCTTCCTCTTCGAAGGGCGCAAGCGGATGCGCCAGGCGGAGCAGGGCATCCTCGAGATGCGCAAGCACGTCGACACGATGATCGTCGTGCCCAACGAGCGACTGCTCGCCGTCGTGGGCAAGGGGATTCCGTTCCACGAGGCGCTCAAGAAGGCCGACGAGGTGCTGCTCAATGCGACGCAGGGTATCTCCTCGCTCATCAGCGTCACCGGCATCGTGAACGTCGACTTCGCCGACGTGCGCACGGTGATGCAGGACGGCGGCGCCGCGCTCATGGGCACCGGTGTGGGGCGCGGCGACGCGCGCGCGGTCGAGGCGGCGCAGCAGGCGATCGCGAGCCCGCTGCTCGACAACGTCACCATCCACGGCGCCACCGGCGTCCTCGTCAACATCACCGGCGGCCACGACCTCACCTTGGGCGAGGTGCATCAGATCGTCGAGATCGTACACGACGCGGCCGGCGATGACGCCGAGATCATCTTTGGCGCGGTCCACGAGCCGGCGATGCAGGGCGAGATCCGCGTGACCGTCATCGCGACCGGTTTCGACCGGGTCGTGCAGGCCGGACACACCCCGCTCGGCGCCACGAACTACCCCGTCATCGGGTCGGCCCACTCGGCGCCGCAGCGGCTCGATCAGGGGGTCGCCGCCCGGCAGCCGGCGGTACTACCTTTCCCCGCGCGTGGCGAGCGCCCCGTCACGCGGCCGGCCCCCGTGCCGCCGCGTAACGCGCCGGCGCCCGACGCGTCACCCACCGTGCGACCGCTGCGCCCGTCCACCAATCCGACGACGGGCCTTGGCGGGAGCGGGACGCTCGATGAACTCGAGATCCCGACGTTCATTCGGAGACAGATGGATTGACCGGCCGACGGCTGCGCGCGCTGCTCGCATCCACGGCGGCGTTGACCACGCACGGCACGCGACACGCTGCGCCGCGGCGAAACGCTGATCACGCTGCTCGCGCGACTGGGCTTCCCGCTGCGCGAAGCCGAGCGTGTCGCACATGAACTCCCCGCGCAGGATGTGCGGCGGTTGCGCGCCGGGCTCGTCGTCACCGCGCTCACGCCGCATCGCGACACGATGCCGCGTCGCGTGGAGCTGCCGCTCGCCATCGACCGGCTCGTGCGGCTCACGCACACGCGCGAGAAGTGGATCGCGCACGAGGAGCGGCTCGCGTGGGTCACCGACACCGTCCGATTGCACGGCGTCATCACGTCGTCCCTCTTTGCCGCGCTCAATGCCGGCGCCGACGCGGCCCTCCCCGAGCCCGCGCGTGCGGAAGTGGCGTGGTCGCTCGCCGACATCCTCGAGTACCGCGTGGACATGAGCCGCGAGCTGCAGCAGGGCGACTCGGTCG
>JALOPS010000386.1 GCA_025453745.1 Gemmatimonadaceae bacterium
GAAACGATCCTTCTCCAAAGACATGTTCGTTGAACCAGAAGTACCGCCTTCCAGTGTGTCCCGCACGAGAGAGTCTCTCAAGTATCTCGTGTGCGCCCCAGTACTCGAAGGACACCGAGCGACCAAGATCTTTCGCGGACTTCATCCATTTCTCTACATGTTCACTCCACTTCTCCAGCATGGTTGTCTTCCCAACTGCGGGCGCGTGCGGTCTGTCGATCGGTAGGCAAACCGTATACTTCACAAGATTCGCGTACTGCTTGACCGCACGGTCGAAGGACTCGTCAATTTGGCGCCACTCGGGCGCGCGTAATGATGCAAGGAAGAACTTCGCTTGCCACGCACGTACAGTCCCGTCAGGGTCTTCCCAAAGGCACTCGACACCCGCGTCAGGCGCTCCGATCCTGGTATATCGTGCACCCGCCGGCGCAGGCTCGTATGCAGCCAGTTGGCAACAGAGCTCTTCGAAGGCGCTGTGCTGGCTGCCATTCCATGTACGGAGTTGATGCCATGAAAGCGATGTCATGACTTGATCCGAGAGGCCGCCAGGAGGTCCATACCTTGCTCATTCGTCATCAAAGTAGTTTCGATCCAGCTCCCGCAAGGCCATCGACTTTTTCGTCCGCACCCCGATCCCCTTCTCGATCATCAGCTCTACCAAGCGCTTGCCGTCGATCAGCACCACCCGAGGGCCCGAGGGCCGACTCACCAGCTCCTTCGCGGTGTCGGCGAAGCTGCTCGTCGTGATGAAGACCCCCCGGTCCACACCCTTCATCACGAGCGATCCCACGAATGCCTGGATCGCCTCCCGGTCCACCTTCCGGTCAGGTCGGTAGCGCTTCGCCTGCAGCATGAGCTTGTCGAGGCCGAGCGCGTCTTCGTTGATCACGCCGTCGATCCCCTCGTCGCCGGAGCCGCCGGTGTGCTGGAGGGAGTCCGCGCTCGTGCCGCCGTAGCCGAGGGCGCCGAGGACCTCGAGGACGAGCTCCTCGAAGAAGCGGGGGGGCTTCTCCAGGATCGCGTCGAGGAGGTCTTTCCGCAGGACGGCGTCGAGCTCCGCGAGGGCGCTGTCGATGCGGTCCTCCGGGGTCGCGTTCGCTGCGACCGGCGGCGCGCCGACGGTGATCGGCCCGGGCGTCGAACTCTCGCCGGGGACTCGGTTCCCCCACGCCTCCTCCCAGCCGGGGAGCGCTTGGAGGTCGGCCACCCGGATCGCGTCGGGGAAGCGGGTCAGGAACGATCGCCCGTCGTCGGTGATGCGGTAGGTGCCCCGCACTACCTTTTCGATCAGCCGCGCCTTGGTCAGGAAGGTCATCGCCCAACCCGACCGGTTGCCGATGTAGGTCGCCGAGCCGCTCGGGATTCGGGCATCCCGCTCCTCATCGGAGAGGTGGAACCGCTCCGCCATCGCGTCGGCGGCGCTGCGACGGGAAATCTCACCTTCAGCGGCGAGCGCCAGAATCGGCCGAATGAGCTGGTCGAAGGTAGGAACTGGCAAGTTGCTGTCCCAATTGAGATTGCGCTGCTTGGTTAGTCAGGGTGCCAGCGCCGGCGTCGGAGCGGCTCGCCTGTGGGTGGCTTAGGGTGCGTGTGCCAAACCCCTTGACACTGCGACGGAGCAGCGAGCGGTGACGGTGTGGTATCGGATCCGCACCCGTGAGGTGGTGACGCGGTGGCTCGAGGAGCTCGTGAAGGGGATGCCTCGGCTTCGGTAGCGCGAGGTGCGGCCGGTCACCATCCGCCGGCTCCGAACGCACTGAGAAGCTGCTCGGCGGCGGCGCGGATCACAAGCAACGCGGATCTGCTGAAACTCCCCGGAGGTGTCTGGGCTGCCTGCTCGTGCAGGAGCTGTGGTTCCTCCCGTGCGGAAGAATGGGGCGGGGTGCTGGTGGCTGCCGGAGAGGTGCATGCCGGATGGAAGCGGTGGCGAAGGAGACTCGCGTCACATGAGACTTGATTGGCGTTCTGACCGGTGCGCTCACCGTCATCCGTACGTTCGCGCCGCGAGCTCCCGCGTCAATGCGAAGGCCGCGCCCCACTCATCCAGTCGCCCCGAAGCAATAGGTCGGCGAGAGCCGTGCAATGGACATTCGCATAGCGCGTCACACCCTTACGCATGACCCGATAGATGAGCTGCGCGGAGGCCATTCGGATCGGCGCATGGTCGAGGATCGTGTGGGCCGCTCGGAGCGACGAAAAGCCGATGCGACACTGGTCGGAACCGGCAGACGCGTACTCCGATAGCTCGATGTAGTCGGCTCCAAGCGCACGGGAAGCCTTCGGCAATGAACCGTATGCGGACTTCACGACGCTTCTTGAACAGACCATGAATCCCCAGCCGCTGCTGAAGTCGTGCTTGAGCTTTCCCAGTACCAGGATCTCCATCACGTGCGCGCTCAGGCACGCCAGCCTTGGCCACGTACCTGCGTTCGTGCTCGGCATGGCGGTGATGTTCCAGAAATCGTGCGCCGTCTGTCGTGCGCCCGGAACGCACTCGCGCACGTAACGGGACAGAAAGCGGATCACGTCATGGCCAAGCGGTTCTGACTGCAGCGCTGACAGCCGTCGCGCATCCAGTGCATGCCGACCCGGATCGACAGGTGCTGGATCCCACGCGCTGGCACCAAAGAATGCCGCTGGGTCGCGGCACCACGACTCGACATCGGCGTCAGTCAAGACGTCGTCCACGTCAGCTTCGCCATACACCTCGGTCTTCCACGTGGTCTGAGCGAGTGGCACGCCCTTCAGCTCGGCCTCCTGAATGAGTGTGCGTTCGAGTCCGTCCAGATCGCGTCGAGCGCAGTGCTGGAACGAGAAGCCCACTATGCGATCGTCGTATGAACGACGATGCTGTGAGAATCGTCGGACGACATTCACTGCCTGGCCGATGTAGCACGCGCCGTCTGAGAACACGAGCAGGTACACGCCCGTGCGGCGACGCTTCAAGGGGAACAGGACTGCAATGGAGCGGCGTCGCTCGACGGGGATCACAGGTGGGAATCCCAGCAGTTCAAGGACGTGCCGAGTGCGCTCGTTCATGTGAGTCGGTGCATCCGGGGATGGTGCCGGCGAAGTGAGAAATGCAAGCACTCCAGCCTACTGCCGCCTCCAACCCTTGGAGGGTACAAGGCATGGGCGTGCCCATCGAGGCAACAGTAGCACTCGATGCTCGGCGATCCGAGCTTCTCCAATTCGGTAGTCGCGTAGCGAGTCTGCGTTCGGGTGAATGGGTCTACGTGGTGACCTGATTCGGTGCGACGCAAATGATCTGTCAATCCGCCGGCACGTAGAAGAATCCTGCCCCATCCGCTGCGCCCGCCCGGGCCGCAGCACACCCTCCTCGGCCAGTCCCGTGCGCATCGTCCACGTAGAGGGCACGCTCCACCCCGTCAGCTCCGCCGTCTCCGTCAACGACACCCACCCGCGCGCCCGCACCCATGCGAGCACTATCGCGGTCCGCGCCGCCGCATCGACCGACACGAGGCCCGCGTCCGTCAGGCGACGTCGAACCGCGTCCCTGAGGCGATACGCCGCCGGCTGCTCCGCCGGCACCCCTCGCACGCCGATCAGCCTCGAGTCGCCGCCCGTCCGCGCCTCGGCGAGCCGCATGATCGCGTCCTCGGTCTCGACACGCGAACGCTGCACCACCGGCATCGCGCACGCCACGTCCACCCACCCGTACCGCACGCAGTGGTGCAACAGCAACGCGTCCACGTCTCGCGCCGTCGTCGCCGGCTCGAGCGCCGCGAACAGCTCGATCATCGCCGCGCTCGTCGCACCGCACACCAGCGACACCCGCACGTACGCCCCCTCGAGCTCCCCGATCTCCCGCGCCGGATGGCCGAGCGC
>JALOPS010000387.1 GCA_025453745.1 Gemmatimonadaceae bacterium
CCTGGAGGACGCGGTCGACGAGTGCGAGGACGTGGCCAACGTGCTGGAGAGCATCTCTCTCAAGAACAGCTGAGGCGCACGGGTGGAGTACTACGTCGTCGGCATTGTGGTCGTCGCATTCGCGTTCGATTTCATCAACGGGTTCCACGATTCGGCGAACTCCATCGCCACGATCGTCGGCACGCGCGTCCTGAGCCCCCTGGCCGCCGTGGTGTGGGCGGCCGTGTTCAACTTCGCGGCGATCTTCACGGTGGGCACGGCCGTCGCCAAGGCGATCGGTGGGGGCTACATCGATCTCGACATCGTCAACGCCAACGTGATCGGCGGTGGGCTGACCGGCGCGATCGCCTGGAACCTCATCACCTGGTGGTTCGGCATCCCGTCGAGCTCGTCGCACGCCCTCATTGGCGGCTATGCCGGCGCGGCCATCGCCAAGGGAGGGATGGCCGCACTCATTCTGGGACAGAAGTGGGTCGAGACGCTGGCTGCCATCGTGCTCTCGCCGCTGGCGGGCGTGCTCGCGGGCTTCGGGCTGATGGTGCTGGTGTTCAACGTGTTCCAGCGCTCGCGCAAGACGTCGCTTGACCAGCCGTTCCGCCTCATGCAGTTGACGAGCTCGGCGCTGCTCTCGCTGGCGCACGGCGGCAACGACGCGCAGAAGACGATGGGCATCATCCTCTCGCTGCTCGTGGCCACGCAGGCGCTCTTCAAGGACGAGACGGGCGCGCTGCGGCACCTCTACGTGACGAGCACCGAGACCATTCCGCTCTGGGTCGAGCTGCTGGCCTACACGTGCATCTCGCTCGGCACGCTCTTTGGCGGGTGGCGCATCGTACACACCATGGGCTCGCGCATCACGCGGCTCAAGCCGGTCGGCGGCTTCTGCGCGGAAACCGGCGGCGCGCTCGTCATCCTGCTCGCCACGAAGCTCGGTATCCCGGTGAGCACTACGCACACCATCACGGGTGCGATCGTGGGTGTCGGCGCCACCAATCGGCTGAGCGCGGTGCGCTGGGGACTCGCCACGCGGATCGTGTGGGCGTGGGTGGTGACCATTCCCGCCGCGGGACTGATGGCGGCACTCGCGTATTGGGTGCTCGCGGCGATCGTGCCCATTCCCTGACCATCGCCCCGGCATGACGCCGCTCGCGGAGCTCGTCCCGCCCTCGCTCTATCTCAATCGCGAGCTCTCGTGGCTCGCGTTCAACGCGCGCGTGCTCGCCGAGGCGGAAGACACGCGCAATCCGCTGCTCGAACGGCTCAAGTTCGCGTCGATCTTCAGCACGAATCTCGACGAGTTCTACATGGTGCGCGTCGCCGGATTGCGACGCAAGGTACAGACGGGGATGCAGGCGTATCCCCCCGAAGACCGCTCACCCGCCGAGCAGCTCGATGCAATCCGCGCCCGCGTACGCGAGCTGCTGGCGCTGCGCAATCGACTGGTGTTCGATGAGTTGCTCCCTGCGCTTGCGGCGCACGGCGTGCGCCTCGTCTCGATGGATGCCCTCACCCGACAGGAAGCGGAGCAGGTGCACCGCTTCTTCGAGAGCGAAGTCTTCCCGGTGCTCACGCCGCTGGCCGTCGATCCGGGGCATCCGTTTCCGTACATCTCGAACCTGTCGCTCTCGCTGGCGGTCGAAGTGCGCGACCCCAACACGGGGACGGTGCACTTCGCGCGCGTGAAGGTGCCGCGTACACTGCCGCGCTGGGTGCCCATCGGTCGGACCCATCACTTCGTGCCGCTCGAAGAGGTGATCGAGGCGAACCTCGCCGCGCTCTTCCCCGGCATGGAAGTGCTGCACTGGCACGAGTTCCGCATCACCCGCTACTCCGATCTCGACCTCGGGCAGATCGATCAACCCGAAGACCTGCTGCAGACCATCGAGGAGCAGGTCTTCCAACGCCGCTTCGGCGAAGTCGTACGTCTCGAGGTGGAGACGGGGATGCCCGAGCATCTCATCGATCTGCTGCGCGGCGAACTCGGCGAGAGCGACGGTCTGGCGGTCGCACCGCTGACACGCGATGACGTGCACGATTCCGGACCACTGCTCGAGCTGGGCGATCTCATGGCACTCGCGCAGCTCGACATCCCGGAGCTGCGCGACCCGCCGTTCACGCCGGCGGCCCCGATGGATCTGCGCGACGCGTCGCGGTCGATCTTCGACGTGCTGCGTGAGCGGGACGTGCTCGTGCATCACCCGTTCGAGTCGTTCTCGCAATCGGTGGAGGCGTTTCTCGAAGCGGCGGCTGTCGACGAGCAGGTGCTCGCGATCAAGATGACGCTCTATCGCACGTCGGGTGATACGGCCATCGTGCGCGCGCTGCAGGAAGCCGCCGAGCGTGGCAAGCAGGTCGCGGTCCTCATCGAACTGCAGGCCCGCTTCGACGAGGCCAACAACATCCGCTGGGCGCGGCAGATGGAGTCGTTCGGCATTCACGTGGCGTATGGCCTCCCCGGCCTCAAGACGCACGGGAAGGTCGCGCTCATCGTGCGCCGCGACGCCGACGGGCTGCGCCGCTACGTGCATCTCGGCACCGGCAACTACAACTCGCGCACCGCGCGGCTCTACACCGACATCGGGTTGTTTACGTCGGCGCCGGAGATCGGCGCCGATGTCACGGACTTCTTCAATGCCCTGACGGGGCATTCGCGCCAGCGCCACTATCGCACGCTGCTCGTGGCACCGGCGAACATGCGTCAGGGGATGCTACAGCGCATCGCACGCGAGGCGGCGCACGCGCGCGCCGGCCGCGGTGGGCGGCTGATCGCGAAGATGAACGCGCTCGTCGACCCCGAAGTGATCGCGGCGCTGTACGAAGCCTCGCAGGCCGGTGTCGAGATCGACCTCATCGTCCGCGGCACCTGTTGCCTGCGCCCGGGCGTACCCGGCGTGAGCGACCGCATCCGGGTGATCAGCATCATCGGCCGCTTCCTCGAGCACTCGCGGCTCTGGATGTTCGGCAACGGGGGCGACCCGGAGTACCTGCTCGGCTCCGCCGACTGGATGCCGCGCAACCTCGATCGGCGCGTCGAAGTGGTGGTGCCGGTGACGGATCGCGCGCTGCAGGCGCGCGTGCAGTCGGTACTCGACGCCTGTCTCGCCGACGATCGACAGGCGTGGGAGTTGAGCGCCGACGGAACGTATGCCAAGCGGATTCCCTCGTCGGTGCGTTCGACGGGGTCGCAGGCCGCGCTCATGCAGCATCCATGGGGGGCGGCCGGGCGGGCGGTGCGTCGCGCCACCGCGGCGCAGCGGACGGCCGACGAGCCGCCCGCGCGCGCGCGCACCGGGCGCCGCCGCGCGAAGGGCTAGTCCCCGTCCTCGTCGGTGACGCTCACCGGCACCCCATCAGGGCCGGACACCTCGATGTCGAGCCCCAGCACCGATTCGAGCAGCCCGCGCTTGCGCGCCGCGCCCCAGAGTTCGAGTCGATAGGCCATCGCATCGCCGTCGGGCACGGCCTGCACGCGCAGCACCGGCTCTTCGATGGCGACCTGCAGCCGCGCAATCGCACCCACATGCCCGCGGTCGAAACCATCGGTGAAGCGCAGAATCGCCGCGAGCGCCCGAATGCGATCGCGCCACGCACGATCGAGCGACGCATACCCCTTGTGCGAGCGCTTGGGCTCGCTGCCGCGATGGTATCGTGCCACCAGCGCGATCGCCGCCTGCTCGAGCGGCGTCATGCCGAGCAGTTCGGCGTGCACGATGAGATGATACGAGTGCTTGTGGTGCTTCTCGTAGTTGATGTGGTACCCCACCTCGTGCAGCAGCGCGGCGTCGGCAAGAATGCGTCGGTCCGCCTCGCCAAGGCC
>JALOPS010000388.1 GCA_025453745.1 Gemmatimonadaceae bacterium
AGCCCGCCGGGCCCGGCACGCTGCGCGTCGACAGCTACCTCATCAACTACGGCCTCGACCTCTGGTCGAACTTCACGTACTTCGCGGCGAACCCGACGACCGGCGACCAGTTCCAGCAGACGGACCGCCGGACCGTGTACGGCTTCAACCCGAGCTACGCCGTGGTCACGCCGATGTTCGGCCTCGACACCGTGACCACGATCGGGGTGCAGTCCCGGTACGACGACATCCGGCGCGTGGCCCTGTACGACAGCCAGGCCCGCACGATCACGGGCACGACGCGCGAGGACGCGGTACGCCAGATGAGCGTGGGCCTCTACCTGCAGAACTCGGCGCAGTGGACTTCGTGGTTCCGCACGCTCGCGGGCGCGCGGGTGGATCACTACCGTTTCGACGTCAACAGCAACGTTGCGCTTAACTCCGGCAAGCGCACGGATACGCTCGCCTCCCCCAAGCTGTCGCTGATCTTCGGGCCGTGGGCGAAGACCGAGTACTTCGTCAACGCGGGCTACGGCTTCCACAGCAACGATGCGCGGGGCACCGTGATCCGCGTCGACCCGAGGGACATCAACACGCTCGTCGATCGCGTGAAGCCCCTCGTGCGCACCCGCGGCGCCGAGTTGGGCGTACGCACGGAGATCATTCCGGGTGTGCAGAGCTCGCTCGCGCTGTGGGGCCTCAAACAGGACTCCGAGCTGCTGTTCGTGGGCGATGCCGGCACCACCGAAGCCAGCTTCCCGAGCCAGCGCCGGGGCGTGGAGTGGATCAACTACATGCGTCCGGTGGACTGGATGCTGATCGACGCGGAACTCGCGGTCACGCGTGCCCGCTTCAAGGACAACCCGGCAGGCGATCGCATCCCCGGTGCGGTGGAACGCGTCGCCACGCTCGGCGTCACGATCGACGGTTTCGGCCCCTGGTACGGTGCGCTGCAGGTGCGGCACTTCGGGCCGCGTCCGCTCGTCGAGGACAACTCGGTGCGCTCGCAGGGCACCACCATCGCGAACCTGCGGCTCGGCTACACCATCGAGAAGCACCTGCGTCTGCACGTGGACGTGCTCAACCTGTTCGGCAGCCGCCGCGACGACATCACGTACTTCTACGGGTCGTGCCTGCGCAACGAGGTGGGCGTGGTGCCGGAGTGCCCGGGCACTGGTGGCGGCGACGGCGTCAACGACCGCCACTTCCACCCGGTCGAGCCGCGTCAGCTGCGCGTGTCGATCGTCGGGCGGTTCTGAACCGCGGTCAGCCGCGGATCACGCGTTCCATGCGGTCGAGCGCCTCGACGAGCAGGGCCTTCGGACACGCGAAGTTGAGGCGAAGGAAGCCGGGCGTGCCGAAGTCCGCGCCATCGTAGAGGCCCACGCCACCGGCCTCGAAGGCCTCGATCCACCGGTCGCGACCGGTCTCCCGCAGGTCGAGCCACGCGAGGTAGGTGCCTTCGACGGGTGACATCCGGAAGCCGCGCCACGTGGCGACACGCGCCGCGACGAGATCGCGGTTGTCGCGCAGGCGGGCCACCAGAGCCCGGCGCCACGGCTCGCCGTCCCGGTAGGCGGCGAGCGTGGCCCACAGTCCCACGGTCATGGGCCGGTGCACGATGCCCTTCATCACGGCGTTGACGCGCGCCCGCAGTGTGCGATCGGGGATGATCGCGAACGCCGAGCCGAGGCCGGGCAGGTTGAAGGTCTTCGACGCCGCCATCAGCGTGATCGTCCGGGCTGCGATCTCCGGCGACAGCGATGCGAACGGCACGTGGCGCTTGTCCTCGTCGAGCACCAGCCCGCAGTGGATCTCGTCCGAGCAGATCACGAGGTTCCTGCGCAGAGACACTTCCGCCAGAGCTTCCAGTTCACGCTTGTCGTAGACGCGCCCGACCGGATTGTGCGGATTGCACAGCAGGAACAGGCGCGACCGTTCGCCGACGGCTTCGTCCAGCGCCCCGGCCGGAAACGTCCACCGACCGCCATCTTCGAGCAGTGGCACGTGCACGCAGCGTCGCTGCGCGTTGACCGGCGCCGAGAGGAAGGGCGGGTAGATGGGCACCCCGGTGAGCACGTCGTCGCCGGGCTCGCCGATCGCACGGCAGACGATGTTGAGTCCCGAGACGAGTCCCGGAAGCCAGACGAAATGCTCGGGAGCGGGCGACCAGCCGTAGCTCTCCTGCAGCCGCCCGATGATGGCCTCGGCGAGTTCCGGACCGGGCTCGATGTACCCGAAGACACCGTGTTCCACGCGCGACCGGAGCATTGCGATCACTTCGGGCGGCGACCGGAAGTCCATGTCGGCGACCCACATGGGGATGATGTCCCGGCCGGCGTACTTTTCCCATTTCAGGCTCCATGTGCCCGAGCGCTCGAGCCGGGTATCGAAGTCGTACGCCGGGGTCGTCATGCGATCACCTCACGGGTGTGGTGGCGGGCTCACCGAGATCGCGGAGGATCTCGCGGACGCGCACGATGCGCATTGCCACCTCGGAGAGTTTCGTTTCGATGCGCAGCTTCTCGGGGCCTGCGAGGCGCCAGCCCTTGCGCGACTGGATGAGCGCGATGATGCGCTGAGGTTCGATCGGCGGGTTCGGCCGGAACGTGAGCACGATCTGCTCCGGCGCAGCGTCGATGCGCACCACGCCCAGGGGCTCCGCCATCAGGCGCAGCCGGTGGGTTTCGAGCAGCGCCCTGGCAGCGTCGGGCAGACGGCCGAAGCGGTCGACGATCTCCTCGCCGAGCTTCTCCAGATCCTCCAGCGACTCGACGCCGGCCAGCCGCTTGTAGAGCACCAGACGCGCATGGACGTCCGGGCAGTAGTCATTGGGCAGCAGGGCGGGCGCGTGCAGGTTGATCTCCACCGTGGCATGCAGCGGCCCTTCGAGGTCCGGCTCCTTGCCGTTGCGGAGCGACCGCACGGCGTGATTCAGCATGTCGATGTAGAGGCTGAAGCCCACCTGCTGCATTTCGCCGCTCTGCGAGTCGCCCAGCACTTCGCCCGCGCCGCGGATCTCCAGATCGTGCATGGCCAGATAGAAGCCCGAGCCCAGCTCCTCCATCATCTGGATGGCCTCCAGGCGCTTCTTCGCCTGGGCGGTCAGCGCTTCCTCCTCGGGCGTGAGCAGGAACGCGTAGGCCTGATGGTGCGAGCGTCCCACGCGGCCGCGGAGCTGGTGCAGCTGCGCGAGGCCGAATCGGTCCGCGCGGTTGATGATGATCGTGTTGGCGTTCGGCACGTCGATCCCGGTCTCGATGATCGTCGTGCAAAGCAGCACGTTGAAGCGGCCCTGGTAGAAGTCGCGCATGGCGTGCTCCAGGTCGCGCTCGCCCATCTGGCCATGGGCCACGCGGATGCGCGCCTCGGGCAGCAGCGCCCCCAGCTTGGCTTCCCAGTTGCCGATGGTCTCCACCTCGTTGTGGAGGAAGTACACCTGGCCGCCGCGCTTCAGTTCGCGCAGCACCGCCTCGCGCACGAGACCTTCCGAGAACCGCGATACGAAGGTCTTGATCGCGAGACGGCGCTGCGGCGCCGTCGCGATCACCGAGAACTCGCGCAGGCCTTCCAGCGACATGGCGAGCGTTCGAGGGATCGGCGTCGCCGTCAGAGTCAGCACGTCCACCTCGGCACGCAGCTGCTTCAGGCGCTCCTTCTGACGCACGCCGAACCGGTGCTCCTCGTCGATGATGACGAGACCCAGGTTCTTGAACTTCACGTCGTTGGACAGGAGCTTGTGCGTGCCGATGACGATGTCGATCGCGCCTTCCTCGATGCCCTTCACGGCCGCGGCCGATTCCTTGGCGGAGCGGAAGCGCGACAGCTCCGCC
>JALOPS010000084.1 GCA_025453745.1 Gemmatimonadaceae bacterium
ACGTTCAAGGACTCTGACCCCTTGAATGGAGTCAAGTTCAAGGACTCTGACCCCTTGAACGGGGAGTGCTTCAAGGACTCTGACCCCTTGAACGGGCCGTCCGCCAATCCCTCTCGCCAACGCGGCCGATTCGCCGTACCGTAGGCGTACGGAGGCCGCCGTCCATCGGCCCCGAGGAGAGCTGATGCGGTCCAACTGGCTGCGCACCGTGTTGTCGAGCGTGTTTGTCCTCTTCATGCTCGCGTCGGCCCACCTGCTCATGGTGGTGATCAACGCGATGGAGGCGCGCGCCGCCGCGCCGCAGCCCGCCGCCGGGCTCGTCGCGCGGCTCTACACCGACATTCCGCTGGCCGACGAGCTCGACGCCGCGCGCGAGAAGGCGCGCACGGACGACGCCCGCGCCGTCCTCGACGCCGCCATCGCCGACGTGCGGGCCGGCCGGCCGTTCGAGGCGCGCACCCTGCCCGTCACGCCCTTTCTCGTCTACGCCGCGCTCGGCCTGTGCCTGCTCGGCATGGTGCTGCTCTTCGTCACCGCGCGCATCGCCAGCGACGCGGGCCAGACGATCCTCGGCATCTTTGCCGGCAACCTCATCTGGACGGGTGCCGTGGAGTACGGGCTGACGATCGCCGCGCGCACCTTTGGCGTCGGCAAGACGTTTGCCGTGGTCGACGGGCAGGTCGCCGCCGTCTACGGCGAGTACGTCCTGCTCAAGCACACGTGGGGCCCGATGCTCCTGGTGCTCGCGTATCTGCTCTTCGTCGAGTCCTCGCGCTGCCCGCTCTTCCTCTGGTGGCGCGAGCATGTGCACTTCATGCGCGGCGCGGTCGCCAGCGGCCGCATCGACAACTACGGCCCACGCAGCGCCTTCCAGTATGCCACCACCGTGTGGGCATTCTATCTGCTGCTGCTGTGGGCCTATGACGAGACCGTCTTCGGCGTGCACGGCGTCTTCACGCACGCGGTCCTGTTCAGTGCGCTGGCCGGTTCGCTCTACTGCGTCTGGCGCCTGCACCAGCACCGCGGATGGGGGCCCGCGATCCGCTACGCCGTCGGTGCGATGATCGTGGTCTGGACCCCCATCGAGATCCTCGGCAAGTGGGGTGCACTCCACCAACCGTGGATCATCCTGCAGTCATCGAGCGTGATCGCGTGCTTCGGTGGGCTCGCCGTGGGCACGTGGCTGCTCTGGCGTGCGCCGCGTCAACGCTTCCCGACGGGGCGCGCGGAGCCCGCGTAACGCGAGTTCGCACCCGACGTCGCCGGCGATGACGCACGTCGGGCGAGCGGGGGGAAGATCTCCTCCCGCTCCTCCAGCGTGAACGACGCCACGAGCTGCTGCATCGTTTCCGCCTGCGCACTGAGTTCGGCGGCAGCGCTGGCCGACTCCTCCGAGGAGGCCGCGTTCTGCTGCGTGAGCCCGTCGAGGGTGCGCATGCCGCCGGCGATCTGGGAGATCCCCCGCTGCTGCTGTTCGGACGCCTGCGCGATCTCGTCGACGACGCCGCGCAGTTGACCGATGCTCGCATTGATCTCGCCGAACTGCGCGACCACCTCGTTGCTGATGCTGCCGCAGGCCGCGCTCCGCTCGACGGACGTGGCGATGAGGCCGGACGTCTCGCGTGCCGCGTCGGCGGAACGCATGGCGAGATTGCGCACTTCCTCCGCGACGACGGCGAAGCCGCGCCCCGCGTCGCCCGCACGGGCCGCTTCGACGGCCGCGTTGAGCGCCAGCAGGTTCGTCTGGAAGGCGATCTCGTCGATCGTGCGCACGATCTTCGCCGTACGCTCCGCACTGTCGCGCATCGCCGCGAGCGCATCATTGAGCTTGGTCATGCCCGTTGCCCCACTCGCGACCGTCGACGCCGTGGTGTCCGAGAGCCCACGCGCGTTGCGCGCCGAGGCCGCGTTGTGCTGCGCCGATCCGGCGAGCTCCTGCAGACTCGCCGTGATCTCCTCGAGCTGCGCGGCCTGATCGCTGGCCCCCACGGCGAGCGCCTGCGCACCGCTCGAGATCTGCGACGACGCGGCGCCGACCTCCTGCGAGGACGCCGCCACTTCGCCGAACGCACCGGCCAACTGCCCGATCGCCTCGTTGAGCGCGTCGCGAATCTGCAGGTTCTCCGCCGTGTACTCACCCACCACACGCACGCTCAGGTCGCGCTCGGCGAGCTTGCGCAACACGCTGCCCATCTCCGTGAGGAAGCGCGCCGACTCTCCCTTCTGCAGCTCCTCGATGTATTCACGGCGCGAGTCGGTGAGCGCGGTGATGACGACGGCGATGTCGAGCTGCAGCAGGCGACCGAAGGCCTGCGCGAAGCGCGTCAGCTCCGAGGGCGTCGCGCCGGACGCCTGCACCGCAGCGACCATCTGCGCACGGATGACCTCGTACATCGCCACGTACCAGTTGGAGTCGAGATCGATGCGGTCGTGCACCTTGCCCACGCGCCGACGATACATGATGTAGTCGTCGTCGATCACCCCGGTGAACATGCCGAGGACGTAGCGCGTGACGAGCGGGCGCTGACGCTCGATGCTCGTGTGCTTCTCGACGATGGCCTTGGTGGTCCGCTCGGCGAAGATGTGCGCGTAGAAGGCGTCGACCATCGCGTCGCAGCCGCCCTTGCACGCGTCTTCGAACGTCGCGATCACGCCCAGATCCTCCTCGGTGACGCCAAGGAAGCGGATGCGCGTGAGCACGTCCTGATCGGTGACACGGATGTGCCCGGCGCGCCAGGGGCGATCGGGAGCGGGCTTCGCAGTGAACAGACGACCGAGCATTCAGGACTCCGACGGGAGCGGGAGAGAGGGGACGACGGCGCGTGCGCGCCAGACGGTGTGCGTGTGCACATGCCACGTGACCGCGCACGCGAGCGTGCTGAGCGCGAGGACGACGAGGGGGTGCGCGATGATCGCGGCGCTCACGCCGATGCCGACCCACAGCGTCGCGAGTGTCCACGCGGCGGCCGGTGCGGCGATGGGTGTGCCATCCCGACGTGCGCGCACGAGCGCGCCGAGCACCGGCGCGCGCAGCAGCAGCGCCAGCGCACGGGGTGAGCTCTTGCCGAAGCACCAGGCACCGAGCAGCAGGAAGCAGGTGGTCGGCAGAAGCGGTACGACGAGGCCAACCACACCCGTCGCCGTGCTCAGCACGCCCAGCGCCACCCATGCGCGTCGCTGCCACGGTGGCATCACCGCGGCCTGACGATCAGCGCGTTCGCACTGCGTCGCGCGAACAGACATGCAGTCGATCCCGGTCGGGCTCGTGCGCAGCATGCCAGTCGTGGCATGATGGCGAACAAGCGAACGCCTTGGACTCTCGACCTATGGACCGTCGCACTTAATCGGTCTGCGCGGTCCAGTCCGCGCCATCACACCGCCTCAGATGTCGAGCTTCGCGACCCGAATGACGGTACGTCCGCCCTCGCGTGCCACCCATGCAACGGTCGCGCCGCCGGCTGTGACGGCGAGCGCAGGGTAGCTCCCGCCCTCACCGCCTTCGACGACACCGCGGGCAAACGACAGGCGACCGAACAGCCCGACGCGGCTCCGCGCGATCACGATCCCCTTCGCCGTCGGCGTGCTCTCGTCCCACGCGACGAGCACCGCGTTCCCACGGGCGACGGCGATGGGGTGATGCGCCACGCCGCGCACCGGAAGCGTCGTCCGCGACGTGAACGTCGCCCCATCGCGTGTGCTGGCGTGGAACAGCGCCATGGGACTCGCGGATGTGCCGTCGCGAGGCGAGGGCCATACGACATGCGCGTGACGATCCGACGTGATCGCGAGCGTGGGGCCGTCGTCCGGGCATCCATCGTATTGCCACCCGTCGGCATGCACGCGCGTCGGAGTCGAGAACGTGCCTCCGCCGTCGCGCGAGACGGTCATGGCGATGTCGCGCTGGCTTCCGGGGAACACATGGCGCCACGCCCCGTAGGCGGTGGATCCATCGACCGCGAGTGCGGTCTTGCAGCAGTAGCACACGCTGCCAGTGATCACGCGTGCGCTTGCGCTGTCGCCAAGCGTCGCGGCATGGAGCTTCGACGGTGCTGCACGCGCGGTGGGGTCCGCCGTCGGCGCGGCGGTGCGCGCCGTATCGTGACCGGGCGCATGCCGATGCGTGGGTGGGACGTCGCGATGATCGAGCCACAGCACCTGCACGCGCCCCGCACGGTCGACCGCGACGGCGTGCCAGCCGCGATTCCCCGCGCCAACACTCGCCTCGAGCACACGCGCGTCCGTGAAGCGGCGCCCCCCATCCGCAGACTCCGCCCACAGCAACCGCGTGCCGCCCTCGCGCTTGGCCGCCCACACGACGGTCAGCACGGGCGTTGCGCCACCGCGTGGCGGTGCGATGACCACGCGCGGCGGCATCTCGCCACTTCCCGCGGCGTCACCTCGCGTGCTGTTGACACGCACGGGCGCGCCGAAGCTCGTGCCTCCATCCTGACTGATCGCCAGATACACGTCACTGCCCGTGCTCGCCGAGCTCGCGAGCCACGTGACGGCCACCATGCGGTCGTGCGCGGCAATGGAAAGCGCCTGGTTCGCCCGCTCGGGGATGGCGAGCGTCACCGGCTCCGCCGGGGGTACGGCTGCAGAGGGCGCGATTGCGATCGCGCCCGCCAGCATCACCACAGCGCGCCGCATCAGAGTCGCACCGACACGTCCGCGATCACCGTGCGATGCGGAAACGGATGGAAGAGGAAATACTTCCTGTCGAGCAGATTGTCGACGCCGAGCGCCGCGACCCAGCGCGACGTCAGCCGCAGTTGCGCCCTCGCATCTGCGACGAACCAGCCGCTGAAACCCTGGAAGACATTGGGATTCACCTCGGTGTTGTCGAGCGTGGCCCACAGGCGATCGCTGTAGCGCCCCGCGGCCGTGATCGAGAGCCGGTCGATCGGGCGATAGGTCGTCACGAACGAGGCACGCCACCGCGGGATGTTCGGCAGGAACTTGCCGATGGCCGCGCCAAGTGCCGCGGTCGCACTCGCGCGGCCGGAGATCGCAAGCGTCCGTGCATCGAGATAGGTCGCCGTACCCTCGACGGAGAAGCCGCGGAACCCGACGTCCTGCGCCGAGAGCACGACCTCCGCGCCGCGCGCCCGCACACGATCCACGTTGGCCAGATACGAGAAGAGGATCGGCGAATTGGGCACGAGCTCGCGGAACTGACTGATGATCGCATCGCGCACATTGTCCTGGAACAGCGCGAGCTGCGCCCGGCCGCGCGGGAAGACGCGCGCCACACGCAACTCGGTGGAGAGCACGTTGTCCGGTCGCAGATCGGGGGCGGGCGACGTGAAGGTGACGCCGGTGCTCACGAGCTGATACAGCTCGGACGCGGTGGCAAAGCGGAAGGCCCGCCCCATCGACAGCGTCGCACTCCACGGAGACGACGGTGTCCACGCGAGAATCCCCTTGGGCGAGAAGCGCTCCATCTCCACGGCAGGCTGCACCACGCGTGTGCTGCCGTTCTGGTTGAGGCCGTCGAACGCCCGCCACCATTCGTAGCGTCCGCCGACGGTGAGCTTGAGCGCGGGATGCAGCCGCCAGGCCTCCTGCAGCCAGATCGCGTTGGTGCGTGTGCGACCCCGACCGAGCGTGGCGATGTTCGTCAGCGCCCCCTCGCGCCATTCGGCGGTGTTCCACGTGGGATTCACGAGCGAGTAGCGGTCGTGATGCACGCCCGCGCTGATCGTGTGCCCTTCATCCATCTGCGCGGAGCGCCACGACACCTTCAGATCGAGTGCCCCCCACCCCGTCCCATCGAACGAAGCCATACGTCCGGCCGTGCTGAACGAGTCGGTGGTGGCCGCCGCAGCAACCGGAAAGCGCTGCTGATCGGTATCGAAGCGGTACTGCGACGCGGCAAACTCCCAATCCATGCGCCCGGTCGACGTGGTGCGCACGGTGAGGCTCTGCGCCCGATGACGCTGTCTGAGGTCGTAGAAGCCATTCGCAAACGCTCCCTGCCCCGCAAACGTCACCCCACCAGGCGCCTGCAGAAAGGACTGCACGCCGGCGTCGCCATCGTTCTGCCAGAGGCCGAGTGTGTACGCCACTCGCACGGTCGGTGTGAGGTCCCACGCAAGCTTCACTTTCCCATTGAGCATGTTCGTGGAGAGGAATCCCGTCGCACCGAGAACATTGGCGCTGGCGCCCACGCGATTGGTCGCCGCAATGCCGCCCGTCGTGCCGGCCGGAAACGCCGCGGCCGTGACGTAGCTCAGCGGCTGGCTCTCGGAATGTTGCAGTTGCCCGCTCGCCCACACGGAGAGCTTGCCGTACCGGTTGCCGACCTGCGCCGAGGTCTGCGAGGTGCCGAAGGTGCGGCGCGTGGCATACAGGTCGAATCGCTGCAGCGACGCGGTCTGTGACAGCGCCCCCTCGAAGCGTTCGGGCATGCGGGTGGTGATCTCCATGACTGCGCCCATCGAGTTGCCCGCATACGCCGCGGAGTACGGCCCGTGCATGAGGTCGATGCGGGCGACCTCGAGTGGGGCGACCAGCCCCCATCGCGGGCCGCCGATGGTGTTGTTGTTGGCGATCAGTGCCGTCAGCGGCACGCCGTCGGCGAAGATGAGACTGCGCGCACTCGAACTGACGCCCCACACCCGTGTCGCCATCACGGACTGCGTGTCGCCGTTGTTGCGTTTGCGCACGAAGACGCTCGGCAGGTACTTCACGGCGTCCTGCGTGTCGATGAGGTTCACCTGTTGCCGCGCGCGGACGATCCCGATGCCGGTGGAGACGGGAAGCGTGGCGAGCTGCAATCGCGGAATCGGTACGCGCTCAACCCCTTCGGCGACGATGCGGGCGGTGTCGAGCGTGATCGTACTGTCGCGGCGCGGCGGCGGTGGCTGGTGCAGCGCGTGTGCGCCGACCGGCATGAGCTGAGACACGATCGCGAGGGCGATCGCACCGGAAGAACGGCGAATCATGATCGAGGGCGTGGGAGCTCGAGCCACGGGAACGACGTGACACACTCGCAGGGCGCGCGTGGTCGTCAGTCCGGACGTGAGGAGATGCGTCGCCGCATGTCGGTCGGCGACGGCGATGTTCAGCCTCGCGCGGGGGGCCCGATTGCGAAGGGGCGGAGATAGGGCGGTGCCGTGCGCCGCATGCCCACGCCCTCGTGCATGCGTGGCGCGTTGGTGCGCGGGAGGATCGACGCCAACCGCGTGATGCTCGCGCGTGGCGCGGCCGCAGCCGGGGTCAGACAGCAGCAACAGCCGCTGCAATCACAGTCGTCGTGCGGTGAGGCGGGCGCGTGTGGTGCCGTGTGCGCTGCCCCGACGGTGTGCCCCGCGGGCGCGAGCGCGCTCGTGTGCGTCGCCGCGACCGCGTGCACGCGGGTTGCGTGCTGCGCAGGTGCCGTGGTGCGCGACGGCGGCGTGCCGTGCCGGGATCCCTGTGCATGCGCCCCACGCTCGCCGGCTGTCTCACAGGTGTGCCACGCCGCCGGCTGCACCATCGCAATGGCGAACCACGGGGCCAGCAACGTGCCGGCCAGACGACGAAGGCGTGAACGCACCCGCACGGTCGAAACGTACACGCCGCACCGTGTGGGCAGGATGGGTGGCGTGACCTACCGCGTGCGGAAGCGCCCCACCCGCACGTACGACCGCGTCCTACCCGTTGCTCTTGATCCAGAAGAAGACCGCCGCGGCGCCCTCGAGCGCTGCGGCGACGGCCAGCACCCCACCAAGGATCGTGTTCCCCGTCCCGAACCCCCACGAGGCGGTGAGCGCCAGGAGCACCATCGAGACGAGGAGGCCAACGGCGATCACGCGGTAGCGCTTTGCGATCGCCTCACGGTCAGCGCGAGTCATCATCGGGGGGAGAGGGACGGAGGAAGTTGCAGCGGGGCACCGGCGGCACGCAGGGCGGTCGCCACCCGATCAAGACGCGCACGCAGCTCTTCGCGCCACGCGCGATCGAGGCGCACCACCTGCGAGCGCGCGTCCTCGTGCGCCGACCGCAGCGCGGCGGTGGGGGCGCGGTCGGCATCTTCGCTCGCGTCGAAGACGGTCTGCAATCGCGCGGAGAGCTCGCCGACCGCCGGCAACGCCGCCTCGCGTCGATTGCCGGCAAAGTGGTCGAGCAGCGCGAGCACGCGCGTCCACTCGTCGGCGAGTGCCGGCGTCACGAACGGCCGTGCCGCGTCGGCTTGGCCACGCACGAAGCGCGCATCGCGGGCGCGCTGTGCGAGGGTGTCGGCCCATTCGCGCGAGGAGCGGCTGAGCTCGTGCTGCACGACCAGCGTTGCCGTGGGCGTCCGCACGCGCGGATCCATACGAACGATGAGCGACTGCTCACGCACCACACCATCGACGGTGAGGCGCACCGTGTAGCGCCCGGGCAGCACCCACTCGCCACGCGGCTCGAGTACCGTGTTGGCCGGCACCGCCGCGATGGGATACGATTGCCGGAAGCCCAGAGGCGTCGCTGCGCGCAGATCCCACGCAACGCGATGCAGGCCCGCCGCCGTGCCCAGGCGCAGCTCGGGGCGAATCCAGTACCGCGGAATGTTGGCGCTCGTGTCCACGAACGCCGGCGGGTCATCGCTCGCGTAGCGACGCACCACGGCGCCGGTGGAATCGCGAATCTCGAGCTGCACCACCTTTGCGGCAGCCGGCAGCCGATAGTGGATGAGCGCCCCCTCCGGCGGGTTCGGGGCGATGGGCTCATCCGGCGGCAGCGGGGTGTCGGTGTTCATCGTCCAGCGCACGCGCGTCGCCCGCTGCGGCGCATACAGCGTCGCGCTGTCTGCTCGCGCGCCCATCTGCCGCAGCGGCGTGATGTCATCGAAGATCCAGAAGCCGCGCCCGTGCGTGCCGACGACGAGATCGTCGTCCTTGATGACCAGATCGCGGATCGACGTGGCCGGCATCGCGCCCCGCAGCGAATGCCAGTCGTCACCGTCGGTGAACGACACGTAGACCTGGTGTTCGGTTCCTGCGAAGAGCAGCCCGGCACGCACCGGATCTTCCCGAATCGTGTTGGTGATGGTGCCGTCGGGGATGCCGCGTACGATGCGCGTCCAGCTCTTGCCGCCGTCGCGCGTACGATAGAGATGCGGCCGGAGATCGTCGAGGCGAATGGAGTTCACCGCCACGTACACCGTGCCCGCCTCGCGGTGCGACGCGTCGAGCTGCGAGATCTTGTCCCACGGGCGGAGCGCTGGCGGCGTGACGTTCTGCCAGCTCTTCCCGCCGTCACGCGTGACATGCATCAGCCCGTCGTCCGTGCCGGCCCACAGCGTATTCGAGTCCACCGGCGACGGCGCCAGCGCATAGATCACGCCAGGATGCCGTGCACGCGCGTCGGCGCGGTCAGCGTATGCACCCAGCGTGCGCGCCACACTCGAGTCGCGGCGCGTGAGGTCAGGGCTCCGCGCCGTCCAGGTGGCCCCGCCATCGCGCGTGCTCCATACCTGGTTGCTCGCAAAGAACAAGAGCGACGAGTCGATGGGTGAGAAGAGCACCGGCATCGTGCGGATGGTGCGATAGTCGGCCGCGCGAAACAGCCGCGGCGCCACGTTCTGCACCTGCCCCGTACGCCGGTCCCATCGTGAGACCTTGCCGCCATAGACGATGTCGGGGTCACGCGGATCGGGAGCGACGTAGCCGTACTCCTCCACGCCCACCGGCGTCCAGTTGCGGAAGTCGATGTAGCCGTAGTTGCCGCGGCTCTGGACACATGCCGATCCCGACTCCTGCTGCCCGCCGCACACACGGTACGGAAACGCGTTGTCGGTACTCACGTGGTAGAACTGCGCCGTGGGCTGGTTGTACCACGAGCTCCACGTCGCACCGCCGTTGACGGTGATCACCGCACCCTGATCGGCCGCGAGCAGCATCACGTCCGGGCGCGAGGGGTCGATCCACAGGCGCTGATAGTCGTCGCCGCCCGGCGCCCCGCGAATGCCCGTGAACGTGCGCCCGCCGTCGATCGACTTCCACGTCACGATCGTGGGCACGAAGACGATGTCGGGATTGGTGGGATGCACCCGTACCTCCGCAGCATCACCAGGGCGTGCGACGGTGCGCGGATCATCGTTCACCAGCGTCCACGACTCGCCGGCATCGTCGGAGCGGTAGAGCCCTGCGCCACGTCGCGCCTCCACGGTGGCATAGAGCCGTCGCGAATCGCTCGGCGCCACGGTGATGCCGATGCGCCCGAGCCCATCACCCGCGTACGAGGGCAGCCCGCGACCGATCGCGCGCCACGTGGTGCCGCCATCCGTGCTCTTGTGCAGCCCCGAGCCCGGACCGGTGAACACCGCGTTTTCCCACGGACCGTGCTGCGATTGCCAGAGGACGGCGTAGAGTGTGTTGGGATCGCGCGGGTCCATGGCCAGATCGGCCGCGCCGGTCAACGAATCGCGATAGAGCACGCGCGTGAACGACTGCCCACCGTCGAGCGAGCGATACACGCCGCGTTCCGTGTTGGGGCCGTAGGGGTGGCCGAGCGCGGCGACGAAGAGCCGCGCGGGATTCACGGGGTCGACGACGATCTGCGTGATCTGCTGTGCGTCGCGCAGCCCGAGGTGGGTCCAGGTGGCGCCAGCGTCTCGCGAGACGTACATCCCGTCGCCGACGGAGAGATCGGGGCGCTGCATCCCTTCTCCGCTTCCGAGGAAGAGGATGTCGGGATTCGATGGGGCGACGGCGATCGCGCCGACGGAGCCCGTGGGCTGATCGTCGAAGATGGGCGTCCACACGCGACCATAGTCCGTGGTACGCCAGACGCCGCCGTTGACCACGCCGATGTAGAACGTGCCCGGGCGTTGCGGCACACCGACGGCCGCCTTGGTGCGCCCCCCGCGAAAGGGACCGATGTGGCGCCAGCCAAGGGCGGCGAACTGCGCGACGTCGGTCGCGGACTGCGCGTGTACCGGCGTGTACGTGGCGAGCAGCGGCGCACCGCACAGCGCGGCAACGCAAAGGGAGTGTCGCATGCGTAGGGGGGTGAGATCACGGACAACCTGCGCACCCGTGGCGCGCGGGGCCAGCGCCAGACTATTGCACGAGTGCGAGCGCGCCCTCGGCGGAGTGCGCCCGACCGAGCATGGCGCGCCCTTCGCTGCGGAGAAACCCCGCCGACACCGATCGATCGAGAAACTCGATCATCGGGGCGAAGTAGTCGGCCACGTCGAACAGGGCGAGCGGCTTCTCGTGCAAGCCGAGCTGTCGCCAGGTCCAGATCTCGAAGAGTTCGTCGAGCGTGCCGATGCCGCCGGGCAGCGCGATGAACGCATCGGAGAGGTCGGCCATGGTCGCCTTGCGCTCGTGCATCGACGCGACCACGCGCAGTTCGTTCAACCCGCGATGTGCACGTTCGCGATCGACGAGCGACTGCGGCATCACACCGATGACCTCGCCCCCTTCCCCGATCGCCGCATCGGCCAACTGCCCCATCAACCCGAGTCGCGAGCCGCCGTAGACGAGCACATGCCCCGCGCGCGCGATCGCCACGCCCAGCGCCATCGCCGCCGCCGAATACGCGGGATCGGCCCCGTCATTCGACCCGCAGAACACCGCGATGCGGCGACGCGCCCGCGGCGCGTCAGCGCCCACCGAACGAGTCGCAGGCCTTCGGGTCGCCGGAGTCGAAGCCGCGCTTGAACCACTGCATGCGCTGCTGTGAGGTGCCGTGCGTGAACGCTTCGGGCTGCACGCGTCCGCTCGTCTGCTTCTGCAGCCGGTCGTCTCCGACCGCAGCGGCCGCCGCGAGTCCTTCCTCGAGGTCGCCCGGTTCGATGATGTGCTGCAGCGCCGCGTCATGGCCCCACACACCGGCGTAGCAGTCCGCCTGCAGCTCCATGCGCACGGAGAGCTGATTGGCCAGGTCCGGCCGCTCCTGCTGCATCTGCCGTACCTGGCGTTCGGTTCCGGTCACGTTCTGGATGTGGTGCCCGATCTCGTGCGCCAGCACGTACGCCTGTGCGAAGTCGCCCGGAGCGCCAAACCGATTCTTGAGTTCGTCGAAGAAATCGAGGTCGATGTAGACCTTCTGATCCGCCGGGCAGTAGAACGGCCCCGACTGCGACTGGCCCACGCCGCACGCGGTCTGCGTCGCACCGCGATAGAGCACGAGCTTCGCCTCGGGGTAGCGTGGCCCGAGCTGGCGCTGCCAATAGCTCTGCGTGGAGTCGAGCACAAAGGAGACGAAGCGGACCATCGGCTCTTCGACGCTGTCGCGCGCAGCGCGCGCACGGGGGTCCGCCGATGCGGCGGCCGACGGCGCCTGCAGCGCGGCGGTGGGATCGACCCCGAAATCGCGAAAGAGATTGCGACCGAATACGAGGCTCAGCACGCCGAGCACGACGACGCCGCCGAGCCCGAGGCCGCGGCCACCCATTCTGCCGCCACCGGCGCCCCGGCGATCCTCGAGGTTGTCGCTCCGTTGTCCTGGGGTCCATCGCATCGTCGACGCCTGGCCGGTCCAAAGGTGGGAACGCCGACGGGGCTTCGCGTCGGCGCGATACGGGGAACGTGAGCGCACGACACGCGTGCGGCAAGGCAGGGCGCGGCAGCTTGATCCGGGACGGCATCCACGACGTAGCCCCACGCACCCCCGTCTCGCGCGCCAGGGCGCGCCAGACGGGTTCCTTTTCCCGCGTCAGGAGCTTCCGTGACACTCCGTCAGTATCCGCGAGCGCGCCATGTCGGTCGCGTCGCCATTCTCGTGATGTGCGCCGCCACAGCACTGGAGGCACAAACCATCCCCGGTGACAACTTCGGCTCGCAGAACAGCGGACCGTTTGGCGCGTCGGTCATCGCGCGCTACCAGCAGGTCTATCGCGCCGACCTGTTTGGCCGGAACCCGGTACAGATCGCCGGGCTCACCTTTTTCAATTCCGTGACGACGCTCTTCAGTGAAGATCCACGACTGACCCGCGGCACCTACCGTCTCTTCCTCTCGACGACCGGCGCGGGCATCAACGCGCTCAATGCCGGAAACCTCAACGCCAACCTCGGTGCCGACCATCGGCTCTTTGCCACGTTCACCGTGGACGGGGTGCGTTCGTCGGCGCCGAACTTCACCATTGCGGGCAGCACCTTCACGTTCAATCCGCTCGCCGGCAATCTGCTGCTCGATGTGATGGCCGACTTCGCGGAGTCGCGGGCGCAGGGCCCGGGCGCGGCGTTTCTGGACGCAAACGTGCAAGGCATCGATGCGTCGTCGGCCCTCTGTACCACCGCGGGGTGCACCAGCGGCGTGCAGAGCAACACCGCATTGATCACGCGCTTTGAGACCCCCGCGACGGTGGTGCCGGAACCATCGACGTACGCCCTCGTGGCCGGTGGGCTGGCGGTGCTCGCCGGCGTCGCGCGGTCGCGCGCGCGGCGGCGCGGATAGCGTGCCCTACTCCGCGAGCCCCACCCGCTCGCGGAGCCACCGCCCGGTATCGAGTGCGTCGAGCATCACCGCCGCAACGTCGGCGCGACTGATGCGCTTTCCCCCCTCCGGCATGAAGCGTTCGACGGCGCGATACACACCGGTCGCTGGCGTATCGGTGAGGTCGGGCGTGCAGATGAGCGTGTACTCGAGCTGCGCCACCTCGAGCGCCTGCCACGCGAGCAGATGCTGTTCGCTCACTCCGCGAAACACCGCCGGATAGCCGGGGCGGTCGCGTCGCAGCCCGCCTTCTGGGAGATCGAGGATGCCGCCGCCGGCAAGCATCACCACGCGAGACACCCCGTGCGCGACACATGCCACCGCGATGTGCGCCGCGCCGGTCCCGATG
>JALOPS010000389.1 GCA_025453745.1 Gemmatimonadaceae bacterium
GTCTCGCGCTTCCTCGACCGCGGCGTGCTGGCGACGATGCAGAAGGTGGTGCGTGCGCCGGACGCGCCGACAGGTTCAGATGCGGTAGTCCCTGCCGCGCCCGACGCCGCCACCCTCGATCTTCGCGCGGCGCTGCGTGCGCGGTTCGGCAACGCATGACCATGCGCTTGTCGCGACGCCGCGCGCTTCTCGCGCTCGCGCTCCTGGGCGGCACGGGGCAGATCGATGCGCAGCCGCTCGATCTGCGCGCCCCCCTGCCGCGTGACACCGCCCTCCGCACCGATTCGCTCCCCAACGGCATTCGCCTCGTCGCACGCCGAGTCGGGGAACCGGCCGGCCGCGTGGAGCTGCGGCTGGTGATCGATGCCGGGAGCGCGCTCGAGCGCGATGACGAACGTGGCGCCGCGCACCTCATCGAGCATCTGGCCTTCGAGGGCACGGCCGCGCTCTCCCGCGATTCGCTGCGCTTCCTCTTGAGTCGCCTCGGTCAGAGCGGCGGCGCGCATGCGAACGCCACCACCTCTGCCGACGAAACGGTCTACAAACTCACCGTGCCCAACGCGCCGGCGGCACTTGCCGCCGGACTCGGTGTGCTCGCGCAGTGGGCACAGCCGCTCCCGCCCGATCGTGGCGCGCTCGAACGGCAGCGCCCCATCGTGCTCGAAGAGTGGCGGCTCGGACGCAGTGCACAGAGCCGCCTGGGCGACGCGCAGCAGCGCGTGTTTCTCGCCGGCACACGCTATGAAGACCGCGCACCCATCGGGACCGACACGACCATTCGCGCGCTCACACTCGAGCAGTTGCAGGCGTTTCGTGCGCGGTGGTATCGCCCTGGCCGCATGCGCGTGCTGCTGGTGGGTGATGTGGAGCCACGCGCGGCGCTGACGGCCGCACGCGCCGCGTTTGCCGTGATTCCCGCATCGCCCACCGTGCCCGATGCGCGCCCCGCGCTGTCGGCGGCGCCATCGGTCGGTGGACGCGCGATGCTCCTCACCGACACCGAGCTCACCGCGCGTGGTGTGTCACTCGTCTGGCCCATCATGCCGCGCGTGGCCACCACCGTCGGGGCGTATCGCGCAGGGCTCTCGACGGTGTTGATGATCGATGCGCTGCAGCGGCGACTCGCCGAACGCGGCGCGCAGGCGGATGCGCCGTTCACCGCCGCCACCGTCGAGCAAGCGCGGCTCAACCGTCGGCTCTCGGTGCTGGCGCTCACCGCCATCGTCGCACCGGCCGCACCCAACGTGGCGACCGCCACAGCGCGCGCGACCGAGGCGCTCGCGATCGAGCTGGGTCGCCTCGCGACACTCGGCATCACGTCCACCGAGCGGGACCGTGGTGCGGCCCGGCTGCTGGCCACCATCGATGGCGAGGCGCGCGCGCGCGATCGCATTCCCTCGTCGGCGTGGGTGGAGGTGATTCAGGCCGCAGTCACTCAAGGTGAAGCCGTGCTCGGCCCGACCGAGCGACTCGCCTTGGCGTCACACGTGTTGCCGACGATCACGACCGCGACCATCGACTCCGTGGCGCGCGAACTCTGGCAGATCGCGCCGATGATTGCCCTGCGTGCGCCGGCCGTGGACCGTGCCGCGTTGGCCGACACGAGTGTGTGGGCCGGTGCGGTGGCGCGGGCGCGCGCGCAGCAGTTCGTCGCGTACGTGGACAGCAGTGCCTCGGGCGCGCTGATCGATCCTCCTCCCACACCTGGGCGTGTTGTCCGCGAACGGAGCTACGCGGCGAGTGGCGTGACCGAGTGGGTACTGTCCAACGGCATGCGCGTGTGGCTCAAGCCCACGACAGGTCCGGCGGAGCTGGTGCGATGGCGTGCACTGAGCGTGGGCGGGCTGTCGTTGGCGAGTGACGCGAATTATCCGAGCGCACTGCTCGCGGCTGCGGCGGTGGATGCCAGCGGGCTCGGACGCTTCTCCCGCGTGGCGCTGTCGAACCGGGTCGGCGCGAGCACGCTGCAACTGGGGATGGCCATCGGACCGCTCAGCGAAGCGATCAGCGGAGTCGCCGAGCCGCGCGACGTGGAGACGATTGCCACGCTGCTGCATCTGGCGATGGCCGCACCGCGCCGCGACAGCGTCGCATGGAACACGCTGCTCGAGCGGCAGCGCGCCACACTGCGCGATCGCTCGGCCGATCCGGCGCGCGCGCTGGCCGACACGATCGGTCTCGTACTCACGCGCGGCCACGCACGTGCCCGCGGCCTGACGGCCGCCGACCTCGCGCGCGCCTCGCTCGATAGTGCGCTGGCGTTTTATCGCTCGCGCTTTGGCGACGCAGGTGACATCACGCTGCTCGTGGTTGGTCGCTTCACCATTGCGGGGGTGCGTCCGCTCATCGAGCGCTACCTCGCATCGGTCCCCGGCACGCCGCGCGTGGACTCCACGTGGCAGTGGCGAGAGCGGTGGCGCGATCTGGGCGTATCGCCCCCGGCGCGCCCCACGGAGACCGTGGTGCGCCGCGGGCAGGAACCGCGCAGCGAAACCGCGCTCGTCTTCACCGGACCGCTCACCTGGTCGCGGCGCACGGCGACAGGATTGTCAGTACTCAGTGACGTGCTCGCCGGGCGACTGCAACGTCGGCTGCGCGAGGCGATGGGGGGCACGTACGGTGTGAACGTCGCAGCGGGCGTCGCGCGCGCGCCGCGCGAGGAGGCCACGATCACCGTGCGCTTTGCGTCGGCACCAGAGCGCGCAGAAGAGCTCGCACGCGAGGTGCTCTTTGCGGCGGATTCCCTGCAGCGCTACGGCGCGACGGATGCGGAAGTCGCACAGATCGTCGCCGCGAAGCAGCGACAACTCGCCGAAGCGCGGAAGGATGATCGCTTCTGGCTCGAAGGGATCTCGGCGGCTGCGGAGTTCGGCGAGTCGCCGGAGAGCGTCCCGAGCACGGGCGAAGAGCTCGGCCAGCTTGCTGCACTCGACATGAAGGAGCTCGCGCAGCGCGCGCTCGATGCGCGGCGGCTCCATCGGTTCACGCTGTTACCCAACAGGTAACGTCGTCAGCGCGGCGCGACGGGCGGTGTATCGGTGCCGAGCGAGCGTATGGAGAGCGTATCGCGACGTGTCGAGTCTGCAGGCGCTGTCCCGGTGCTCTCCTTCGCGGCGTCCACCACCGCGCCGATCGGATCGTCGGGATGCGCCTTCGCGATAGCGATGAGGCGCTGCACAGATGCCTTGAGCGCACCACCAGACTGCCGATGCACGGCATCGAACGCGTCGAGACGGCTGGCGTAGACGCGCCGCGCGAGCAGCACCGCATTGTCGAGCGTGACGCGCGCCGCCCACCCGGGGGGCACCGTTTCCAGTGTGGGCCCGATCGAGTCCACGAGGCGCGCACGCGCCGCCGCGTAGATGCGCTCACGCACCGCGAGGCGCTCCGCGCGCGCCGTATCGGGCAACGCATCGAACGCCTGCTGCAGCTCCTCGGCAAGCGTGCCCCAGAACGCCGCCAGGCGCAGCTCGTCGCGCCAATCGGCACGCGCCTTCTCGGCGTTCACGCTGTCGCCCTGTGCCTCGAAGTACGCGATCGCCCCCTGCCCGCCCACGAACGTGGCAAAGGTCTCGTTGAACGCCACCTTCCCCTTGGCAAAGAAGGTGGAATGGGTGATCTCATGGATCACCGTGTTGGCCAGCGACACCGAATCGAGTCGCGCGGTGGTGGAGACCAACGGATCGTCGAACCAGCCGAGCGTGCTGAACGCGCTCGCAGGGCCCAGTCGCACGTCGAGACCGTCATCGGCGAGCTGCTTGGCGGTACGCTTCGCCTTCTTGAAGTCGAAGAACCCCTT
>JALOPS010000390.1 GCA_025453745.1 Gemmatimonadaceae bacterium
GACGACTGGCGTGGACGCCGGGAGCACCGCCGGCGGCGGGCTCGGCGGCTCCGCGCTGCGAACGACCTCGGTGGTCGCGCGTACGGCAGACGTACGGCACCCGCAAAGCAGCAGGCCCGCGGCGAGGAGAAGACGGTCAGCGTGTGGTTTCATGTGCGCTCGCAGGAACGAATCACCACTCGGCCGTCGTACTCGGGTTCCGGACGCTCGGCCTCGACGGGAGGTGGCGCAACTCTCGACTGTATGGTTTGCCACAGCCGCTGGGAACGGCTCGGGATCGGCCAGCCGGTCGTGACCTTCAGCTCGCCGTCGAAGCTCACGAGATAGGCTTGGACCGTCACGACACATCCGGGCGGCACGTCGATCGAGCGGATCTGCGTGCGCAGCCCGAGTCGGCGCGTGCGATGGACATACCGCCCAGGTGGAATCGAGTCGATCCACACGTGGCTTGTGCTGTCGGCACGCCCCCAGCCCACCGCCGAGCTTGAAGCCGACGTCAAGTCCACCGAAGTGAACTTCAGGACTTCATTCGGCGAATCGATCTCGGGCGCAACAACTTGTACCGCGCCCAGGCCAAGGCGTGCACGCGTACTGTCCGACAAGCGGCCGTTCATCTTCATCATCGGTCGAGCCGCGTCGCGCGATACCACGGACAGCTCTCGCGCAGGCGCGATCGACGGATCCGCATAGACCGCGACGTCCGAGGTCGTGGAGATGATGGCCGCGCGGCACCCGCAAGTCACCAGGATCAGCCACGGTGCCAACAGGCCGACCCTGACGCGTCTCGCTCGGGACACTGCAGCGAGGTGCCTCACTCGAACGGCCTCCCGCACGACGTGACAGTGGCCCGACCACGCTGTCCACGGTGCGCGGTACCGGCTGCGCCACCGATAGCGTCTGCTGCGAGATACGCCTCCACCACCACGCGACAGCCGGCCGCCACCGGTACCGTCAGCCGCACGTCGCCGTACCCATCGTGGCGCACCTCCACCGTGTGGACGCCCGCCGGAATGGAGTCGAGCACACGCACCCCGGTCGTGTCGACCAGCCGTTCGCGCACGGTGAGCCCCAGCGCGTTGGTGACGATAGCGCGTGCGCGTGGGATGCCGCGCTCAGGGCGGACCAGTTCCCGCACGGCCACCGCGATCACGCCGATATCGGCGGCGGCACGTGCACTGTCGGGGTAGAACGGATCGCGCACCACGCGCTGCGTGGGAACGGTGTCGAGTGTTGCTGTGCCTAGTGCGCCCGACGATGCCGCACATCCGCAGAGGAGTGAAGTGCAGGCAAGGGCGACGAGCACGCGTGGCGCAGCGAACGCCGACATGCGCACTCGATGGCTCGGTGGATGCATCAGCTGCCGCGGCATGTCGTGGTCACAAGGCGGGTGGGTGGCTCGCCGGCACCGGGCTCGATCGTCTTTCCCTTGTTGGGGCCGCTCACGATGACGGCGGAGATGCCCATGACGAGGCGCTGGAGGTACGCCTCGAGCACCACGGGACAACCAGCCGCGACTCGGACGGTCGTCGTGGGCCGATCCCATCCGAGCTGCGACAGGCGAAGTCGATACGTCGCTGGCGCGAGCTCGGGCAGGCGCAGCACGCCCGCTGAATCGACGGTGAATCGTTGCGGCGGTGCGTCGCTCTCCCAGAGGTCCACCACAACGCCGGCGATTGGCCGATCCGGGCGACGGGCTTCTCGCACCACGATGGTCAGCTGGCCCACGCCGCGCGCGGCAAGGGACGGGTCGGGATCGCGCGATGCACGCCCGACGGCGCGGGTGCTCGTGGCGGCCGCGGGCTGCGGGGGCGTTCGGCAGGCGCAGAGTGCCGTCGTGCACAGGATGGTCGCTACGGCTGTCACTCGTGCGCGCATGTCGCCTGCCTTCGGTCGTCCTGCCGAGCTGAGTTCAGCCGGGCGTCGTCATCGATGCCACGCGCCGATTGTGGAACCTTGCTGCGGACGAGTTGGCGTGTCCAGTCACGCGGCGGGCGTTTGGTGTACGGCGGAGTTCGCGGTCGCAGACGTCGCTTCGCGACGCTGCGGGGTCCTTCGACTCGCCGCTTCGCGGCTCGCTCAGGACGCGGGGAGTGCCGCAACGCCCGCCACGCCGTCAGCCCACGCGCACTGCCGTCACCCCACGCGCACCGCCGTCACCCGCGCATCACCGTCACGGCGTCACCCCCATCCCCGCCATCACCACCGCCACGATCTCGATCGACTGCCAGAACTCCTTGAGCCGCACGTTCTCGTTCGGCGCGTGCTGGCTGTTGTCGTAGTTCACCGTCGGCACGGTGATGATCGGCGTCTTGAGCACCTCCGCGAAGATCGCCAGCGGGAGCGACCCGCCGAGCGTGGGCAGGAGCGCCACCGAATCACCGACCGCCCGCTGCACCACGCGCACCACCTCGCGCGCGATCGGCTCGTCGAGCGCGGTGCGCTGCGCGGGATAGCCGCCCTCGGCGAAGTCGGCGACGAGGATCTTGTCGTGCTGCCGCCGGAGCGCGGGGGTGACGTCCGCGGTGTCGCCCACCACGTGCCACCCCTGCGCGCGCGCATGCGCCTCGACGAGCTGCCTGATGCGCGCCGGCGTCTGGTTGGGAACAAGGCGGAAGTCGATCGACGCGCGCGCGATGGTGGGCACGGCGTTGGTGGCCGCGCTCCCCACGCCACCGCTCGCGAAGCCGCGCACATTGAGTGCGGGGCGCGTGATCCGCTCGACGAGTGCCGCGCCCTTCGCCTCGGTGCCACCGAGCAGCAGCTCCTCGCGCAGCGCGGCATCGACATCGGGCACCGTCGCCAGCGCGGCACGCTCGGCGGCGCTCAGCGCGCGCACGTCGTCGTAGAAGCCGGGGATGAGAATGGTGCCGTCGTCGTCGCGCATCGATGCGATGAGGCGTGCCAGGCGGAGCGCCGGATTGGGCGCCCAGTTGCCGTAGTGCCCGCTGTGCAGCGGGCGCACGGGGCCGTACGCGGTGAGTGACACGCCGTACGATCCGCGTACACCGAAGACCACCTGCATCGCGCCCGACTGATGGCGCGGCCCATCGAAGAAGAGCAACACGTCCGAGGCGAGCAGCCCGCGATTGGCCGAGAGCACTGCGCGCAGGTGCGACGAGCCGGCCTCCTCCTCGCCCTCGAAGAAGAACTTGAGGTTGGTGGTGAGTGGTACCTTCGCGTCGCGCAGCGCATCGAGCGCGGTGAGCATCGCGATGATCGGCGCCTTGTCGTCGCTCGCCGAGCGCGCGTAGAGGCGCCACGACTCGCGTGACGGGTCGGCACCGTCGGTGAGTGGGTGCTCGCGCGCGCCGTCTTCCAGCCGTCCGTCGAGCAGCACCGGCTGCCAGGCGTTGGTCTTCCACTCGATCGCGCGCACCGGCTGGCCGTCGTAGTGCGCGTAGAGCAGCACGGTGCGCTTGGCACCGGGCACGCGCAGTTCGCCGTAGACCGCCGGTGGTGCGCCTGGTGACTCGAGGCGGCGGGTGGCGATGCCGCGCCGCGCGAGTTCGGTCATCAGGAAGTCGGCGTTGCGCCGGATATTGACCGAATCGTTCGCCTCGTTGGGGAGCGCGAGGAAGGCCGCAAAGCGCTCGAGGATCTCGCGCGCGTGCGACATGCGGTACGCGCGCACGGTGGTCACGAGCGGGTCGACCGGTTGCGCGGCGGCCGGCAGGGCGGTGGCGAGGAGCAGCGCCGCGACGGCGACCCGGTGACGGGGGGAGCGGAGCAGGGCGAACGCGTGCGGCATGGGGCGCGGGGTGGGAGGGCGGTCGAGTGCGGCACCGCGTGAG
>JALOPS010000391.1 GCA_025453745.1 Gemmatimonadaceae bacterium
GCGCTCGGTCCGCTCGCGTCGCCGGCGCTCGGCGACGACGCGCTCCGCACGCTCGGCGATCCGGGGACGCACGTCTTCCTGGCGAAGGTGACGTGGTGGGTCGGGCGGTGATCGGTACCTGCGTGCAACGCTCGGGCTGGCGGCGCTGCAGGCGGCGCGGCACCTGCTCCGTCTCGGCTCTTCATGGAGTCCCTGGGCGCGCCGCTCGGATCTGCCCCGGGGGGCATCGGCTCGTCCGCGGCGATCGCCGATGACCGGTCGCCGGGGCGAGTGATCCCACGAGCGACCTTGCATTTCGGGCGTCGCTCTGGCCACGAGAAAGGGTGCAGGTGATCGCTATGGACCGGTGCCCGCCCGCGCCTCACATGTGTGGCGCGGCGCTGCTGCCGCCAACACGCGGGCCACGACCGACGAGTCGTTCACCATCTCCTCTGCCGCCAGCCGAACGACGGAGTCTCGGCTCACCCCCAGCCGGGCGGCGAGCGCGGTGGCGGCGTAGTCGGGATGGAGCGCGGCCGGGGGCAAGAGCAATGCGACGGGAAAGCGGCGGCACTGACGCACGGCAACGCTGTAGACGCCCGCCAGCACGACGACACCGTTACTCAGCGGGGGGGCGGAGTTCACCTCCAGCGTGAGCGTGGAATCGAGGGTCGCGGTGATGCGAGCCGCCGCGTGCAGCCTGTCGGTTTCGCCGGCAACCGCGCGGTATCCGCGATCGGAGTTTCCACCCAGCGCCACGGCCAGCGCCTCGTTTGCGTGAACCGGGAACTCGACCCGGCTCCGCCGGGCCTCCTCCTTGGTCGGGCGCACGAGCAGATGCGCGAGTTCATGCGGGCTGAAGCCTCGCGGCCCACGCGGGATGAACGCGACCGCGACAAACTCCCCCGACAGATGGGCGATCGCCCCGAACTGACCATCCGGATACCGCTGATGGTAGTGGGCCTGGAGGCTGCCGAGGTTCTCGAAGAGCAGGATGTACGCCGCCGGTGGAGGCCCGAGGCCCAGGACCCCCGCGAGGACGGCGAGGGAGTCGATCATGTGCGCCGCGTCCGCGGCGGCGATGGTCGGCTCGCGGAACACGAGGACGCTGTCGCGCACGAGCAGGGGCATGTGCCGGGTCAGTTCCCGGTAGGCGCGCGGTTCCAGCAGCCCGGCGGTCGAATCCGCGACGCCAAGGTAGAGTGCGCTGGTCAGCGTGTCGCGGTAGGCATCGCAGGCGAAGCGCCGCGCGGGCGTCCCGGCCGCATCACCCGGGACGCGCACGACCCACTTGGGCGACTGACTTCCGTACTGGATGAGCCACCGCATCTGGAGCAGCCGGTCGAGGTACTCCGGTGGTTCCAGGGTGAACCCTCTGCGGGTGCTGTCGTCGAGGAATGTGTTGACCTCACGCCAGAATGCCGAAGCAGGTACCACGATGCCCGGACGCCGGGCGCCTTGCGCCATGCAGATCTCGAGTGCCGAGGGCAGCGGCGCGGGCGCCGCTACGCTTGGCACGGGCGTGCCGGGGGCGGGACTGCACGCCAAGAGCGCAGTCGCGGCGAGCGTGGTGAGACCACGATGCACCCGCGCACGCTGATCAACTCGAGAGTGCACGTACGCCACGACGCCCGACACCAAACGAATTGACATATGCCATGAAGCCTGTGGGGGGCAGAAGAAGCCACGGGTGGAGCGCGCCACCCTCCTGCAACGCGGTCCATCCGAGATCCGGCGGCCGCCGAATCGACGCCTACTTGTCGATCCGGCGGCAAACCGACCACGCAACACCCGAGAAACGTCGAGTCGTGGAGAAATGCGACGACGAGGCGTGTGCAGGGCGATGCGCGCCGCTGTCCACCGATGGAGAGTACTAGACGAGCCGCTCAGGACTCCGGGTCGGCCCAGTGCTGCGCACTGCAGGGACAGAGTAACTCTCTGGTGCAGCGCAGCACGAGCCGGCCACACTCTTCTCGCTGCCGATCAATCAGTGCTACCCTTCGCTTCAGTTCATGGGAGGCGCAAACTGGCATTCCTTCACCGGAATGCTCGTCCAGGTGTTTCCGCCGTCATAGCTGATTTGCCATAGCTCCGTATTGCACCGATAGACGAGCGGTATACCGCCACCTTGTGCGCCGCCCCAATTGTACGGGGTACTCAACGGCCCTACGAGAATCGTGCGCCCATAGCAATGCTGCCTATTCCATAGAACGGTCAGAATGCTCCCCTCAACCTCCCCTTGCCACTCCTCCTTAGCGGATACAAGCATTTCTACGATCAGGTCGAGCGGATTGAGCCCAGGTCGAATTGTTGGGCGATTGCTGTTCGGGTCAATTGAAGCAAGGTCACTGAGGGAAAGGAGACCGCTGCTGGCGTTGATCTTCTTCTGGGCCCAGGCAAACCGGTGATTGGAGATCGCGGCACCGATAGCACCACACGGGTCATCACCGAAGAGCGATTGGGCACCTACCGAGGTTGCATTTGTAGGCACGGAAGAGCCACTTGCTCGCCGAATGAGTACGCGTGGCCCCCCGGTGCTACTCGATTCGTTGTTGTTCGCCTGATCAGGTACACCACCCATTTGGCAGCCGGAGAGATCGCCGTTGCCGCATGGCGGGGTCAGATTGACCTGAGAGAAGGCGTGCTCGTGTGCCTCGCCCCGCTCTAGTGCTGCCAGTCCGGTCAAGACGAGGTGCACGTGCGATGCGGGTACTACGATGTCCAGATGCTCATTGACTCGATCGATCGAGAGCATTCCGGTCGCCGAAGAATACCGGTAGAGAACGCTTCCGTCGGATACCTGATACTCCTGCGCGCCTGCTGTGAGACTGCTGCTTGTCCCGGCATCAGTTCGCTGTACTGCAAGCGAAGGAGTTTCGTTCAGCGGTGCTGTGGACGGCGCTGGGGCCTCGCTGCATGCAGTCAGCGCAAGCAATCGCGCGATGCAGCATGCAAACGGCCTGCGGTATCGGTGGGGCGATACACGTTGTGTTTCCATGCTGTGGTTCTTCCTCGGGCGAGCGATGGTGACTGATGATCACGCAGATGCGTGGGGCAAGCGCCGCCAACGTCGTCTTCGGACCAAGCTCTCGCAATAGGTAGAACCCTCATGATCTACGCCACGCTATGACAGCTCATTAATGATTCGTTCTTCACGGACGACCCGGGTATGAGGCGTGAGCTGTGCTGGATGGGGCATTGGTCGTTGTCATGGTCGTTGGCCTTCCGCTTCAGGGCATTGGTCCGCTTGATGGCGTCGTGGTCAGAGGATGGTCGCGTGGCCGATCGAGACGGTGTGCGATCCGTTCAGGGCGGCACACTGGGGTAACGCTTCTGGCCCCCGCGCGCGTCGCAGCGAATCCGCCGTGAGCGCTCAGCCAAGTCGTTGTGCCGAATTGCCGATGTCGCTCGAAGTCGGCCATGACATTGCGGGACGTGGTGAACGCCCGCTCCGCACGCATGAGCACGGGGAGAGGCGCCCGTCACCTCACCGCGCGATCCGCGCCAGCGTCGCCGTGACGAGCGCGACCCACTGCGGGCCGAGCCAGCCGTTCGGCCCGTCCTCGTAGCTCTCGTCGAGTGCGTGCGCCCCGCGCCCGCGCCCCGCCGCGTCGAGCGTGATCGCGGGGATGCCGAGCGCGATCGGGACGTTGGCATCGGTGCTCGACGCGTTCGGCACCACGGGAAAGCCGAGCGCCTTCGCCGTCTCGACGGCCACCCGCACGATGTAGGCGCTGTCGGGCTGCGCGCCGGCCGGGCGCAGGCCGATCGTGTCGACCGTCAGCGTGAGCGGGACGCGGCTGGT
>JALOPS010000085.1:0-13676 GCA_025453745.1 Gemmatimonadaceae bacterium
GCGCGCGGGCCGCATTGAGAAGCTCGCGATCGAGCTGTGTATCGCTCGGCGATACGTTGTGTGGCCCCGCCGGGTCGTACGGTGGCGAGACGACGTGTACGAGATCGAGCCGGGCGCCTGTTCGGCGTGCCATGGCCACGGCGCGTGGAATGGCCTGCTCGCTCAGCGGCGAACCATCGAGCGCGACGACAACTGGAGCCAGCATGTTCACGTCCGGGCCGAGTGGCCTTCGAAGCATCCCCGGCGTACCGGCACCCCACAATCGCGGTTTCCCTGTCAACAGCGCGTGGGACCTTCCGGCGAAGCGTGACGAAACGCACACTCACCGATCCTCTCCACGACCACGCATGCGTCGTTGTCTGCTTCTGCCACTCCTCATGCTCGTCGCCGTTCGCGTACCGGCGCAGGCCGGCCGTCGCACCGTCGACTGGCCCGTGGTCCATGGCGACCACGACCACACGCACTACACCACGCTCGCCCAGATCACGCCCGCGAACGTCACGCGCTTGCGCGAAGCCTGGCGCTACGACACGCGCGATGCGTTCGAGGGGTCGGAGTTCCAGGCCAATCCGGTCATCGTCGATGGCACGATGTACTTCACCACGCCCAAGGTGGTGCTGGTCGCGCTCGACGCGGCGACGGGGCGCGAGCGGTGGCGCTTCGACCCCAACAATGGCGTCGCACCTACCTCGCGTTTGCGACATCGCGGGGTGGTGGTCGCCGGCGATCGCGTGCTGTTCAACTACCGCAATCGACGTTACGCGATCGATCGGACGACCGGGCAGCCCATCCGGAGCTTCGGCCGCGACGGGATCGTTGACCTGCGCGAAGGACTCGGCCGCGCCATCGAAGGGTTGAGTGTCGGCGCCAGCTCGCCCGGCGTGGTCTTCGAGGATCTCTTCATCATCGGCAGCACCGTGCCCGAAGCGCTGCCGAGTGCACCGGGCGACATCCGCGCCTACGATGTGAAGACCGGCGCACTGCGCTGGAGCTTTCACACCATTCCGCATCCGGGCGAGTTCGGCTACGACACGTGGCCGGCCAAGGCGTGGAAGGTGGCAGGTGGCGCCAACGCGTGGAGCGGCGTCACGCTCGACGTGCGACGCGGCATCGTCTTTGCCGCCACCGGCTCGGCGTCGTTCGATTTCTTCGGCGGCAACCGGTTGGGCGACAACCTCTTCGCCAACTCTATTCTCGCGCTCGACGCACGCACCGGGCGCCGACGCTGGCACATGCAGACGCTGCGCCACGACTTGTGGGATCGCGATCTCCCTTCGGCGCCCACGCTCGTGACCGTGCGCCATCGCGGACGCCGCGTGGACGCCGTCGCGCAGATCACCAAGACCGGGCACGTGTACGTGCTCGAGCGCGAAACAGGGCGTTCGCTCTTCCCCATCGACAGTGTGCCGATGCCGGCGGCTACGTTGCCGGGCGAGCGCACCGCAGAGCGACAGCCGTTTCCCCGTCTGCCGCGGCCGTTCTCGCGCCAGTCACTCACGGAAGACGGGCTCACCGATCGGACGCCCGAGGCGCGTGCCGCGGCGCTCAAGATCTTTCGCGAGTACGCGACGCCACATCCCTTCGAGCCGCCCAACACGCGGGGCACGATCATCTTTCCCGGCGTCGACGGCGGCGGCGAGTGGGGCGGCCCGGCGTTCGATCGCGAAACGGGCGTGCTGTATGTGAACGCCAACGAAATGGCGTGGCTGCTCAAGATGGTGCCGCGCAGCGATCGCTCGACGTACGGGGCGTATTGCGCAAGCTGTCACGGTGACGATCGGCGCGGCGGTGCGCTCGGCCCCTCGCTCGAAGGGATCGCGGCCCGCAAGACGCGTGAGCAGCTCACCGAACTGCTGCGCAACGGCACCGGCCGCATGCCCGGCTTTGCCTCCACGCTCGATGCCGCGACCATCAGCGACCTGGTGACGTACCTCGTCACGGGTGTCGACGTGGCCACCACCGCGGCACACAACCCCACCGTACTGCCGTATCGCGCAACCGGCTTCGACATCTTCCTCGATCACGAGGGGTACCCGGCCATCAAGCCGCCGTGGGGTACGCTCAACGCCATCGACCTCAACACGGGGCGCACGCGCTGGTCGGTACCGCTGGGCGTCTATCCGAAGCTCGCCGCGCAGGGGCTGCGCGACACCGGCACCGACAACTACGGCGGTGCGATCGTCACGAAGAACGGGCTGCTCTTCATCGCGGCCACGACGTACGACAACACCATTCGCGCGTTCGACAAGCGCACCGGGCGCGTGCTCTGGGAGGCGCCGCTTCCGTTCGCGGGCAACGCGACGCCATCGACCTACATGGTGAACGGGCGACAGTATCTCGTGATCGCCGCGGGTGGCGGGAAGAACGGCGCACCGAGTGGCGGCGTGCTGGTGGCGTATGCGCTGCCCGATCAACCTCGGCACTGAGTGGCAGCACGGGCGGCGGCAGCATAGTCTCCACGCGGCGCCGCACACTGATCACCACGGGAGGACACCGTGCCGACGTCGCCACAGCCACCAGCCGGGCCGCCTCGCGTGGTGCGCGTGGGCCTCGTCGTGCTCACCGCGGTCGCGCTCGCCATGGCGATCTGGACCGTCGACACGCGCGCGCCGCTCGGGTGGTCGGTCATCGGCGTCGCTGGCCTGCTGTTCGTCAACACGGTGGTCTTCCTGCTGGCCGGCAACTCCCGTACGGTGCTGCGACTGTATGCGCCAGTGGCGATCACGCTGGCGGTTGGCATAGGTGCGTGGCTACTCGTGAGGCTGCGCGCGTAGCCGCGGTGCGGCGCGTGGCGGTGCTCACCGGCGCGCCGTGCGGAACCCTCGGATCCTCCGGTGAGTTGCGGACGCATCGGCGATCATGTCGTTCGTCGCGTCGCGTCTTGCGCCATGCACCGACTGTTCGGTCGCCGTTCGCATCGTCGACGTGCCCCGCACGCGATCGCGCTCTGTGTGTTCCTGGCCGCCTGCTCGGCCGAGCCCGCGCCCGTCGCCCCGCCGCCGCCAACAGACGTCGCGCAGACGGCCGCGTATCTGGACAACGTGATCCGGTTGATGCAGACCAACTCCATCAACCGGCTGCGCATCGACTGGGCGGCGTTCGGCACGCAGGTGCGCGCCGCGGCCACCGGTGCGCGCGCTGTCGACGAGCTGGTGCCCGCGTTGCGCACCGCGCTCACGCTGCTGGGCGACGGGCACAGCTCGTTCCGTCTCCCCTCGGGCCAGGTGTTGTTCGTGCCGGTGCGGCAATGCGCGGCGGCCACGGTGCCGGACGCCACGGTTCCGCCGACGATCGGCTATGTCCGCGTGCCGGCCTTCAGTGGCACGAGTGCGCAGGCGAGCGCACTGGCGGCCGGGTTGCGGAGTGGAATTCAGACGCGCGACGTGCCGGGCGTGGTCGGATGGATCGTCGATCCGCGCGGCAACGGCGGTGGCAACATGTGGCCGATGGTCGCGGGCGTCGGCCCCGTTCTGGGTGACGGGGTGATCGGTCACTTCATCGATCCGACGGGAGTCACCACCGTGTGGGAGTACCAGTCGGGCGCGGCGCGCTTGGCGGGCAGCGACATTCAGCGCGTCACCACACCATATGTGCTGCGCGCGAGCGCGCCGCCCGTGGCCGTCTTGATCGACAACCGCGTGGCCAGCTCGGGCGAAGCTGTCGCCATCGCGTTCAAGGCGCGGGCGAACACGCGCTTCTTCGGCAGCGCGACGTGCGGGCTCTCCACCGCCAACCTTGGGTTTCCCTTGGCGGACGGCGCATTGCTGAATCTCACCGTATCGACCATGGCCGACCGCAACCGCGTACCGTTTGGCGAGCAGGTGCAGCCCGACGAGCGCATCGTCGTGGCCGACAGTGCGGTGTCGCGTGCGATCGAATGGCTGCGTAGCGGGCGCTGAGCGCGACGATGCGCGAGTCGGCAGGGGTTTCGCGTGGTCTACGGCGGTGCCATCATGAGATCGAACAGCCCGCCGATCATTGCCGCCACCTCCGATGACAACACCGTTCGTGTGGTCGACACGCGCACCGCGCGACGGCGTGCTGGCGGCGTTCGCGCTGTCGGCAGGTGGAGGACGATGAGCACCGCCCACTCCGTCGGACGGCGCAGCATGGTACCTCCGGCGATCGCGGCCGTGATCGTGCTGGCCCTCGTACTTGCACAACTCGCGTGGCAACACGCGCACGGTGGTGTGGTCACACATCATCTGCTCGCGCGCGACGAGCTGCCCGGCGTCTCGAACTGGTGGAACGTGCTCCTGCTCCCGGCGCTGACCTATGTCGCGCTCACGCGTGTGCAGCGGCGCGCCATGAAGACGGAGGATGTGCAGATACAGCGCCGTACGCGACATCTCGCGCTGCGGAACGGCCTCTTCGCGCTCGCGTTCGGCGGCACGCTGGCACTCGCCTTCGAGTTCGGCACGGATGCGGTCACGTTCCCCGTCTTCCTCGCGATACTCGCCAGCGCCGTGCTCTTTCCCGTCGCGCGCGTGGAGTGCGCGCTCGGGCTACTGCTCGGGATGGCGTGGACGTTTGGCGCCACCATTCCACTCGTGATCGTCACGGTGCTCGCTGTCGTCTCGGCGGTCGTGCATCAGATCGTGCGACCGACACTCGTGCACGCGTGGAGACGGATGCGCGGTACACCGCCGCAGCGCTGACACGCGCAGCGGCGGTGCTACGTCAGCCCGTGCGTGGCGTGTGCGCGTCGCGCAGCGGCTGCGAAAGCTCCGTGCGCCACAGGGACGGCGCGAGCAGTGAGTCAGGTCCGGTGACGTAGCGTTCCCACCGATCGGCGGCTGCAGTATGCCCCTGCGCGACGATCCAGTCCGAGAGCGCCTTCCACGCGGCGCGAAGCTCGTCGTAGGGTCCGTAGTGCGTGGTGCACGCCACGGGCACCGCCGGCAGCTCGCCCGGCTGCACCCGACCCATCGGCGCCACCGGTTGCGCCACCGGCATGCAGATGGCGACGTCAAAGGTGTCCGTCGGTCGACGGAAGTGATACGTCAACCACGCGCCACGCGGTCGCACCTGCTGTGCGGCGAGCACGGTCACCAACTCCTGCAGCGCGGGCGCCACGATGCGCGGCATCTCGCTCGGCGCGACGACGACGCGGATCATCGCCAGCGGTTCGGGTGTCGAGAGCCGCAGGGTTGGCGTGTCGTTCATGCACGGCAACGCTATGGGTAGCGCGATCGTCCCGGAAGCGGCATGATACGACACGGCCGACGCGGGCCCGGGTCATCGCTTTCTGCCATGCGGGTGTCCAACCGCTCATGCGCCTCTCGTCGATCCGTCATGTCGTGCTGGGCGCGGTGTGCATCGCCGCGCCCGCCGCCGCGCCGCTCGCGGCACAAACGGCAGATATCATCCGGGGTCGCGTCACCGACGACTCCTCGCGCATCGTCGCGGCTGCCACGGTCTTTGTCACGCGCGGCCCCGACCGCGCCGTGCAGCAGACGCGTACCGACTCGACCGGGCGCTACGAGGTCACCTTCGATCCCGGTACGGGCGACTATCTGGTGGCGGTGAGTGCACCGCGTCTGCGGAGCGCGCGACGGCGCGTGCAACGCATTGGTACCGAGCGCGTGCTCGTCGCCGATTTCGTGCTCTCCGTCGATTTGGCGACGCTCGCGGCGGTGAATGTGCGGGCGGCAAAGCCCGAGCGCGTGCGTACCGCAGTGGGCGCGATGACGCAGGAAGTCGGCTCTGCCGAGCGGTGGGTGGAAGGGGTCGCTGGGCAGGTGTCGCCAACGATTGCTGGCAACCTCACGGCGATCACCACCATGATGCCTGGCATCACGGTAGGACCCGGGGGTCTGTCGATGCTCGGCGCGCCGCCGGGCACCAACCTCACGACGCTCAACGGGATGGCATTGGGGTCGGCGGTGCTGCCGCGCGCGGCACGGGTCGAGACGCGCGTGACCGGTGCCACCTACGACGCGACGCGCGGTGGCTTTGCGGGTGCGAACATCGATGCCCGCATCGGCGCCGGTGACCGACAGTTTCAGATCGCCCAGAGCTATGTCACGCTCGAACCCTCTGCGCTCCAGCGGACGGATCGTGTGGGTGAAGTGCTCGGCGCACGCGCGCAAACCGTGCGCGCCAGCGTCGGCGCCAACGGTGAAGCGATTCGGCAGACGCTCACGTACAACGTCGCGGTCGATGCCACGCGCGTCAGCAGTGACCCCGCGACGCTGAGCGGCACTGATCCGCTCCCCTTCACGCTCATGGGCGTAGCGGTGGACTCCATCGCGCGGCTGCGCGCCGCGTCGCAGCGCGTGGGGCTGCCGCTGAGTGCGAGCGGCGTGCCCACCTCGCAGCAACGGGATGCGGTCACGTTGCTCGCGCGTTTCGATGACATCCGCGATTCCACCTGGCAGCGGTCGCTGACGTCGATCGTGAACGTCTCGCGAGACGGCGCCGTGGGCGTTGGCCCACTCACGGCGCCCGCCAGCGCGGGCGAGCGGCGCGAAACAGGCGTGGGGAGCATGCTCACGCTCGGCCACTTCTTCGGCCCCGGCTTCAGCATCTACAACGTCACCAAACTCAACGCCAACCTCACGCGCACCGCGGGCGATCCGTATCTCGCCCTGCCGCGCGTCTCGGTACTCGTGCCGTCCGACACGAGCGACATCGATGGCAGTACGAGCGTGGCGCTGGGGGGTGATCAGGCGGCGCAATCGACACGGCGATGGACGCTCGAGGGCTCCAACGAGACCATGCGCAACGTCCGCGGCCGCCGGCATTTGCTGCGCGGCATTGTCTGGGGGCGCGTCGATGGCAGTCGGCAAGCGGGTGGCGGCGACGTGCTCGGGCGCTACGGCTTTCAGTCGATCGATGACCTGCTCGCCGGTCGCGCCGCCAGCTTCTCGCGCACGCTCGTGCTCCCCGACCGCGTGGGCACCACGTGGAACGTCGCAGGCGCCCTGTCGCACACGTATGCACCGAGCCGCTTCTTCAACATCATCTATGGTGCGCGCGTGGAGGGCTCGGGACTCGCGTCCGCGCTGGCCGCAAATCCCGCTGTGGACGCCGCACTCGGGGTGCGCACCGGCGTTGCCCCCACGCGCGTGCATGTGAGCCCGCGCGTGGGCTTCACCTATTTCTTCAATCGGTCGCAGCGCAACGGGAACGGCATGAGTTCCAACTCCATCGGCCGCTTCTATCGCTATGCCACCGGCGTACTGCGTGGGGGGATCGGCGAGTTCCGCAGTCTCCTGCTTCCCGAACAGGTCGCCAGCGTCGCCGCGCGCACCGGGCTGCCGGGGAGCACGCTATCGCTGTCGTGTGTGGGCGCCGCGGTGCCCGCGCCCGACTGGAATCGCTTCCTGGGCGACGCCGCGACGATTCCATCGCAGTGCATCGGCGGCGGCGGTGTGCTCGCCGAGCGTGCGCCATCGGTGCTGCTGTTCGATCGCGGCTACGATGTGCCACGATCGTGGCGTGCCTCGCTCGACTTCAACACCGCGCGCTGGAGTCTGCTCATGCGCGTCAATGCCCTCGGGTCGTACTCGCTCGGGCTGCCGTCGACCGTCGATGCGAACTTTGCCGGCACGCCGCAAGGGCGACTGGACTTCGATGGCGGTCGCCCGCTGTACGTCCCGTTCACCGCCATCGACGCGACGAGCGGCGCGGTGTCGGCCGCCGCGTCACGGCGCTCGGCGGACTTCACGCGGGTCGGCGTGCTGCGCAGCGACCTCCGCGGCGCCGCCGGACAGCTCACTGCCACTGTGAGCACCGACATCCAGGCTGACCGATGGGAGCGCTGGCCCTTTCTCTCGGTGTCGTACACGCTGCAACAGGCGCGGAATCAGTTCCGAGGCTTCGACGGCGCGGCGTTCGGCGATCCGCGCGCAGTCGAATGGGCACCGGCGCTCAGCGACGCGCGGCACATGCTCATCGGACAGGTGGGATTCAATCGCGATCGCATCGGCGCGTTGACGCTCGCCCTCCGCGCACAGTCCGGCTTGCCGTTCACGCCAATCGTGCAGGGTGACATCGACGGTGACGGGCGCAGTGGCGATCGGGCGTTCATTCCCGATGTGGGTGCCGGCGATGTCGCGCTGAGCGCGCAGCTCGCGGCGTTGCGCGAGACCGGATCAGTCACCGCGCGGCAGTGCTTGCGTGCGTACGCGGGACGTGTGGCGGCGCGCAACGGCTGCCGCGGCCCGTGGACGTTGACCAACCAGTTGCAGTGGGAGCCGCCATTGCCACGGGCGATCAGTCGCCGCGCGGGGGTCACGCTGTTCTTCCACAACGTGCTCGGTGGCGTCGATCAGCTCGTGCATGGGCGCGACGGCATGCGCGGGTGGGGGAGTGCGCCGGCCATCGATCCCACATTGCTCGTACCGCGCGGATTCGACGCAGCCACGCGGCGCTTTCGCTACGACGTGAACCCACGCTTCGCCGAGACGCGCCCAGCGCGCACGCTCACGCGCGATCCGTTCCGCGTGGTGCTCGATGTGTGGATCAACATGTCGCGCAACTTCGACGTGCAGTCGCTCGCGCGCGCCATCGAGCCCGTGCGCGTGAATCGCAGGTGGGAGCGCCGCGGAGAGGACTCGTTGACCGCGTTCTATCTGCGCAACACCACCAGCCTGGCGCGGGTGATCATCCGCGAAGCGGATTCGCTGTTCTTGTCGCAAGAGCAGATCGTGCGACTGCAGGTCATCGATTCCGTCTTCGGCGTGCAGACGCGCGAGCTCTATCGTCCGCTGGCCCGCTATCTCACCGCCGCGGGCGCCGTCGGCATATCGAAGGCTGCCGTCGATACCACGAAGGCGACGGAGAAGGCGTTCTGGCGCATGTTCTGGCAGACGCCCGAGCGCATCGACTCGGTGCTCACCCCGATGCAGCGCGATCTCGCGCCGGGGCTCAAGGGGATGCTGCAGCGGACCGCGCGCGAGCGGGAGGGTGCGCGGGTGTTCTACGGCGGCGCCGCCGTGCCATTCGTGCATGCGCGCGCCGTCCCGCCCAAGTCGCCGTAGGCGCTACCCGCGTCCCACCGCCGCCGCGCGCCCGGCACTCGTCAGCTCCACACTCAGCGCAAAGGTGCGCTCCGCCCCCGGCGGCAGCGCACCCACGCCCATCACCTGGCGGCTCACTTCCTGCCCGCGCTCGTCGCGCAGCACGAGCACGATCGCATACTCCGCCGGCTCGTCACCGATCGTGCGCTTGATCGTGCCTTCCACGCGAAAGGGCACCTGCGTGTTCGCCGCGCGGCTCGCCGCATCGGGATCGACACGCAGGTGCTTGAGACACTGCGGACAGCGCGCGGAGCTCTCGAGAATCGTGGCGCGACAGTGCGGACAGATCCGCGTCGCGCCGGGGAGCCCCTTGCGAACGACGTTCATGACGCCGCGTCGAGCGCCTCGACCGGTTCCTTCTCGCGCATCGTCGACTTGGACGATGACGAAGATGACGACGAAGACGTCGACGCCGCCGCATCACCCCAGCCGCACTCCACATGCCCGCGCATCCGCGAGCCCGGGGCAACCGTGAGCGTGGCCGCGCGCACATCGCCCACCAGTGCCGCAGACGCGAGCAACTCCACGCGCGCCGCATCGAGCACGTTGCCCTGCACTTCGCCGGCCACCGTGATCGCCGTCGCCTTCATGCCGCCGATGAGCTTGGCCCCCTGATCGATCGTCAGGTTGCCATCGACCACCACATCGCCCTTGAAGCGACCCGCAATGCGCACATGGCCGCGTCCTTCGATCTTGCCTTCGATGGTCAGATCACTGCCGATGATCGACTCGGTCATCTCGCGCCCGGGGACCGAGGCGTTGAAGCGCGGCGTTTCGCGCGTGGTCGTCAGATCGGCGCCATTGTCGCTCGCGCGGGGAGACGCATCGAGCGAGAGCGAGGGGAGCGGCGCCGGCTTGGTCGACGCGGGCTGTTCTTTCCAGAGGGCCACCAGGGACTCCTGAGTCGGGGTAGGATCTAGAAGAATGGTGCGCGTTCTGGTCACAGTCTGTTAGGTGCGTCACGAAAATGACCAGTTGAGGCCGGCAACTTCGGGCTAGAACGTCACGCCCAGGGCCACATTCAGGTGAACGGCACGGGCCGTCCCACCCCGGTACCGCGTGGCGATCTCCCGCACCTCGAGCGCCGCCACGATGGGGGACGGTCGCCACGAGGCGCTGGCCATCAGCGTCCGGTTGTGGAGCCGCCCCGCAGGTGCCAGCTCCGCATCGCGCGGATCGTCCGCCCCCGCACCGGCCGCAACCTCAACGGACCGCGGAAGCTGCGCGACGAGCTGCGCCCACCCGCCGGTCGTGCGAACCGGGAGGTTGCCGACGCCGAGCTGTTGCCCCACCCCCCCGCCGCCCAACCCGGCGAGCGCCTGGCCGCGAAACCACTCTCCGGTGATCGCCACGCTCCGACCCAGCGGGACCCGCGCGGCCACCGCCACCGCCCGCGAGACAAGCAGCGAGTCGCCCGCGGTCGCCATCCATCCGTGATGCCCGCCGGCACTCACCTCGCCCGCGCCGGCTTCGCGCCCCCACCGCACCACCGCGCGCCCCTCGAACGCCGGACGCATGCTCTGCTCGGCGCGGTCGGGCTGCCGAAGGAGCGCACCCGCCGCCTCATTGCTCGTGGGGGCCACCACCGCACCGTCGAACCCCACGCGCACCGTGCCGCGCTGCGCGATGGTGTACCCCGCGCGCAGTTGCGGCAGCCACAACCAGAGATTGCCCGAGCCCGAGAGCCCCGACACGCCGATCGAGGCAAGCGTGACCGGATTGTGCTCGGCGATGAGCGGCACCTCCTGGCCGATCAGCACGTGGCTGCGATCGCCGCGCCACTCCGCGACCGCGCGCCGCACGCGAAAGAGCGGCACGAGCGCCCCCGCACTGTTCTGCTGCTGTCCGCCAAAGAAGTCCGCGTCGATCTCCGTGCGCAGCTCGCCTCCAAGGAGATCGGGCCAGAACGCGCGAACGGCCAGCCGCGTTTGTCGCACGCTGAGGCCGAGCCCGCCACCGTCGCCCAGCGAGTCGGTGCCGTCGCGACGCACGGCAAACTGCGGCACGTCGATGTTGTTTGTGCGCGACGACGTCACGAACGTATGCACCAGCACGCTACCGCTCACCGTGACCTGCGGCGCGTCGCGCGACTGCGCCACGAGTCGCGCAGAGGTCGCGGGCGTCGCGACCACGAGCGCGCAGAGATACCACACCGTCCGGTGCGGCTGTAGGACAAACCGGCAGACCCTCGCGAACACGACCGCTCCGTCTCGATGTTGTGGCGCGTGACGATGCCCGCGCTCCTCATCGCTGTCTACCGATCTGCACTCATTGGTGCAGTTGTCCTGCACGCCACACGCCTCTTGTCCGACACGCGGCATGCGACGCATGCCGTCGAGGGGCTCATCACGCTGCTCGATCGCATCGAGACGCCACGCGATCTCGACGACGTGCTGGTCTGGCTCGACGGCCCCGGACTCGCCGCCGCACCGCCGGTGCGCACGACCATTCTCACCGAGCGCAAGACCTTCGTGCCGCACGTGACGCTCGTGCCGTCGGGATCCACGCTCGTCTTTCCCAACGCCGACGGCTTCGATCACAATGTGTTCTCGCGTGCGGAGCCGCTCGCCTTCGATCTCGGGCTGTATGGTCGCGGCGAATCGCGCGACGTGACGGTCTCACGCCCCGGCGTGCTCCGCCTCTATTGCAACGTGCACGCGAAGATGTCGGCGATCGTGCTCGTGCACGCGACGCGCTTTGCGACGCGCGCCGATCGGACGGGACACTTCGCGCTGGGCGATGTACCCGCCGGCAACTACACGCTGCACGTCTGGCACGAGCGCGGCGGTGCGCAGCAGGTGGCACTCCGCGTGCCGCTCACGCAGGCGGTGCGTGTCACGCTCGATGCGCGCGCCTATCGCGCATTGCCCCATCTCGACAAGGTCGGCAAGCCCTACGACGCCCGTGGCCGGCGATACTGACCGGCCGGCCCGCGGGCTGGCCACGCAGATCTTCGCGGCGACGGCAGTCGTCGTCACGCTCTCGCTGCTCCTGGTCTATGCGCTCACGGCGCGGCGCGCGCGCGCGATCGCCGAGGCCACCCTGCGCGTGGAACTCGATGCGGTCGCCACCACCCTCGCCGATGCCGTGCGCGCCCGCGATGACGGTCTCGCCCGCGTCGCGCACGGCCTCGTGCGCGTCCCCGCGTATCACGCCGCCTTCGAGGCCGCGCGCGCCGCCGGCGACTCTGCGTCGCTGCTCGATCAGGCCGAAGAGTATCGCGATCAACTCGGCGTCGACTGGGTGATGCTCGTCGACGATGCGGGCGTGCTGCTCGCGTGGACGCGGCATCCCGGCCGTCGAGGCGAGTCCTTTGGTGATGGCGCGCTGGTGCGCCGTGCGCTCGCCGGTGATGCCACGCGAGGCAGTTGGCTCGAGCCCGCCGACGAGGGCGACCTGCTCTTCCAGGCGGTGGCGGTACCGGTACGCGCGCCTGGTGGTGTCGTGCGTGGCGCGGTGATTGCGGCCACACCGCTGGACAGCGCGGCGATTGCCACACTCGCGCGACAGGCGCGCACCGAGCTGGTGCTCGCGACGCTCGACACACTCGGGGCGCCGCACGTGACGGTCACCACCGTCGCGCCGGATCGCCGGGGCGACGTGACCCGCGCGCTCGGGCAACGCACGCCGCACGGCGCGGTGGACCTGCACGACGGCCGCGAGGCCTACGAGGGGCGTGCACTGCCATTGACGACCGCCAATGGCGACACCGTCGGTCTGCTCGTGGGGCTCCGCGCCACGCGACTGGCCATGGCAACGATCGATCCGCTGCGCACGTCGGGAGTCATCGCGTTGGTCATCGGTCTCGCGCTCGCGCTCGTGACCGGGCTCTGGCAGGCCCGCCGCATCGCGGCGCCGCTGCGCACCTTGGCACGCGCCACACGCGCCGTGCGGGATGGCACGGACACCGTGGCCCTGCCTGCACACGCGCCGCGCGAAGTCGCCGAGCTGGCGCACGCCTTTGGTGCGCTGGTCGAGGAGCTGCGCACGAAAGACGAACTCGTCGCACTGCTGCGCACGCCGCACGCGACATCGGCCCCCGCAATGGTCAGCCGACTCGAGGTGGGCGCACGCTTTGCACAGCGCTACGAGATCACCGCGCTCCTCGGCAGCGGTGGCATGGGCGAGGTCTATCGCGCCATCGACCGCGAGCTGCACGAAGTGGTCGCACTCAAGACCGTACGCCCCGAGCTGCTCGCGGCCGACGATGATTCGCTCGTCGCGCGCTTTCGTGAAGAGATCCGACTCGCACGGCGCATCGCGCACCGCAACGTGGTGCGCACGCACGACCTGGGCGTCTTCGAGGGACGCTACTACCTCACCATGGAGTACGTCGCCGGACGCTCGCTGGGCGAAGTCCTGCGACAGGAGCACACGCTCTCCGTCGGCGCGGTGCACGCCATCGCGCTGCAGCTCTGCCGCGCACTGGGCGCGGCACATGAAGCCGGTGTGATCCATCGCGACATCAAGCCCGCGAACCTGCTGGTCGATCAGGCCGGCGTGCTCAAGGTCACCGACTTCGGCGTGGCGCGACTGGTCGACGATGCACGAGAGGCCGCGCGACGGCTGACCTCCACCGGCCATGTGATCGGCACCGTCGACTACATGGCTCCCGAACAGCTCGGTGGCGACCCGGTGGACGCGCGTGCC
>JALOPS010000085.1:13685-22409 GCA_025453745.1 Gemmatimonadaceae bacterium
TGTCTCACCGGCGTGAGCCCCCACGCGGGACTGTCGCTGTCGCAACTGCTCTCGCGCGCCGCACTCGGCGCGCCCGCCGCCGATCCGCGACGACTGCGCCCCGAGACGCCCGATGCACTCGGCATCGCCGTGATGCGCGCGCTCGAACCGATGCCAGACACGCGCTGGGCGAGCGCGATGGCGATGCTCTCCGCGCTCGACGACACCCGCATGGCGGCTAGTGTGACGGTGCGCTTCGCGCCAGTGGCAGCACCCGCCCGTCCACGCGCTCCGTTGGCCTGACACCCAGCCAGTCCGCCAGCGTGGGCGCGAGGTCGACGACGCGCACGCGCTCCGTGCGTGTGGCGGGTGCGATCCCCGCGCCCCAGAAGAGCAGCGGGACATGCGCATCGTCGTGGTGCGGTGTGCCGTGCGTGGCCACGAGTCGCTCACTCCAGATGTTGCCCGGCTCGAGCGTCACCGCGGCGAGCGCGACGCCGCCGGGATCGAACATGTGCAGCCATCGCCGCGCGATCTCGTCCTGCACCGTGTCGGCCGCTGCCATCGCCGTGAAGGTCTCCGCGCGCAGCACGTGCGGCGCCGTGCGCATGCGTGCAACGAACGTGTCGGCCAACACCGCAGCGGACACTTTGCCCTTGGCGAGACGCTCGCGATTGGCCAGCAGCACGCCGTTCTCGAAGGCGACGATGTTCGTATCGCCCTTCGCGCGCGCCATCCAGGCGAGGAAGCCCTGCCACGTGTCCTCGAGGGTCACGCGCGTCGGCGCGAGTCCGGGCCCCTTCCACGTGCGCGCGGCCAGCGCAGGAATGCGCTGCACGCCGTGGTCGGCCGTCAGTGCGACGAGCACGCGATCCGCGCCGCGCAATGCGGTGAGCGAATCGAGAAACCACCCGAGCGAACGATCGAGGCGGATGAGCTGATCATGGATCTCGCGCGAGTCCGGGCCAAAGCGATGGCCGATGTAATCGGTGGCACTGAGCGAGACTGCCAGCAGGTCCGTGCCGCCCGCGCGCGCGCCAAGTTGCATGGCGCGCACGCCGCGCCATGCGAAGGCCAGCGTGATCGAGTCGATCATGGGCGTGGTGCGCACGTAACCGGCGGCCATCAGCGTGTCCGCGGGAATGGCGTGCGGAAAGGCGAAGTCCGTCCCTGATGATTCCTCGGCAACCGAGTCGGGCTCGCTGTACATCGCCTCCGGGAGTGCGAGCGTCCAGGCGCGACCGGCGGTGCGCCATGCGTCGGGTGCGATGTTGGCCTGCGTGACCCACGTGGGGACCGTGTCGCCGTAATAGCGACTCGTGGTGAACGCGCCGTCGGGGCTGTACCAGAACACCGACCAGTGCTCGCGCGCGACGGGCAGGATGGCGCCGCGATCCTTCATGGACACCGAGAGCACGCGCGTGCGTCGATCGCGCGCGGCCATCCAGTCGGCCAGCGTGGTGCCGCGAAAGCGTCTCGGCGAGGCGCCCGGTCCGTCGCCGAGCACGAGCGGCATGCTCGCGTCTTCGACGCCGAAGATGTTGGCGGTGATCCCGGTGCTGCGCGGAAAGCGCCCCGAAAGGATCGCCGCATGTCCCGGCGCCGTCTCGGTGATCGCGTGATCATGCACGGCGTTGGTGAAGCGCGTCCCTTCCTTCACGAGTCGCGCGAGCCCGCCGGTGAACTGCGTGCCGAAGCGGTCGAGATAGTCGGCGCGCATCTGGTCGACCGTGAAGACCACCACGAGGGCGGGCGGTGCGCTGGTCGGCTGTTCGCCACCTGGCGAAGGGGGCGGCGATTGCGCGTGACCGGGCGGTGCCGACGCGCAGCTCGCGAGCATCGCGCTCGCCGCGAGCACAAGGCCGCGACGGAGGACGCGGCGGAAAGCAGAGCGGGGGAGTGGCACGCCAGAGGGTACCCCGCGTGCGTGTTACCGGCAATGTGATGATTGCCGGATGACGGTCCGCCCGTACGTTCTCCGCATGTCCGCCTCCACCCCCGCGCGCCCCCCTCGCGGGTTCGGGTACGATCTTCCGCTCCGGGTCGCGCTCTACTACGTGGTGCTGTTCGCATCGGCCACCGCCGGCTGGCACCTCCTCCCGCCCGCCTGGCAGGCCGATCTGCGCGCTGGGCTCGCCAGCACGCGAGGGGTGGGGACCGACGTGCTCGGTCGGAGCGCTGCGCTCGAGGCCGCCACCGCGACCGTGGCGATCCCGCCAGGCATCGCCACCGCCATCGCCATGACCGGGGCGCTCCTGCTCGCGCTGCCGGTGGCCTGGACCTACATGCACACGCGGCAGCGCAAAGGTTACTCGCAGTCCACCGTGCAGACGCTCGTGCTCCTCCCGGTGGTCGTCGCCGGCGTGGTCGTACTCGTCAAGAGCTCGCTGGCGCTCGCGTTCAGTCTCGCGGGGATCGTGGCGGCGGTGCGCTTTCGTACCGCGCTCGATGATGCAAAAGACGCGGTGTTCGTCTTTCTCGCCACGGCGGTGGGGCTGGCCGCCGGCGTGCAGCTCGATGTCGCCGCGGTGCTCTCGGTGTTTTTCTCTGCGTTGACGATGCTCTTCTTCTACACCGACTTTGCGCGCACGCCACCGGCGCTCGAAGGGGTGCGCGCGCAGCGGCAGCTCGAGCGTGCCATGGCGATCGCCAATCGCACGAGTCAGTTCGTCGCACGCGTGGACGACGAAGTGCTGCGCGCGCTCTCGCCCGCGCAACTCGACGCGCTCGGCCAGCGCCTGCGCCAGCGGCGCGACGAGGTCGGACCCGATCTGCCATCGACGCTCTCCACGGATGAACTCGACACCACCGTGCGCGTGCTCACCCCCGACGCGAGCGCGCTGCGTGCCGTGCTCGAACCCGCGCTCGGCGACGCGGTCAAGCGATGGCGCTTTGTCGGACAGTCGGCGAGCACCGAGGCACCCGGCGCGACGATTGTCGAGTATCGCGTGAAGGCGCGCAAAGGGATCAGCGCACACTCGCTGCACACCGCCGTGGACGCCGCCGCAGGCGCGCACGCGATGCGCGTGGAGGTCTCGTGACGCGATCGTTCGGACGGCGCCTGCTGGCCATCTGTGGCGGCGTCACGCTGCTCGGCGCGCACGCGCTCGCGCAACCGCCGGTGCAGCCCAGAGCCAGCGCATCGGTGCCTTCGGCGCAGAAGGCTGCACGCAAGACGGCGCGCAAGGCACTCTTCAGCGATACCACGCCTCTCGCCATCGCGCTCACCTTCGATCACAAGGCGCTCTTCAAGGACCGCGACACGCTGAGCAAGAAGCGCCACGACGCCCGCCTCATCGTCCGTGCCGCCGACGGCACCGACACCATTCGCGTGCGCCTGCGTCCGCGTGGGCACTTCCGCCTGGCGCGCGCGAACTGCGACTTCGTGCCGCTGCTCCTGGACTTCCCGGAGAAGGCCGTACGCGGCACGGCGTTCGACGGGCAGACCGCGCTCAAGCTGGTCACGCACTGTCGCTCGGGTGATGCGGCATTCGACGAGTTGCTGCTGCGCGAGCATCTCGTCTATCGCGTGCACAACCTGCTCACCCGCGAGAGCTTCCAGACGCGGCTCGTGGCCGCCGAGTACACCGATTCGGCCGATGCATCGTGGAACGTCGCGCGTCGCGCGCTGCTGGTTGAAGATGAAGACCGCGTGGCCAACCGCGCCAAGGGGAAGATCACCACGCAGCGCGGCGCAGTGTGGGAGAACCTGGACTCGCTTGCGGTGATGCGCACCGCGCTCTTCCAGTATCTCGTGGGGGGCACGGACTGGTCGCTCAGCGCGCTGCACAACATGCGCATTGCGCAGCGCAAGGATGGCACCTATGTGCCGCTCGCCTATGACTTCGATTGGACCGGCTTCGTCGAGGCGCCGTACGCCGTCCCCGATCCGAGGTTGAGCCTGCGCGACACGCGCGATCGCATCTTTCGCGGGCCGTGCTGGAGCGTGGCCGACTACCTGCCCCTGCGCCGCGAGGTCGCCGCGCAGCGCGATGCCGTGCTCAGGCTGCTCGAGACACCGGGCTTGTCGGCGGGCTATCGACACGAGACGGCCACGTGGCTCGACGAGGGCTTCCGCAGTCTCGCCGACGACAAGGCCTTTGGTCGCGTGCTGCAGCGCAAGTGCGACGTGGGGACGTAGCCGCGCTCACGCATCCGGCGTGGCGCCGGAGTGACGCAGTGCCGCGAGGCGTGCCGCGAGGAAGCGCTGCTCCGCACCCTGCGTGGTGAGCGCGAGCGCCCGCTCGTAGTGCGCACGGGCGCTGGCGACATCGCCCAGTCTTCGCGTCAGTTCACCGGCCGCCGAGTGCGCGAGCGCGTACGTCGCGAGCGCGGGTGAGGTGAGCATGGGTGTGATGAGGGCGAGCCCGGCCGCGGGACCATCGCGCATCGCGACGGCCACCGCACGATTGAGCGCGACAACGGGCGAGGGGTCGAGCCGCAGCAGCACGTCGTAGAGTCCGACGATCTCGCGCCAATCGGTGGCGTCAGCCGTGGGTGCCTCGGCATGCACCGCAGCAATCGCGCCCTGCACGGCGTACGCGCCCACGCGACCGCCGCGCAGCGCCCGCTGCACCAGCGCTGCGCCCTCGGCGATCTGGGCGCGGTGCCAGCGGGAGCGGTCCTGATCCTCGAGCAGCACGAGCTCTCCCTCCGCGCTCGAGCGCGTGTCGCGGCGCGCGTCGTGCAACAACATGAGCCCGAGCAGTCCGTGCACTTCCGGATCCGGGAGCAGCGCCGCCACGAGGCGACAGAGGCGGATCGCCTCGGCGGTGAGGTCTCGGCGCACCAGGGTGTCGCCCGCGGATGCGCGGTACCCTTCATTGAAGACGAGGTAGATCACGCGCAGGATCGCATCCAGCCGTGCGTGCAGTGCGCCGAACTCCGGGAGCTCGTACGGAATGCGCGCCTGCCGGATCTTCTGCTTCGCGCGCACGATGCGCTGGGCGATGGTGCTCGGCGTGCCGAGAAACGCCACGGCGATCGCTTCGGTGGTCAGCCCGCACACCTCGCGCAGCGTGAGCGCGACCTGTGCATCGAGTGGCAGCGCCGGGTGACAGCAGAGAAAGATGAGCCGCAGTCGATCGTCGGCGATCGCCTCGTCGTCGTCGGGAATCGGCTCGTGTGCGGCGTACAGCGCGTCGGTGATGCGCGCCGTCGCCGCGTCGAACGCCGAGCGACGGCGTGCGGCGTCGATCGCCTTGAAGCGTCCGGTCGAGACGAGCCAGCTCCGTGGATTGGCCGGCACGCCGGTACTCGCCCACGCCTCCACGGCCGCCACGAAGGCTTCCTGCATCGCATCTTCCGCGCGCTCGAAGTCCCTGAGCAGGCGGATGAGCGTGGCGAGCACGCGCCGCGACTCCGCGCGATAGATCGCGTCGATCTGGTCGCGCAGGGTCGCGGGCGCGTGCATCGGCCGCGCCGGTCAGTCTTGTGGCATCGCGCCAAAGTCCACGATGGGGCGCACTTCGATGCTCCCCGTGCGCACCGCGGGTATACGACGGGCCACTTGCACGGCATCGTTGAGGTCGCGCGCCTCGATGAGATAGAAACCGCCGAGCTGCTCCTTGGTCTCGGCGAACGGTCCGTCGGTCATCGAGAGCTGGCCGTGACGCTCGCGAAGCGTGGTGGCCGTGGCGACGGGCTGCAGCGCCTCGCCGGCCACGTAGTGCCCGGTGCGCCTGATGTCGTCGGTGAATGTGAAGTACTGCTGCATGTCGGCCTCCGCCTCGGCGGGCGACATGGTGGTCCAGACGGCTTCGTTGTCGTAGATCAGGCAGAGGTACTTCATGGTGCCACTCCGGTGCAAAGGGGTTGAAAGGGACCTTCGCCAGATGGTCGAACGGGGCGCGCCGAAATCGACAGCCCGGTCCGGGCGCGTGCCATGCCATCTGCGCATGGCGCCATCGGACACGCGGCGCCACGCCGCGACCCGACAGGTCGTTGCCAAGCGGTGCCCCACCGAGCATGATCGAGCGCACCATGACCGACAGTGACGCCCTCACGCCGGGGCTCCCCGCGGCGCAGCTCGCCGCCCGACTGACTGCGCGCCTGCGCGCCGTCGACGAACGCGTGCGACGGGCGTGGGAGCGGCTCTCGCCCGCCATGCGCAATCGCCCGCGCAGCGACGGCGGGTGGAGTGCCGAGCAGATCCTCGAGCACATCACCATCGCCAACGAGGCGTACCTGCGCACGCTGCGCACGCCAATCGATACGGTCTCGCGTACCGCACCGCGCGAGGCGCCTTGGCGTCCGTCGCTCGCGGGGCGCCTGCTGGCCCGCTCGCTCACGGGCTCGTTCAAGCTTCCCGCTCCTGGCCCGGCGCGTCCGGGACCGTCGGCGCGTCCCGAGGTGCTGCACGCCTTGCTCGCCACGCACGCCGCCGTGCGCGATGCGCTGGCCGCCACGCAACATGCCGACTGGTCGAGCGTTCGCATCACCTCGCCGCTCAGTCGCCTCGTCACCATGAACATCGGCGACTTCTTCGTGGTGCTCACCGTGCATGCGGAGCGGCACGCCGGGCAACTCGAGAGACTCGTCGACGAGATTCTGCTCGACCCGGACGTGCCGCGCTGAGCGCGCGCGACACATCACTCGTAGTGCAGCGCCCGCGCGACGGGAATCCGGAGCGCGCGCCATGCGGGCCACGCGCACGCGACCGCCACCACCACGAGCGCCAGTCCGAGCCACAGCAGCACCCCCGACGGCTCGGGCAGCCAGCGCACCGGGACCCGCAGCATGATCCGGCTGAACATCACGCCGAGCGCCGCACCAATGGGTGATGACAGCGGGATCGCGGCAGACCACCCCAACACGGCGATCGTCGCGCCTTCGAGTTGGATCATCCCGGCAATCGTCGCGTGTCCTGCCCCCAACGCGCGCATGATCGCCAGCTCCCGCGTGCGTTCGAGCACCGCGAGCCCCATTGTGGACGCGAGGCTCATCCCCCCGACGACGAGCATCACCCACCCCATCGCCGTCAGGAACTGCACGACCATCAGGAGATGATCCTCCGTCACGCGGCGCGCTTCCTCCACGCGCTGCGTACTCGCGACGGCAATGCCGCGGTCTGCCAGCACCGTGCGCACACGCTGGATGAGCTCCACCTGCGAGGCGACACCGCGCACGTCCGCCGCAATCATTATAAAGCGCCGCCGCGCATCGCCACGCACGCGGGCGAGCGCGTCGGTGGTGGTGTACGCCATCGGAGTTGGTCCCCCAGCCATCACGGCACGCACCAGCCACGTGCTGCGCACGCCATCGATGGCGAGCACGAGCCGCGCGCCCACGGCCACATCGCCGAGCTGTCGCGCCAGCGCATCGGTGAGCACCAGCGCCGCGGCACTGGGGTCGTCGGGCGGCGCACTGCCTGCGACGGGCAGCGTGAGCAGCGTGGTCTGGCTCGGCGCGGCGACGATCGAGATCGACTCGCCATCCACGTCACCGAGCATGACGGTGCCGCGTGCGCCGGACCATGCCTCGGCCGCGCGCACGCCGGCGACCCCGCGCACCACGGCTTCCACGCGGTCGGCGTCGAGCGGCTCGGCGAGGCGGACGCTGATGTCGTAGCGCTGACTCGCGTAGAGCAGGTCGAGCGAGTCGAGCACCGACTGCCGCAACGTGCGGGACGCCATGAACAGCGCACCGCCACTGGCGAGCGTGAGCGTGGTGAGCACCAGCCGCTGACGGCGACGAAACGCGTTGCGCACCGCGAGCAACAGCACGCGCGTGCCGGAGCGCGTCGTGCGCAACGGGACTCGACCGTCCGACCGTGTCACGTCACGCAACCCGAGATCGCGCAACGCATCGGCAACGCTCAGGCGCACCGCGCGACGCACTGGCTGCCATGCCGCCATCACGGGGAGCACCACACCCACGAGCGCGACGCTCGCGATACTCCACCACGGCATCGGCACACCGTCGATGGGGAAGTTGAGCATCTCTGCCCGCACCCCGGCGTAGCGACGGCCGAGGATCACCGTCACCGGGAGCGCCACCACCGTGGCGGCCACACCGAGTGCCGCGGCAAACACGAGGTACATCCGCGTCATTTGCGCATCGTCCGCACCGAGCGACTTCATCACGCCGATCGCGCGTACCTCTCGAGCGAGAATGGCCGTCATGAAGTTCACCACGAGCAGCCCGGCGACGAGCAGTGCGAGCACGCCAAACGCACCCTGGGTGAGGAGCAGCGAGTCCATCTGTGCCGCGTGTACATGTTCACCGGGCTCGGGGACGTCGATCTCGCCCACGGCCCCGCCACGCGCGAGGATCGCGCGACGCACCAGCGCGGCGATGCGGCGCGCATCCGTTCGCGTCGCCTGCGCATCGCGCAACACCACGCGCAGCTCATTGCCCTCGTACGGCGCGCCGAGCTGCGCGAGTGTGCGCGTGGAGGTCCACGCGTATACCACGTGCTCCATCCATCCCGGCGCCAGCCCCACATCGCGCACCACGCCCGCCACCGGCACCGTGTGGAGCATGCTGTCGGCACCGGCAATCAGGACGCTGTCGCCCACGCCGGTGCCGGCAAACGCCACTGATGAGTGCTCGATGGCGATGGTGCCGTCGGGCACCGGCCACGCGCCGCCTGCGCCACGCAACGTGCCGATGCGCACGTCGCGCAGATCCTCGACGGCAAAGAGCACGGCCGTGCGCCACGCGCCTTGCACCTGCACGGGTACGCTCATCGTTCGGCGCCACTGCACGTCGCGTACACCCGACACGGCACGCACCGCTTCGAGC
>JALOPS010000392.1 GCA_025453745.1 Gemmatimonadaceae bacterium
CCGAAGGCGGCGGGCAGCTCACGCGTGTCGAGGTCACCGAGGACCTGGTTCGGCGAGCGCTCAAGGACGAGTTTCGCGACGACATCCTCCGCGCGGCGTTGGCCAAGTCGACGCGCGAAGAGCAGGTCGTCTTCTTGCGCAAGGTCACCGAAGACTTCGGGCTGCCCAACGGCTCGGACAAGGGCAGCCTCTTCGAGGCGCTGCTCGCCGCGCAGGACCGGTCGCTGATGCGGCACGCGGTGCTCGACCAAGCGGCGCTCGCCAAGGGACGTCCGCCCGTTCACATCAGCCGAGATCGGGTCGTCGACCTCTTGGGTAACGATGGCACGCTCATCGAGGTCAAGGCCGTCAAGACGGCCATGGGGAAAGAGCAGATGGAGCAACTACAGGACTACCTAGAGGTGGCCGGCAAGAGCGGAAGGGTCGCGGGACGCGACGGCGCGGTTCGCGCGAAGCGCATCGTGTACGCGTTCGTCGAGCCGGAGGGTGTCGTCGCGAATCGCACCTTCATCAGCAAGGCGCTCGACGGAGGTATCGTTGTTCGCGTCTACAACCGCGTTGGAAAGGCACGTGACTTCACGTCCTCGGCCGGTAGCACTGTCGATACGGTCGATGCGGCCATCAAATTCGCGCAAGGCTATCTACGGTGATTACGACCTTCGCATGCGAGGCAGAGGACCGGGAAGCATTCCTAAACGCAATGCTTGACGTGGCTCCTTTCGGGGAGATCCCAACGCACATGATCGGATGGTTTCAAGACGAACCGGTCGAGCAACCGAAAGACTGGATCCGTCAGAGCGTGCGGGCGACAGAGACCGTGTTCGTTCGCTGGGAGTCTCTCGAAAGGTCTGTCATCGTCATCAATGCGAGAGACGAGAAGATCCTGAAAGTCCAGACTCAACGAGCGCATCTCGACAAGGCGTTCTTCTTGCGTTTGGTTGCTACCGAGTCGGTCCGCGTGCTCGTCGCTTCGTGGGAGTCGTTCCAAGATGCGGCCCGCTTGATGGGGCACATGACGCACCTCGGCTGGGGTTGCTTCTTCAAGGGCGCAGGCCACGACCACTTCGCGTCGCCGCGTTGGCTCGAGCACGGGCCGTGGCTGCTCGAGCGCCACGGCGACGTGACCTACGTGCAGCTCTACGACCTCGCGCTGGAGGGCGACGCCGCCTGGCAGCAAGGGCAGCACGCGATGGTCCGACTCTCCGAGGGGTTCTTCTCGAAGTTCGGCTACACGGAAGTGCAGACCTTCGGCTCCTACGACCTGCCGTCTCGCAGCTTCACGATCGTCAGGACGGACCAGGGCGTCAGCCAGATGGACCTCTGGGACTACTGCCTGGTGCGAGCGATGTGCCGCGATGACGAAGCCGAGCCCATCGAGCACATCCGGGTGGTCTTCACCGAAGAGCGCGACGCGCGTCGGCACCTCCACGAGCTGTGGCTACGCGGGATCGAGTGCTGGGCGCTCCTGGCGGACGGCCGGCGCGTGCGCCTCGACCTCGACTACCAGCCGCCGGCGCGCATCCTCCCCGAGTGGGTGGAGCAGCACTTGGGCCTGCCGCCTAGCGGCCCCTACGCCGCGGCCGTGCCGCTCTCCGGCCCCGCCCCAGCTCCGGCGACCGGCACGCGCTCAAGCGGCGTGCGGCTCTCGCTGGGGCTGTCGAGCTTGTTGGGGCCGCTGACCACCGAAGAGCGGCGGCAACTTCTTGCGGCCCTGGTGCGGTACCGGCCCAAGGTGGGGCTCCGGGATGTACCGGCCCGGGCGGACGGAGCCGACGCCAGCGCCGCGTTCGCGGGCCTGGTCGATGAGGGCGAGCCCTGGAACGCAGATCTGCCGCTCGCCGCCACCCAAGCCGCGCTGGAGGCCACCGAGTTCGTGGTGGACGTGTTCCTCCCGCTGGAGCTGATCGGCCTCTCGGTGCCGTCGATCTTGGTGCCGCACGAGTTCCCATCGCAGGCGCCGCTGCGCGCGACCGACCTCGGCGCTGCTGCGCTTGGAGCGAAGCTCGCGGGCGCCGTCGTGCTCCCCGTGGACGACGTCTTGGCGCGCGTCTGCGCGCTCAACCGCCAGGACCTTCGCTGCGCAGAGCAACTACTCACCTTATGCGGCAAGCACCGCCTGATCGTGGTGGCCCGCTCACCTGCCAACGGGTAGCACAGCGTTGACCCGAGTGCGAAGCGAGCACCGCTGCCGCTTCGATCTCCCCTCTCGGCCAAGCGTGCGTCGGAGAATTTCGATGTACGCGCACCCGCTCGCGCTGTCGCTCGGGCTGCAGCGCTCGGAACAGACGTTCTAGCGCCGGCGTTGCGGTGTCGCGAGTTCAACGTCGGCAGCTAGCTGGCGGTGAATGCCGTTGGCTTCGCCGTGGGTACTCACAGGGCCACCACGACGTAACGGCTACCCGGGTTCATTTTCTCTAGTTGTGCGCGGCGCGCCTCGGCAGCGGACTCATCAACGAAGGCGTTCTGTTGCCAGTCGCTCCGCGTAAGGGCCATACGGCTGACTGACCCGTCCTTATTCAGCGACTTTACCATGAAGCGTGCGGTGGCTGTGGCCTGCTCGAGGGCTCTCTTCGTGCGGGCATGAGCGTAGGCCCGGAAGGCGGTGGTGCTCTTGATCTTCATCGTCGTCGTCCTCGTCCTCGCGTCGGGCACAGCGCTCGTCGCGTGGGGACATACAGCCTCTGTTCGTGCCCCTGGCAAGGGCGAATGCGCCCCATCGGAGCAATAGTTCAGTTTTAATGAGACTTGCCACTGCCGCAAAGGCGACCGAGGGCGGAAGATCGGTGTTCGAGTCAGCGTCCCGGCGGGCAGAAGCGAGGGCGCGTGCACGGAGCAGCGCGGCATGTGCGCGAAGATTCGCGGGGTCGCGCTGAAGATTAGCAATTTCCGATCGGCCAATCGCCTTTGACTTGCTTGTCTTCGCGAGCAGAGCGATGTGTGTCTGACAAACGGACGCTCAATAGACGGAGGGTTGCCATGACCAGGAAGACGAACACGATCTGCAGCCACACCGAGACTCGACGCGAGGCTTGCGCCTGCGGCGCATGCACGAAAGGCAAGACCGCCGAGGCCAAGCATGGCGCCAACCGCCGCGACGCCCTGGCGCTGCTTCGCTTCATCGAGAGCTGCATCGAGCACGGCCCCGGGGGAGCGGCCGGACCGCGTGCACTGGGGACATGTGGGCTCCGCCGCCAGCCTGCCCGAGAAGCTGATGGAGCTCGCCGTAGGCCTTGCGATCGGCCCGGACGGATGTGAGCAGGCCGCGCGCAGTCGGCTGGAAGAAGCGCTTTGCGCCGCCGATGAGGATGTCGGCGACGCGCTTATTGACGCGATCTAAACGAATCGGAGACCACGGCATGAAAGTAAGCGAGCTTATCGATTTGCTGATGAAGCAGGACCCGGACGCCGATGTCCTCGTGATGTCGCAGCCGAGCTGGCCGTTCGAGATGGACCTCGCTGGCGTCACGACGCGCGAAGAGATGCTCCGCGCCGAGCGCGACGAGGACGGAGATGGCAACCACCACGAGGCGCCCCGTCTTCAGCGCGGCACTTCCAACAACGACGTCTTCCTCGTCGAGGGCAAACAGCTTCGCTACGGTTCGAAGACGGCGTGGGACGTGGCTACGCGCTGAGCGCGTACGGCGGTTCTGGCCGCGGGCGCGGCCTACAGGCGGTACCGGCCGGCAACGCCGTCGTCTACACCGACTTCAAGGACCACGTGGAGTTGGCCATCGCTCGCCGCGTCTACGTGGTAGCTCACAGCCTTCCGAACCTGGCACT
>JALOPS010000393.1 GCA_025453745.1 Gemmatimonadaceae bacterium
AAGGGCAACGGCAACTGCAAACGGCAAAGTTACCGGGAGGAGCGAGAACGGCCCCGGCGACGACTCCCGAAGGTGGAGACGCCGGGGCCGTTCGAGCGAGCTGGGCAACGAGGACGCAGTCCGGGGGTTCTTCGACTCGGGCGCTGCGCGCCCTCGCTCAGAACGACGGCGCGCCCTCGCTCAGAACGACGGCGCGCCCTCGCTCAGAACGACGGGGCGCCCTCGCGCAGAATAGCGAGATCAGCCAGTGCCGGCGGCGGCGCGTGGCTCGCGCGCGGTGGCGGCGGCCATGATCACGTCACGATTCATGCGCATGATCGAATCGATGGAGATCTCCTTGGGACACGCTTCCTGGCACTCCCCATACAGTGTGCAGTGGCCGAAGCCCTCCTCGTCCATCTGCTCGACCATGGCGAGTGCGCGGCGATCGCGCTCCGGCTGCCCCTGCGGCAGGAGACCGAGGTGCGTGATCTTGGCACTCGTGAAGAGTGAGGCCGAGGCATTGGGGCACGCGGCCACGCAGGCACCGCAGCCGATGCACGCGGCCGCGTCCATCGACTCTTCCAGCGTGTCCTTGGGGATCAGGATCTCGTTGGCGTCGCGTGCGCCGCCGGTGTTGACCGAGATGTAGCCGCCCGCCTGAATGATGCGATCGAACGCCGAGCGATCGACGACCAGGTCGCGGATCACAGGGAACGGCTGTGCGCGCCACGGCTCGACGGTGATGGTGTCGCCGTTCTTGAAGGCGCGCATGTGCAACTGACAGGTGGCCGTCGCCTTCCACGGACCGTGCGCCTGCCCGTTGATCATCATCGAGCAGGAGCCGCAGATCCCCTCGCGGCAGTCGTGCGCAAAGGCGACCGGTTCCTTTCCGTCCCGCGTGAGTTTGTCGTTCAACATGTCGAACATCTCGAGGAACGACATGTCGTCGCCCACGCCATCGAGGCGATACTCCTCGAGCTTGCCGGCCGCCTTGGGGCCGGGCTGACGCCACACGCGCAACGTCAGCGACATCGTACGTCCGGACGATCCACTCACTTGTAGCTCCGCGTGGCCAACGCCACGTTCTCGAAGGTCAGCGGTTCCTTGTGCAAGACGGGCGATTCCCCTTCGCCGTCGTACTGCCATGCCGCGGCGTAGGCGAAGTTCGCGTCATCGCGCTGCGCCTCGCCGTCGGGCGTCTGATACTCGGTGCGGAAGTGCCCGCCGCACGACTCCTCGCGGTGCAATGCGTCGAGGCACATCAGCTCGCCCAGGTCGATGAAGTCGGACAGACGCCCCGCCTTCTCGAGCGACTGGTTGAGCGTGTCGGCCGAGCCGGGGACATTCACGTTCGTGCGAAACTCGTGGCGCAGCTCCGGGATCTTCTCCAGCGCATGCGTGAGCCCGGCGCGGTCGCGCGCCATGCCGCAGTAGTCCCACATGATCTTGCCCAGCTCGCGGTGCAGCTCATCCACCGTGCGCTTGCCGTTGACCGACAGCAACCGCGTCTGCTCGGCGCGTACCTTCGCTTCGGCGTCGCGGACTGCCGGGTGTGACGCATCGACCTTCTCGATCGTGTGGCGCGCGAGGTAGACACCGTTGGTGTACGGAAATACGAAGTTGCCGTCGGCCAGCCCCTGCATGCGCGCCGCGGCGCCGAGGCGGTTGGCGCCGTGATCGGAGAAGTTGGCCTCGCCGATGACGTGCAACCCGGGGATCGTGCTCATCAGGTTGTAGTCCACCCAGAGCCCGCCCATGGTGTAGTGCACGGCCGGGAAGATGCGCATCGGCTGCTTGTACGGATTCTCGTCCGTGATGCGCTGATACATGTCGAACAGGTTGCCGTAGCGCTCACGGATGGTGTGCTCGCCGAGTCGCTTGATGGCGTCGGCGAAGTCGAGATACACGCCGAGACCGCCCGGGCCCACGCCGCGCCCGTCGTCGCACGCTTCCTTGGCGGCGCGGGAGGAGATGTCGCGCGGCGCGAGATTGCCGAACGACGGGTACTTCCGCTCGAGGAAGTAGTCGCGCTCGTTCTCGGGGATCTGATCGGAGCGCCGCGTGTCGCCCTTGTTCTTGGGCACCCACACGCGCCCGTCGTTGCGCAGGGACTCCGACATCAGCGTCAGCTTCGACTGATACTCGCCGCTGACGGGAATGCAGGTGGGGTGGATCTGCGTGTAGCACGGATTGGCCATCGCCGCACCGCGCTTGTACGCGCGCCAGATCGCCGTGGTGTTGGAGTACTTGGCGTTGGTGCTGAGGAAGAACACGTTGCCGTATCCGCCCGTACCGAGCACCACCGCATCGGCGATGTGCGAGGTGATCTCGCCCGTGACCAGGTTGCGCGCGACGATGCCGCGCGCCTTCCCGTCGATGACGATCACGTCGAGCATCTCGCTGTGCGTGTGCATCTGCACCTTCTTGAGCGCGATCTGCCGCTCGAGTGCCTGATACGCACCCAGCAGCAGTTGCTGCCCGGTCTGCCCGCGTGCGTAGAAGGTGCGGCTCACCTGTGCGCCACCAAACGAGCGGTTGGCCAGGAGCCCCCCGTACTCGCGCGCAAACGGCACGCCCTGCGCCACGCACTGGTCGATGATGTTCACCGATACCTGCGCCAGGCGATACACGTTCGCCTCGCGCGCGCGGAAGTCGCCGCCCTTGATGGTGTCGTAGAAGAGGCGCTTGATGGAGTCGCCGTCGTTCTGGTAATTCTTGGCGGCATTGATGCCACCCTGCGCTGCAATCGAATGGGCACGACGTGGCGAGTCATGGAACACATGACACGACACCTGATACCCCAGCTCGGCGAGCGTGGCCGCGGCCGATGCCCCGGCGAGCCCCGCGCCCACCACGATGACGGAGTGTTTCCGCTTGTTGGCCGGGTTCACCAGCTTCATCTCGAAGCGGTGGCGATCCCACTTCTGCTCCAGCGGACCAGCCGGCACCTTGGAGTCGAGCGTCACCGGCGGGAGATCGAGTTCAGTCGTGGCCATGGTCAGCGAGTCGGTGAGAAGGCCCCGAACAGTGTCGCGAGCGGAATGATGACAAAGCCGCCGGCAACGATCACGGCTACGGCGATCGCCACCGTCCGCGCGAGCGGACGAGCAGACGGACGCGCGAGACCGAGCGTGCGGAACGACGCCCACGCCCCGTGATAGAGGTGCATACCCAGCGACGCCATGGCCGCGAGGTAGAACACCGCGATCAGCGGGCGCTTGAGCGAGTAGATGACGTTATTGAACGGATCGAGATGCTCGAAGTTGGGATTGGTCGCGCCCAGCGTGAGATCGAGCAGATGAAAGACGATGAATGTGAGCAGCAGCACGCCGCCCCACTTCATCGTCTTGGCGGCCAGCGTGCTCACCTGCGGGCGGCGCTCGGCGTAGTCCACCGGGCGCGCCGCCCTCGAGCGCATGGTGAGCGTGTACGCCGACCAGATGTGCGCCAGCACGGCGGCGAGCAGCACCGCGCGCACCGCGTAGAGCAGCGGCATGCTCGTGCGCAGGAGCACCGCGTAGTCGTGCATGGCGCCCTGCCCCTTGAACATGAGCAGGTTGCCCGACATGTGGCCGAGCACGAAGCCGATGCCGATCAGGCCGGAGACGGCCATGATGACTTTGAGGCCGATCGTGCTGTTGGCGAACGTCAGAAGTCTCGACATGAATCGGTTAAGGACGTGACGTCCGTCATCCCGGCCGCGGGGGCGAAGCCCCCGAGTGGAGGGATCTCCGAGCCCTGCACGGAGATCCCTCGACGCCGCGGCCGAGGGCCGCGGCGCTCGGGATG
>JALOPS010000394.1 GCA_025453745.1 Gemmatimonadaceae bacterium
CGGTCGTGGCATCTCCCCTTCGCCGTAAGCAGGCCACAGCGCGCACATATCGCGGGAACGGAGCGCGCAGCCCAGTGCCGTCCCCGCGCGGAGCCACGCCGATGCGACCCGTGCAACCTTCGTTTGGCGGTGAACAGCCGTCGTGTTTGTGCTGGACGCCAGCGCTGTCGTCTGCGGTACTCGCGGGCGAGTCACGACTTCCTCTTCGCGGACGTGGGTTTCGAGAGCTCGCCATCCTGCAGGCTGTACAGAAACAGCTCGCGGTTGAATGGCACGTGCTCGAGGGCGACGGATGGCAGCGCGTCTGCAAGCTCAGACCACTTGATCGGCGGTGATTCGGCGACCAACCGCGACGTGATTCGCGCAGAAGTCCCGCCAGGCGGTCAGGCCGATCTGGTCGATGTGCGAACGAAACGCCGGGAAGTACTGCCTGTAGCAGTCGCCAACCATGTCGGGCGCGAGCGGCTGGAGCGCGATGTCGTCGGCCCAGCGATGGCCCGCGTCGGCATTGCGACTCACGACCTCCAACACCTCTTTGGTTCCGACCAAGAGTACACCGACACCGGCGGTGATGATCTTTTCGCCGTCCTTCGTCTTCTTCACTCGCCCGGACTCGCGGCTTGCAGCGTCGGACATGATTTGGCGCAGCTGGTCCACGGCGCGCTCCGAAAGATACTCGGCTTCATCAAAGACCAAGACGCGGTACTTCTTGTTCATCAGTGCTGCGACGAGCTCTGCCCGGAGATCATCGTCCGTCTTTCGCATACCGAGATTGCGGTCACGAACCCCCGGGGAGACGATCTTGAGCAGCGCCATGACCAAGTCGCGACCCGTCTTGCTGCTGAGACCATGGACCTCCAACAGTCGGCGCTCACGGTACTCACTGGGATTCTTTGCCACCAGTTCCTGCTCGCTCTCCTTATGGGCGCTGATGGCTCGCGCAAGCGCGATGGTCTTGCCGACGCCCTTGGGACCATGGACGACCACACCGGTCTTTCGCTCGAGCGCCTTCTCGAGCGCCCGTTTCATCTGGTCGGTGATTTCCTTCATCGCGGCAACGTCATCGAGGACGGGAAGCTCCAGATCCTCGGCGGCCGTCACGAACTCCGTGTTGTACTTGCCCAGCGTAATGGATACAGGCATGGCGGTTTGGTTTGAGGTGGAAAGCCGGTTCGTGCGGGTCAGCCTACCGCATCGAGCCCGGATTGACCGTTCACATCCCGCAGGCGGTCGGCTCGGCTCCGAAAGCCCGGCATCGGCGAAGCGGTCGCAGCGTCGGTCGCATTGGGCGTGGGCGACGACGGTGGCGTGTTGTTGCCCGACGGTCCCTCTGGCACCTCGGCCGACGGCCGCCGACGCTTGCCCTTGAGGATGTCCTCCGCTGCCTGCTCGTCTTCCGCTGTCGCCCCTGGCCCATGGCGCTCATCTTTCTGCGCGCCCCGCGCCGCAATGCCCTCACTGGCGTGGTACCGCGCACTGGCGGCCGCCTGACGCGCCACTTGTTCCGCTCGGCCAGGAGCACTGGCCCACGTGAACTTGTCGGGGACCCAGCACCACCGATTCTCGATCAGCACCCAGATCCCACGTCGGATGGGATCCACTTTGAACGTCACTTCGGAGTCGAGGAGTAGGGCATAACGTCCCTCGACTTCATACGCGAAGGTCGTGGACACCCCGTCACGGTCATATACGATGCCTTCTGCGGTAACGAACCCCACGTTGATCGGCAGCGCCGCCAGCAGGTCAACACCTGGGCGCAACCCGGCGTCGGACCAGGTCTTTCGGTAGAGCGCGCGGCGCGTCATCCCAGTCCGCTTCGGGACGGCCTCGTGATTGAAACGCCGGACAACTGCGTCGAGCAGTGCGCGACTGTCGGCGATATCTGGGAGGCGCTCAACGGCAATGGGCATCCGCCGGTACTCGCGCGAACCCGCCCCCGCCTTCACGTCGCGTAAGTGCTTCGGCGACTCTTCGAGGCGATCCAGTGGGATCACGCGATCCACATGGCTATCGACATGCGCGCACCAGCGCTTCACGATGCCAATCGCGCTTTCGATCTTGCCGCGGTTGATCGCACGCATAACCGGCAGCTTGGGGATCGTGATCCCGTCTTTCGAGTCAGAGTACTGCGCCCCCTCGACGTCGACCTCCTGCCAGTCGGCGAACGACGTGGCGGGGGCGTCCTCCGACGCCTTGTGGAACGAGGAGATCTCCAGTCCGAGACGCTCCCCGAGTTCCACGAGAATCGGCCGCAGCGACCCATGGGTCCGGTGATTGTCCCAGCGCAGACAGCGCGGGAGCCACCCAGTAAAATCCGCGCACGCCGGAGTGGCGAGCGAACGCCCCCACGCAGCCGAGAGCAGCGCCGCCATCACGTCTGCCGCCTCGAAACCGGCCCGCATGGCAAGACCGGTTTCCGGGTCGGTCCGGCGCGACGGGTCCACCAGCCAGTAGCCCACGATCACGCCGCTGCGGTGGTCCGCAATCGTGATCACGGTCGCGCGCACGGAGACGAACATGGCCAACTTCTTGTCCAACACCCGGCTGTAGAACGGCGCATCAAATTCGTCGAGCACCCACACATCGTGCGGGAACTTGGCGGGCACTGTGCTGTGCGCCATGCCCTCCATCTGTGCTGCGCGCGCGCCGAACGCCGCCGCCGTGCGCTTGGTGCGCCCGAACTCCGCCACCCGCCGCTTCACGGTGTCGTAGCTCGGCGGCACGATCCCAAGCTCTTCCGCCTTTCGCACGAGTGCCTCGTGCAGTTGCGTCACCGGATTGGCCTCGTTCGTCAACACGGCCTTCCGGATGAGGTTAAGGAGCACGTGATCGATGCGGTTCGGGCGACCGGCGCGGCGGCGGTCCAAGTAGTCCTCGATAGACTTCTTGCCACTCGCATACGCGGCGGCCAGTTGCCGAATCGTCTCGTGGGAATACGGCCGCCTCAGCATGTTGGCCGCGACCAGTGACTCGACCTGAGTCTCGATGTCGCGCCAGGACTTCTTGTCTTTTCGCATCGCTGCAGCGAGCTTCGCCACCTTCAGCCGTTCAGCCGCTCGTTTCTCGCGCCGCGTCAGCTGGCGCGCGCGGGCGCTCTTTCGAGCCGCTGAAAATGTGCCGATGCGTTTGGCTTTGTCTGGTGCGAAGAGCGACATGTTCGTGTTCGAGTTCGAGTGAGACTCGGGCAGAGGACACCACGCGGCACCGTTCGCCCGGCTGCGGGCCGCGCTCACCGCGGATCAGTCCAACCGTGAGCGCGGACAGCCTAGCGGGTCTTCGTTGGATTGCCACGAACGCCGGGGCGGCTGGAATCGGCGAGCGAAGCAGCACCGCCAAACCGTTTTCCCGCAATCACTTACGCAGACCGACGCATCCGACGAAGGAGGCGACACGTCTCCCGCACCTCGTCCTGGGCGGCGTCGGGGAGTGCCCCCACGAGCACCCGCGCCAGCGCGAGGGCACGCGAGCCATTGGCGCCGGCGCCTTCCGGGCGCCCGGCGGCGAGCCCCTCGAGGCCGAGGGCCGTGACCACGTGCTGGTAGTCGCGGCGCGAGAGGGTGATCTCGACGCGACCGTCAGCGTGGCGCAACACCGTGGGCAGATGCAGGTGGTGCGTGCTGTCGGCGGCGCGCGACGGTCCGTGCGGTTCGTTGGTCGGGATGGCCATCGTTACTCCGGGTTGAGGATGAGCGTGATGCGGTCGTCGTGGTACGCGACCTCGTCGGGCGCCGCATCACCTTCGAGCATGGGTTGGCTCGACTCGGGGGCGCTGGCCCCGAGGGCGCTGGCCGGCGTCATCGCGGCGGCCTGCAAGAGGTCGAACCGCTGCAGCGGGCGGGCCCGGGGTTCGGCCGGGCGATACCACGCGTCGACGTCCATCGGTGTGGCGCGTTCGAGCGTGGCCGTGAGCGCGGCGAGCTTGGCGGACG
>JALOPS010000395.1 GCA_025453745.1 Gemmatimonadaceae bacterium
CAACAGCTGGCGGTTGTGTTCACCTAACCGTGGCTCATGCTAACCAGGCTTGCCTGCCTTCAAATTTGGCGAGTTTAAGGTGAAAAATAAATTGAACTAGAGTCATCATCAAGATAACGGTAGCCATCGATGCTAACGTGCCTGTGGTATTAATACTTCGGTAGAATGCATCATTCACTGTAGCATTTTAACCTTGTGCCTGCATGCTTACTTGATTAGAATGTGCATATTAATACAGCTATCCTCATAAGTGGCGTAGCTTTGCGACCGACCAAAGCACATGTACGTAAATCACACGCCGTCGTCGTTAAATTCTCTGCAAGTACATATTTTCACGGTTGAATGCAGAACGCGAAGCGTCAATTGCGATTGCCCTCGACGGCCCGAAAGCGGTCGGAAAGACCGCGACGGCGCGCCGCCGTGTGCGCGAAGTGCTTGCACTCGACGACCCTGCGCAGCTTCGCATCCTTGCCGCCGATCCGAGTCGACTCGCCGAGCTCCCCCGCCCGTTGCTGCTGGATGAATGGCAGCGATTCCCGCCGTCGTGGGACATCGTACGTCGCGCGGTGGACCACGGGGCCTCCGCAGGTGACTTCCTGATCACCGGATCCGCAGCGAGCGACGCACCCGTGCACTCGGGCGCGGGACGCATCGTTCGCCTACGCATGCGACCGATGTCACTGACCGAACGGGGGATCTCGTCGGCGCGAGTCAGTCTTCGCGCGTTGCTCGACGGACGACGACCCCGGCTCGGCGGACGGACGCGCGTCGGCCTCGAAGACTATGTCGACGAGGTGCTTGCGTCCGGGTTCCCCGCGATTCGTCGGGCTCGCGGTCGCGCACGCACACTCCAACTCGATGCGTACATCGACCGCATCGTGGATCGTGACTTCCCGGAGCAGGGCAGAGCGGTGCGACGACCGCACGTCCTTCGGCGATGGCTGGCCGCCTACGCCGCCGCAACGGCGACCAGCACCTCGCTCGAGAAGGTCCGCGATGCCGCGACGGCTGGCGAAGCGGAGAAGCCGTCGCGTGCCACCGTGCTCGACTATCGAGAGATCCTCGAGCGACTGTGGATTCTCGACCCGATCCCAGCCTGGCAACCCAGTCGCAATCGGCTCGGCGTGCTGCGCGTCGCACCCACGATGCACTTGGCTGATCCAGCGATCGGAGCACGGCTGCTCGGCGTGGATGCGCCGGCACTGCTTGGCGGGGTGCGTGCGGAAGATGCCCTGGGGACCGAGGTGTCCATCGGGGGCGATCGACCCTTGCTCGGCCAGCTCTTCGAGTCGCTGGTGGCGCTCGACGTTCGCGTGTACGCACAGGCCGTGGATGCGCGGGTTGGGCACCTGCGTGCCAAGAGCGGTGCACGTGAAGTCGACCTGATCGTGTCGCGCGCTGACGAGCGCGTGCTGGCCATCGAGGTCAAGTTGACGGCCGATCCGTCCGACGACGACGCGGAACACCTCAACTGGCTACAGGAGCAGATGGGGGATCGGCTGCTCGACGCCGTGATCGTAACGACCGGGCGTGAAGCGTATCGGCGACCAGACGGAGTTGGGGTGGTCCCGGCCGCGCTGCTTGGACCCTGACCGCGGACTCATCGGCGAAGACATCGTCGAGACGCAGAACGCCGAAGTCGGGCAGATGCCGATGGTGCCCAACGAGCCGCTCACGTACGGCGACGAAACGGAGGATCGGCACTGCTGTCGCGTGTTCCTCGGCAAGGCGATCACGCTGCCGGCGAAGGGCGTCGGGACGTTCGTCCCCGCCGTCGCGAAGGGGACGTGGAAGGGGCGGTGACGCCGAGGAGTGCCTCTGCCTCGACGGTCCACGCGGTGAGCGCCTCGGCGACACGCACGCCGTAGCGCACCGTCGCGCGGAAGCGCGCGGCGGCGCGCGCGTCGACGGCGGCGAGCGCGTCGAGTTCGGCTTCGATCGCCGCGTATTGTGCGAGGTAGGCCGCCTGCTCGGCGCGACATCGGGCGAGATGTGCGGCACTTACGTCGATATCATCGGCCAGAAAGAGCTTGAGCAGCAGCTCGATCCGCCGCGGCTCGGCGACCGCAGGCTGCGCGAGCCAGCGCGCCAACCGACGCCGACCCATCGCGGTGATGGTCCACATGGTCGCCGGGCGCCCTGCGGTACGCGCTCGCACGGCCGGTCCGCGTCGGATGTGTCCCATGGCCTCCAGGGTGCTGAGCGTCGGGTAGAGCTGTCCACTGCTCTCCCGCCAGAAGTTGCCGATGCGCTCGTCGAGCCAGCGTGCGATCTCGGCACCGCTCAACGGCCCGCGCGCGAGCACACAGAGCACGGCGAACGCGGTTCGGCCACCGGTCTTCTGCGGCGCACGCACTGCGGCTGTCGACGACACTGTGGACGGTGAACGAGTGCTCATTGGGGTGCGCGGCCGAGGTGCCAGACCATCTGGATGAAGTTGAATTCGAACGCGGCGAATTGGGCTCGACCACGTCCCGGCACATCCACGAATGCGCCGGGTGTGTAGCGCAGATTGGTGCGCAGCACCACACGTTCACGTCGCGTCGGGCGAATATCCCATCCCAGTACGACGCCCGGTGCGAGACGTCTGCGCGTGATGTGCATGCGCTCGCGTGCGCCATCGCGTTCGTGCAGTGTGAGGCCCTCGACACCGAACGTGGGACCGGCGAACGGCACGAAGCCGCGATAGTCGCCCACGAAGCGGAGGAGCTCCATGCTGCCGCTCTCGCGCGTGCGGGACTGTGCGAGACCAAAGCCCGCGTTGGTGCTGCGGAAGCGACGGTACGGCATCGCGACGGACAGTCGGGCTCGAGGCCAATGCCACCCCACGACCGGCTCGAACGCGCGCGCATAGGGATCGGCGGCCGGCAGGGCAGGGGCGACGGCCCGGTTGTGCGTCGACGTGCGGAGCGCCCACGCCGAGGAGGGCCCGAGCCCGACGAACGGACCGCCGATCACGCCTTCGCGGCGCAGGGCGTGGGCCCCATCGGCTTCGCGCGCGAGATCGCGTCGTGCACGCGGGTTTCCCGTGGTCTCGACCCACCACTTCGCACCGATCCAGACGGCGGTGCGCGGCATCGTGAACGTGCCGTCGGTCACGCGGTCGATGGGCGAGGCAAGACGCCCGGGCGCGAGCCATTGCACTCCGCTTTCGAGGATGCCCTGCTGGTGGGCCCAGGCCATGCCGAGCGACGGCACGACGGTAAAGCGTGTGATCTGTGGCCCCTCACCCGCAGGACGCGTTTCGCGGACGCTGACGCTGCCCATGGCGACCGCGGCGAATGGGCGCAGCCGTCCGGGCGCGAGTGGCCCGGCGTAGAGTCGTGCCCCCGTTTCGATGCGCGGTCCCCACTGCGCGTCGGTGGGTCCACGCGACCCGATCGACGCGGCGGGTAACGGAAATGCGACGTAGAACTCGCTCCACCCCCAGAAGTGTGTGCCGCCGACGACGATGCGTGGCAGCACCTGCCCCGGCACGCCGCGCGTGCCGCCCGGGACGGCGGTGCGCGCAGGTGGGAGGGCGAGGACGTCGGCGCCGAGCGTGAGCCGGGCAAAGCGCAGGCGTTGGGGAATGGAGTCGCGCGCGGTCGCCTCCGCCGTTGCGTGCGGCGACTGTGCGACGAGCACGACGGGGGCGAGCAGGAGGACGGCGGCGTGGCAGCGCATGGGTCACCCGGGAGCACGGGGTACTCGACCGTCGGCGGCATCGCCGATTACATCTGGCAGATAATAATA
>JALOPS010000396.1 GCA_025453745.1 Gemmatimonadaceae bacterium
CTCGGGGTCACGGCAACGGAGAAGGCGCTGCCGGCGGCATGCTTCCGACTGGGCACGGACCAGGTGGCACTGCTCGTCGCGCGGCTCTGGGAGGGCGACGGACACGTCGACGTAGCGTCGTCCTCGGCGTTCTATGCGACGTCCTCGCCGCGACTGGCGAAGCAGGTCTCGCATCTGCTGTTGCGTCTCGGCATCATCGGCCGCACACGACGCGTGGAGTTTCCCTATCGCGGGTCGGTACGCGAGGGGTGGCAGGTGTTCGTGACCGGCGCGGAGAATCTGTCGGCCTTTCGTGCGTGCGTCGCGCAGCACTTCGTGACCGAGCGGTATCGCGAAGCGGTCGCGGCACTGCGCGTGGAGGCAGATGCGCTGTCGGCGTCCAAGGACGTGGTCCCTGTGCGCCCGGTGCGTGCGCTCGCTCGCGCGGCGAAGGCACGGCAGGGCGTGACGTGGGCCGCCGTCGAGTCGGCGGCCGATGTGTCCACGCGCGACCTGACGCCGGCTGGCACCTCGGCGCACAAGATCGGGTTCCGCCGGCAGTTCGTTCGCCAGCTCGGCGACTACTTCCAGGATGCGGCCTTGGCGCGCCTGGCGGACAATGACGTGTTGTGGGACCAGATCGTGTCGATCGAGCCGCTCGGTGACATGCGGACGTTCGACCTCGAAGTGGAGGGCACGCACAACTTCGTGGCGAACGATGTCATCGTGCACAATTCGCACTCGGTCGCCTACTCCGTCCTCGCCTATCACACCGCGTGGCTCAAGGCGCACCATCCCGCCGAATTCATGGCGGCGCTGCTCTCCTCGCAGATCGGCAAGACCGACGAAGTCATCAAGTACGTCGCCGAAGCGCGCGAGATGGGGCTCGAGGTCGTGCAGCCGGATGTCAACGAGTCCGACTGGCGCTTTGTCGTCGTCGGCGACAAGCGCATCCGATTTGGCTTGGGCGCGGTGCGCAACGTGGGACAGGGCGCGGTGGACTCGCTGCTCGCCGCACGCGCCGAACGCCCGTTCACCTCGGTGTGGGATCTCGCCGCACGCGTCGACCTGCGCCTCTTCAACAAGCGCGTCTTCGAGTCGCTCATTGCCGCCGGTGCACTCGATTCGCTCGGCATGCACCGCGCGCAACTGATGGCCGCGCTCGATCAGGCGATTGGCGAGGCGACGCTGGCCCAGGGCGAACGCGAGACGGGGCAGGGCTCGCTCTTCGGTGGCCTCGACGACGACGCACCGGCCGCCGCGAGTCCTGCGCAGCACACACCACCGAATGTGCCGGACTGGTCGGAGCACGAGCGGTTGCAGCGCGAGAAGGAGATCCTTGGCTTTTACATCTCCGGCCATCCGCTCGACCCGTTCCGCGTGGAGCGCGAGCTCTTTGCCACACACACCGTCGCGCAGCTCGGCGACTGGACCTCCGAGGCCGTGCTCATCGGGGTCGTGGTGACCGCCATCAAGCGCCAGCTTTCCAAGCGCTCAGGTGCGGAGTTTGCTCGGTTGACAGTCGAGGACTTCTCCGGATCTTCCGAAGTGCTGGTGTTCCCGGAGGCATGGGCGGCCATCGCCGACCGTGTCAAACCGGACATTCCCCTGCTCATCCGGGGGGGATACTCGCAGCGCGACGAAGGGGTGGAAAACGCGACGTTCATCGTCGAGTCCGTCCAGCGCTTCGCCGAACTGCGGGCAGCCGGAGAGCTCGCGGTCGTCGTAGAACTGCAGAAGGACCCGCGGGTCGACCCGTCGTTGTTCGCCGATGTCCGGGCCGCGCTCGACGCGCATCCCGGATCGGCGCCGTTCGAGGTGCATTGGAAGGACGGCGGTGGATCGACGCGATTCCGGTCGCGCTCGCTGAAGCTCGCCGCGACCCCGTTGGCGCTGTCCGACCTGCGGGCCCTGCTCGGCGACGAGCAGGTCCGCCTGGTCCGCGCGAGCTGATTTTCCGCCCCGCTCGGCGCCCACGTTTCCCCCGCCCCCTTTCTGATGGCCGCATCCGCGACCCTCGAATTCGAGAAGCCGATCGCCGAGCTCGAACGGCAGATCGACGAACTCAAGCGTACCGCCGGCGATCAGTCGCTCGATGTGGGTGACGATCTCGCGCCGCTCGAACGTCGCCTGGCCGAACTGCGCAGCGAGATCTATCGCAACCTCACGCCGCTCCAGCGCGTGCAGGTCGCGCGCAACGGCAAGCGCCCCTTCACGGGCGACTACCTGCGACTCGTCTTCACCGACTTCATCGAACTCCACGGTGACCGCGCCTTTCGGGAAGACGCGGCGATCATGGGCGGGTGGGCGCGGTTCGACGGTGACACGGTGATGGTCATCGGCCATCAGCGCGGGCGCGACACCAAGGAGAACATCAAGCGCAACTTCGGGATGCCGCACCCCGAGGGGTATCGCAAGGCGCTTCGGCTCATGAAGCTCGCCGAGAAGTTCCAGGTCCCGGTGCTCACGTTCATCGATACGCCGGGTGCGTGGGCCGGGCTGGGCGCCGAAGAGCGGGGTCAGAGCGAAGCGATCGCGCGCAACCTCTTCGAGATGTCGCAGCTCAAGGTGCCGATCATCGCCACCGTCATCGGCGAAGGGGGGTCGGGCGGCGCCTTGGCCCTCGGCGTGGCCGACCGGGTGCTGATGCTCGAGAACTCGGTCTATTCGGTGATCACCGTCGAAGGGTGCGCGGCGATCCTCTGGAAGGACGGCAAGAGCCCGGAGATGCGCGAACGCGCGGCCGACGCGCTCAAGATCACCGCCCCCGATCTGCTGCGACTCAAGGTGGTCGACGAGGTCGTCCCCGAGCCGGTGGGCGGGGCGCACGCGAACCACGAGGCAGCGGCCAGCGCCCTGCACGATGCGCTCGCCAAGCACTTGGACGACCTGCGCGGCACGCGCCCCGAGCGCCTGATCCGCCGGCGCCGCGAGAAGTTCCTTCGCATGGGCGCGTTCACGGGTTAAATAGGGCCGTATGGCGCACCTGATCGAGGTCGCGTTTACCGGCAACCGGAAGGGGTTCTACCAGTGGGCAGGCGACGAGCCGCCCCCGCTCAAGGCGGGGGTGATCGTCGATGCTGACCGCGGGGAGGACCTCGGCCATGTGCATGCCACCGGTGAACTGGCGGAAGTACGCTGCCGCGGCTGCGCGCACGGGTGCGGCACGTCCACACCCACCGAAAAGGCGCTGCGCCTGGCCACCGCGGAAGACGAGGCGCGGTGGCGCCAACTGCGGGCCGACGCCGAGACGGCGCGCAAGTTCGCGCTGCAGAAGGTGCGGCAGCATCAGCTCGTCATGAAGGTCTCCGACGCCGAGTGGCAGTTCGACGGGAAGAAGCTCACGCTCTACTTCACGTCGGAGAAGCGCGTGGACTTCCGTGGGCTCGTGCGCGATCTGGCGGCGCACTTTCGCGCGCGCATCGAGCTCAAGCAGATCGGCGTGCGCGACGAGGCCAAGCGACTCTCGGGTATCGGCCGGTGCGGACGCGAGTACTGCTCGGCGTCGTGGCTCCCCGATCTCCGGCCGGTCAATCTCAGCGTCGCCAAGGATCAGCGACTCTCGCTCAATCCCACGCAGATCTCGGGTGCGTGCGGGCGACTGATGTGCTGCCTGCGCTACGAGCACGAGTTCTACGTGCAGCAGCGCAAGCGCTTCCCGAAGGAAGGGAAGATCCTCGTGACGCGTGCGGGCGAGGTGAAGGTGATCGCCAACGACATCTTCAACGAGCGCGTGACCGTGCGAAGCGCGGAGG
>JALOPS010000397.1 GCA_025453745.1 Gemmatimonadaceae bacterium
GACGCACTGTACGCCGTGTTGCTGCATGGGATCCTGACCCCCGCGGCGCTCCAGACGGCCCGGACGCACCTCGCGGGCACGGCGCTCACCGAGCGTACCGACGTGCGCTGAGCCGCGTCGGGCGGCCGCCCGCTCGCACGAACCAGATACGGACGCCAGCCGCGCCCACGGTTGCGGAACGATTTATCGATCGATAAACTCTCGCGCGATTGACATTTCGTTCTCATTTCTGAGGTTGCCCGTGTCTCTCCGTCTCTCCCCACGGTTCGGCGCTGTCGCGTCCAGACTGACTCGTCGTCTCCTCTGGCGCCTCCTGCCGCTCGCCGCGCTCCTCACCGTGCCCGCCGTCCTCGGCGCGCAGCAGCGCGACACCACCCGGCGCGACTCCACGCCGCGCACCGTGCTCCCCACCGTCACCGTGCAGGCGGGCAAACGCGAGGAACCCCTCGCCCGCGTCCCGGCCGCCATCACGGTGCTCGATCAGCAGACCATTCGAGACGCGCGCATCTTCGGCCTGCGGCAGCTCGAGAACTTCGCGCCCAGCGTCGCCGTCAATCAACTCGGGCAGGTGGGCGGCACCTTCCTCACCATTCGCGGACTCGAGTCCAATCCGTTCATCACCAATCGCACGGCCATCTACATCGACGGCATTCCGTTTCGCACCATCGACAACCAGCTGCTCACGAACGCCAGCCAGATCGAGATCCTGCGCGGACCGCAGGGAACACTGTACGGCGCGAACGCGGACGCCGGACTCGTGATCGTGCGCACCGCCGATCCACCGTACCGTACCACGCAGGAGGCGAGCGTGGCGTACAACGGCTTCGGCAACGGCGGCACCGTGCTCACCAACGTGCACACCGCCGGCCGCCTGCGTGGCCTGCTCGCCGGCAGTCTCACGGCGCAGTACGAACGCGGCGACGCCTTCGTGCGCAACGACGGAAGCAGCGTGGGCCTGCCGGGTGCCATCGACCATCTGCAGCTCGTGGGCAAGCTGCGAACCGTGACCAGCAGCGGCTGGCGCCTCGACGCGGTAGGCCTGGCCACGCGCCTGCGAGCGCCCGGGGTCTACGAGCAGGAGTTCGCGCCGCTCGACCGCGAGGCGTACAACACGCGGTACGCCGAGCAGAACGGCGGACGACGCGTGACGCGCTTCGGCCTGCTGCAGGATGCACCCAAACGCACACAGGAGGACGAAGGCGCGTTGGGCGTCTCCGCAACGCGTCGCATCGGCACGCATGAGTTCACCCTCGCGCTCTCGCATCGCATCGAACGCACGGACAACGCGGGCACCGATCTCGACCTGCTGACGCAACCATTCGCCGCCGGGGCGACGGCGAGCCGCAATCGCTTCACGAACCTCGAGGCGCGGCTGGTGTCGTCGGATAGCGCGCGCATCGGTTGGGTGATCGGGACGACGGCGTACACCGAGCGGCGACAGCAGACGTTGGCATCGCTCGCTGGCCCGGGTGGGTTCGACGATTACGCGCCGGCACCACCGCAGGCCAACAGCGCGACCGATCTCGCCGTCTTCGGACAGGTCGTGCTGCCGGTGACCTCGTCGGTCCGTCTCACGGTCGGTACGCGTCTGGAGACGGCGCGGCGTGAGCGGTCGCAGGAGGCCGGCGTTCTCGATCTCGGGCCGATCCAGTTCCAGTTCCCGGCCGATCGTCGCAGTGGTTCGTTCGGTGGCTTCGTACCACGTCTCGCGCTCGACTGGTCACCGACGACCAACTGGCAGCTGTACACCTCGGTGTCCCGTGGGTGGTTGCCGGGCGGCTTCAACCTCGAAGCCACCCGCGCGGATGTCACGAGCGATCAGGCGCGCTACGGCGCCGAGTCGTTGTGGGCGTCGGAAGTGGGCGCACGCTGGCGCAGCGTGTCGGGGCGATTCGACGGCGCGGCGGCGCTCTACACCACCACCGCCGCCAACTGGCTCGAGTACAACGTGCTCGTCGATTCCACCGGCGCCGCCACGTCCACGAACATCCTCTTCAACGACGCGGCCGTGCGCACCCGCGGCGCCGAGCTGGAGCTGCGCGCGCGCCCTGTCGCGTCGTTGCTGGTGACGGCGGGGGCCGGCCTCACCGAGGCGATCTACACCGACTACGAGCTCATCGACGGTCGCGACTTCACCAACAATCGTGTGAAGCTCGTGCCCCGGCACACGCTGAACGCAACCGCGACGTGGCGACCACGCGCCGGATGGTACCTGCGTGGAGAGCTGGCCCAGCGTGGTGAAACGATGCTCCGCCCGGAGAACGATGTCCGACAGGGCACGGTGACGCTGGTGGGTGCGCAGGCCGGCTACGAGTTCCCGCGGTTCACGGTGCGCGCATTCGCCAACAATCTCACCAATGTGCGCGCGGCGGCGGGCCAGGCGTACACGAACTTCCTCTTCGGCAATGATGGCACGTTCTACGCGCCCCTCGCGCCACCGCAGGTGATCGGGCTGTCGCTGGAGTGGCGACGCGGCGGGTAAGCGTGCGGGCCGCACGACCGACACACGCCCGCGTCAACGCGTTCAGCGCCGGCGCGTGTCGGAGGCCGCCGCGCCAGCCGGCGGCGGTTCGTACCGGTCCCACGCGGCGGGCCCGGCGAGCATCTCGTCGTCCGTCAGCTGACAGGCCGTCAACGCGGCGGTGAGCGCCGCGCGGTCCATGTCGCGACCGATCAGCACGAGCTCCTGTCGACGATCACCGAACGGTTCCTCCCAGAGCGGCTTGAGGTTCGCGAGAAACTCGTCGCCCTCGGGCCACTGCTCCCGCGGCGTCGCTGCCCACCAGTAGCCGACGGGGCGAATCGTGCGGATACCGCCCGCGGAGTGCAGCTCACCAACGGCCTCGCGACGATTCGCCATCCAGAAGAACCCCTTGGCGCGAAGCACACCGCGCCAGTCGCCGTTCGCCACGAACTGCTTGAAGCGCACCGGGTGAAACGGACGCCGCGCCCGGTACACGAAGCTGGAGATGCCGTACTCCTCCGTCTCCGGCTGGTGCGCGCCACGCAGCTCCGCCAGCCACCCGGGCGAACTGGCCGCCTGCTCGAAGTCGAAGCGATGCGTGTCGAGCAGTTCGTGCAACGGGACCTGCGCATGGGCGGCGCGCACGAGCGCGGCGCGTGGGTTGAGCTTGCGCATCACCTGTTCGATCGGCTCGATCGCGTCGTCGGGGACGAGATCGAGCTTGTTCAGCACGATCACGTCGGCGAACTCGATCTGGTCCACGAGCAGGTGCACGATCGTCCGCGCGTCCGAAGCGTTCAGCTCCTGGTCGCGATCACGCAGCGTGTCGAGCGAGTGGAACTCGTTCCAGAAGGACGCGACATCCACCACCGTCACCATCGTATCCAGTCGCGCGACGTCGGCGAGCGATCGCCCCTCCTCGTCGGCGAAGGTGAACGTCTCGGCCACGGGCAGCGGCTCGCTGATGCCGGTCGATTCGATGACCAGACTGTCGAACCGGCCCTCGCGCGCGAGCGCACCCACCTCGAGCAGGAGATCCTCGCGCAGCGTGCAGCAGATGCAGCCGTTCGACATCTCGACCAGCTTCTCCTCACCGCGTCGCAGCTCGCCGCCCCCCTGACGGATCAGCTCGGCGTCGATGTTCACCTCGGACATGTCGTTGACGATGACCGCGACGCGGCGCCCTTCCCGATTGTTCAGGATGTGGTTGAGGAGCGTGGTCTTGCCGGCGCCAAGGAAGCCGGAGAGCACGGTGACGGGGAGCCGAGTGAGCACCACACGCGGTGCCCGTTCGTGTGCTGCGGGAGAGCGGTGCAGCACGGTGCCGCTGTGCGTCCGATGCCGTCGCCCCTTCAGCAGCACCATCGATCCTTCGGGAGCCTGCCGGATCTCATCGGGGTGTTGCGCGTCGCAGTACTCGGTGCCGGCACCGAGGTACGTGGTGATGAGGCGGACGTGGACGGAGTCGATGTGGAACTTCGGGCACGTCACCTCCTGCACGATCTCGAAGCGCAGCGACGCCGACGGCTGGTGCAGTTCGACGAGGAACCGCTCCGCGAGCTCGGCGATGTCATCGGCGAGCTGCGGCACGTCGAGGTCGAGTGCGGCACACGCGGATGCCGCCACCGCGCGGGCGTTCGCGATGGTGACGGTGTCCGTGTATTGACCGGCGACGAGCGGACGGTCCCGGAGCGACGCCGCGAAGTCCGGCGCGCGGTGCACGAGCACGAGATCGGTGGCGTCCGCGTCGATCGCGGCGAAGGCGCGGGTCTGCTGCTGGGTGGTCATCGGGGCACCGGGTGAAGAAGAGGGCAGAGGTCATGATTGATCATGGCCGCCGCGAACATCGCCGATCCGGCCGCACCAATCGCGCTCTGTGCGGGCGTGACCAGATCGCCCGCCGCGTAGATGCCGGCGATTGACGTTTGCGCGTCGGTGGCGCCGACGAGCAGATGCCCGGTGGGCTGTCGCGTCAGCTCCAGCGCGTCGACGAGCGGGACGTGCGACTGCCTCGGATGGTGAAACAGGACATCGATCGCGCGGTGCGCGCCGTCCACCAGTTCGACCGACGTGAGCCGCCCACCGGCCGCATGCAGGCGGGCGATGGGACGCTCCTCGATGACGACGCCTTGTATCGCGCAACGAGCGCGAACGGAGGGCTCGACGTCGACGGTGCCGTTCGTGAACAGCGTGACGTGGGGTGACCAGCCCTGCAGCATGAGCGCGAACTCGACGGGCGCGGGGTTACGCGCCAGATAGCCGAGCGAGCGGTCGCGAGCCTCCCATCCGTGGCAGTAGGGACAGGCGACGATCGACGTGCCCCAGAGAGCATCGAAGCCGTCGATTGGCGGCAGCAGGTCGCGCATCCCCGTGCACAGCAGCACTCGGCGGGCGTGCACGATGTCGTTGTCGCGGACAATCGCGAACGCGTCGCGCTGGCCGGTGATCGCGCGCACGGCACCGTCGTGGAGGACGACGAGCGGGTACGCGGCAAGTTGTGCACGGGCGATGCGCCGCATCTCATCGGGCGGGGTGCCATCGCGCGTCACGAAGTTGTGGACGTGGGTGGCGGCGGCATTCCGACGCGGTCCGGCGTCACAGAGCAGCACGGACTTGCGTGCGCGCCCGAGGGTGAGCGCGGCTTGCAGGCCAGCGGGACCGCCGCCGATGACAACGACATCAAAGTGCACGAGAGCGGACGGGTAGAGGCGAAGGGAAGGCCTGTCTCCGGCGCACGATAGACCCGCCGGCGGTCGTTGTCAAGAATGCGTTATCAATTGAGGCACAGGGCGGAGACGGACACTTCGCGCGCTCGCACCCGTTCGAGGCGGCAGCGTACCTTGGCCGTGATCGCATTGCGACGACTTCACCACCACGCATCGGGAGCCCGCACATGAACCCCACCAAGGTGCAACGCGACAAGGTCGTGCGACTCACCGACCTCCCCAACATCGGCCCCGCCATGGCCGCGGACTTCGAGTTGCTCGGCATTCACACACCGGCGCAGCTCGTGGGACACGATCCGCTCGTGCTCTATCAACGCCTGTGTGAACGCACCGGCGTGCGACAGGACCCGTGCGTGCTCGATGTGTTCATCTCCGTCACGCGCTTCATGGCGGGCGACGATCCGAAGCCGTGGTGGCACTACACCGAGGAACGGAAACAACGCGTCACGGTGTAGCGCGCCCTGCTTCCCACGATCTCTGTCCACGAGGCATCGTCCACTGCGTAGCGTGAGCACCTCGCGCCCCCGTCTCCTCGTGCGCCCCGCTTGCGGCACGCAACTGGTATGACGTATTATCCTACCACTGGAGGACACCATGCCCAAAGCGAAAGTTGCCGTCACGCTCGATACCCAGACACTGCGTCGCGTCGATCGTCTCGTCCGCGACGCCCGCTATCCAAACCGGAGTCAGGCAATCGAAGCCGCGATTGCCGCCCAGCTGGACCGCCTCGAGCACCGGCGCCTGCTGGAGGAGTGTGCCAAACTCGATCCCATCGAGGAGCGAGCAATGGCCGACGAGGGCCTCGCCGCCGACAGCGACGCATGGCCGGAATACTGAGGGGCGAGATTCGCTGGGCGGAGCTGAACCCGGCGCGTGGTAACGAGCAGTCGGGACTTCGGCCCG
>JALOPS010000398.1 GCA_025453745.1 Gemmatimonadaceae bacterium
GCCAGTGCTCCACCTCGACGTCATAGTGCGTGCGCGAGAGGCAGAGCCCGGCGGCCGCCTCGACAACGGCGCGGCAATCGGGGTTGAGTTTGCCGATGAGGGCGCGAAGGTTGACGCTCATGAAGGTGACCCTGCGGAGAGAAGGGGGAGCACGGTATCGTCGCGATCGCGGGGGGCGGCGGCGCTGGCGAGCCACGTCCCCCAGGTGAGCGGCAGCGCGTCGGGGTCGCCGAGCACGCACGGAGGAACGTCGCGCTGCTCGAGGACGAGCTGCACATCGAGCGCGAAGCGATCGTCGGTGTAGAAACGCACGAGCGTCTCGAGCGGGCGATACTGATCGCCCGTGGGGAGGAAGCGCTCGAACTGCGCGCGCGAGAGTGGGCCGAGGCGAATGCGCACGCGCGACTGCTGGTCCCACACCTCGTCACCCGCGACAGCGCCCTGGCCGAGCTGCGACGCGCCAGGGCGCTCGTCGCCGAGGGCCGTGCGTGTGGGTTCGGCGATGGGAAACCAGCCGCCGACGAACTGCACGACTTCCACTGGTACCTCGAAGTACTCCTCGAGGAGCTGTTCGAGACCGAGCGCGGAGCGTTGCACCGGCGCGAGCAGTCCCGCGAAGTAGCCGGCGGCATCGTCGTCGACGGCCAGCCGCCCGTGGAGACCGCGCGTGCCAAGGCCGACGAGATCGAGCAGGTGGTGCGCCACCCGATCTGCCGGCGGCGGAACGACGCCGTCCTCGTCCGGCTCACGCAGCGGTTCGCGGTCGAGCGGACGGTACTTGGCCCACGCGCGGTAGTGCAGCGACGCGAGCCGGTGGTGGAACATGTCGAGGAAATCGACGAGCGTCGCATCGCGTGCACGCACGCGATCGGCGGCAAGCTGCGTGTAGACGCGTGGCAGTTCGCCGAGCGGGCCGATCAGCCCCATGAAGTTGAGTGCCACCACCGGCGGGCGCTCCGGCGCGTGCGCATCGGCGGGCGTGAGCTCCTGCACTTCGCTGGCGGGGAACGCGATCGTGGGGCGCACGGAGAGCCGCGCGATCTCCCGTGCGGGATCGCCATGCTCTCCCAATCGCCCGCGCTCCGGCGAGAGCCGCTCGAGCAGGCGGATCAATTGCACGAAGCGGACGGTCTGCGGCGCATCGGCGAGCAGCGCGCGCAGTTGCCGCTGCTGGGCGTCGCGAGGTTCGACGTGCGTGTCGGCGACGGCAGTCACAGGAGTGGCTTCCGGCCGGCGCGTGGTGCCCATTCCTTGAGCCACGTCGAGCGCCCGGCATAGCGCACCGCGAGCTGCGAGAAGCTGTTGATCGACGCGTAGAGCCCGAGAAAGTGCTCGAGCACGGCGGCAAAGACGTAGGGACTGCCGCCGGCGAATTGCGACTCGTCGAGCTCGAGCTCCACGCGACGTCCCCGCGCGAACGCGATGCCATGTTCGCCGACGACGCGCGCGACCGACGGCGCACTGCGCACCCCGACAATGCCGGCGATCTGCTGCTCGGCGGCACGATCGCGTTCGTCGAACTGATAGAGACGCAGCAGTTCCTGCAGCGGGCCCGGGCCATCGTCGACGAGCGAGAGATACGTCAGCGACAGTTGCGAGATCAGGCGCCAGAGCTGCGGCTTGCCCAGCGGGGGCTGCACCACCGGTGTCGGCTTGACGAGCGCGGTGATCCGACCGATCGGCCCACCGTCCTTGAGCGTGAAGTCTCCGTTCGCATCGCCGAAGCGGAGCTTCGTCGCGAGATCGCCGTTGGTGGCGATGCAGCGCAGCGTGAGCGAGTCTTCGTCGGGATAGACGGTGCGTCCCGAGCGGTCGACGAGCGCGAGGTAGAGGTCGGTCCCGCCGTCGGTGCGCCACGATGCGACGCGTCGGCGCGTGTACCAGAACATGGACTCGCGACTCGCGCTCGCGCGCTGCGGCGCGTACAGCGGCGCCACCGGCACCGGGGCCGGGGCGCCGGGCGTCGTGAGCCCCACTTCGTCGACCGCGTACACCGCGGTCGTCAGCCGCCGCCGGGCATCCGCAATCACGAGGTACTCCTCGCGTCGCTGATCGAGCAGGATCGGATCGGCAACGAGCGGAAAGAGATTCGCCACGGGCGTACAGCCCAGCCGGAAGGAGCGCGGGCCAACGCCTTCTTCGAGTACGGCGCGTCGATCGCCTGGCTCGAGCGCCCCGAACAGGAATACGAACTCGACGCCATCGGTGAAGCCCGCCGCACGCGCGATGTCGAAACCGCCCAAGTCGATGAAGTGGTACTTCTGCGGCAGCGCGAAGTACTCCTGCAGCGCGCGATAGCCGAGGAACGCACGCTTGGGGTAGGGGAGGAGTCCTTCGTGTTCGCCGAAGCCCGCGAGTTGGATGACGTCGAGTGGCAGCTCGATGGCCTGAGGCGGCGTGGCGCGCGGCTTGGGCGCGGCACCAGCGGTCGCTGCAGGGGCAACCGGTCGGACGAATGCCGCGCGCACCTTGGTGCCGAGCGTTTCGAGCAGTGCCCCGACGAAGCCGCCGTCGCCCGTCAGATGCAGGCGCACGCTCGAGAGGTCGCTGAGCGCCTGGAGCGAGACGTCGCCCGCACAGCGCACCACGAGTCGGAGCGCGGCCACCGCGCCCGGTGCACGCAGGCCGAGCGCGGCCGGCGACGTCATGGCCGCTTCGGTCACCTCGAGAGGCCACAGCGTGACGTCGAAGGCCGTGCGAAAGCGCACCGGCGCACCATCGATGGGGCGCGAGAAGAGCTGCGAGTCGCGCGGGACGGTGAAGCCCGACGTGAGCTTTGCCTGGTCGGGGTCGAGCTCCATCTCGACGATCGACAGCGCGGGGATGGGGCGTACGTAGTGCGGCATCACCGCATTGAAGAACGCCTCGGTGATCTCCGGGAAGTCGTCGTCGAGCTTGAGCTGCACGCGTGCAGCAAGGAAGGCCACGCCCTCGAGCAAGCGCTCGACGTGCGGGTCTTCGCACTTGTCGGGCTCGAGCTGGAGTCGAGCGGCGATCTTGGGGTAACGCTGCGCGAACTCCCGCCCCGTCGCACGGAGGAAGCGGAGTTCGTCTTCGTAGCGCTCCTTGAGATCGTCACGCATCGCTTCCGTCCCGCACGTCGTACGTGCCGGCGGCATCGAGCGTCGCGTCGAAGGCGATGTCGACGGGGCGCGGCTCCATCTGCAGCTCGCCGCGTACAATGAAGCGCAGTTGCCGGCTGCCGTCGTTGGGGAGCTCGCCGAGCGACACCCGCACGTCGCGCAGCCGCGGCTCGAAGGTGGCAATCGCCTCTTCGAGCCACTGCTGGAGCCGTCGGCGTGAGCCCAGGGCTTCACGGCCGAGCGACGTGGTATCCGGAATGCCGAAGGTGAACGCCGAGTGTTCGAGCTCGGTCAGGTGTGCCGGGACGGCGATCGGCGGGCGCCGCGTGTTGAGCAACCACTCGAGGTCGCGCCGCACGCCGGCGACGAACGCGTCGGCCGATGCCGCTTGCGTGATCGTCCCCTCCCCGGCGAGCCGCGGCTCCTCGTCGATCAACCGATCGAGCAGCGACGGCGGGACAAGCTGCTCGAGCTCCTGGCGGGCCATCGCGGTCGCCGCGCTCAGCTGCTGACGGCCATCGCCGCGAGCGGATCGAGGCGGGCGATGCGCAGGTAGAGCGGCTGCGTGTCGCTCTCGGACCACCCGAGCTTCACGTACACGCGGTAGAGCAGGGCGAGCGGTTGTGCGATGACATCACCCGACT
>JALOPS010000086.1 GCA_025453745.1 Gemmatimonadaceae bacterium
TCCGAGCCGCCATCGCCGAACCGCGACAGATCGCCCCTTCGGCAATCGCAGATGGCCTTATGTCGCTCAAGGACTATGTGTGCGATCGCTTCGATCGTTCAGAGACATCGCGCAATCGCGCAATTCTAACTGGCATGCGTGACCTCTTCGGCGGATTGACCGCTGCGGCGCTAAATGGCGGTCTGCTAGCGGCGAGCGTTGGGATCACCGGCGCCGCCTCCGCGGTTTCAGTCGCGGCCGGCAGCGCCATTGCTGCAGATGGCTACACCGCCGTTCGAAGACTCTTCTAGCGGACTCCCAGCGGTTGTTGTGGCTAACTACCGAGCCTAGGGATGGTGCGAGGCCTCGCCGCACGCTTTCGTTGTTTCGGTTGCAATTGAACTTGCGCATCAAGGGGACTAACCATCTTGCCTCCAAGGAATGCCTGACGCGCGACCTCATCTAGAGATTCTCCCGGAACGAGTACGGTCATCCCCGATATCCGTGCGTGGTCGGTCTAGGCCATTTACACGACCTAGCTACTCGGCGCACGGCGACTTCCTACGCGAGCGGACGGCCGCAGTGGCCGCCTATTCCGGTGCCACGGCCGACGCCGAGGCCACCGAGGCGCTCTTTTTGGCAGTACGTACTCCGGCAGAGCTGCCGGCAAAGGGCGAAAAGAAACGGCTTGCGGCCGCGGGCCTGTCGCTTGTGGCTCTGTCTTCTGTTGATCCGAACAGCGCTATCGTTCAGTTGCGCCGCGGAGATTTGCGGGACTTGGAGCGAAAGGTCAACAACTACGCCACCACACCGCGCAACGTCGGCAAGTCGTATCTCTCAATCATCGAAGACATCGCACCTGTCTCTGCCAAGGCCAAGCTTACTTCCGACCTGATCTCTGCCGACGATGCGCCCATCGACTGCCTTCTGATCTTCTACGCCAGCTTGTCCGAGAGAGAACGCGCCGCCGTACTTCTCGCGGTACGCTCTTACATGGCGCGCACGGGCCGCGCGATCACGGTTGAACGTCGTCTGAGCAACGGCGTCACGATTGTTGAGGCTCGCCTCCGCCCGTCCGAGGCTCTCGCGGTTGGTGCCGCGTTCTCCACTCTCCGTCAAGTCACGCCGAACCACGTCTTCTTCGTGCCCGACGGCTGGAAGATCAGCGGCGTTTCTCCTGCGGTGAGGGTGGAGCCACCGCCGCAAGGAACCGCGGTGGCGGTGATCGACACTGGGATCAGCCCTTCATGTCAGGGGGTCGCGCGTGCGGTGACAATCACGCTGCCCCAGCTGCCAGCGGGGGCCGTGGCACCCCACATGGCGCATGGCACGTTCGTGGCCAGCAGAGTGCTGTATGGGGACGATCTTGAGCGAAGCCTTCGGTATGGAGTCCTGCGGCCCCGTTGCCCGATCATCGACGTTCCCGTGATCGGAATAGACGCCGCGGGTAGAACAGTTCCCGTGCACGAGGGGCATCTCGCGGCAGCCATCGACCAAGCGATTCCAGCACTCCCGCCATCTGCGCGCGTCGTCAACGTATCACTCGGCACGAATGTCCCAAGCGTCGACGGTCAGATTTCAGTTGTGGCGCAGTTGCTTGACAAGCATGCCAGAGAGCGAGACCTGCTGGTGGTCACGACCGCCGGGAACATTCGTGATCCGCATCTACTTCAGGCCTTCCCCGGATCGTTGGTCGCGCCAGCCTGTCGAATCGACTCGCCGGGGGACTCCCTTCTCGCTGTCACGGTGGGCTCCGTGGCGAAGTATGACGAGAGCGGTAGCCTCAGTCGACGCAATGAGCTGTCCGCGTTCTCTCGCCGCGGTCCCGGACCGTTCGGAGGCATCAAGCCCGATGTCGTCGCCCATGGGGGCAACTGTTTCGGCGACGGTACGACATCCGATCGTATCGCGACGCATGGTCTCGCCGCGAGCGGCGCCGCCTGGGAGTGCGACTACGGCACCAGCTTCTCCGCTCCGTTGGTATCGGCGATGGGAGCCCAGCTCTTCGATCACTACGGTGGCCCGCGAGCCAACCTCGTTCGCGCTCTTCTCCTTCACTTCACGGACCCGGTGATCGCTCCATCCCTGGCGATTGACGCGCTCCACCTCATCGGCCTCGGCGAGCCCAACCTTGATGCTGCGCGCTGGTCGCGCGACCACTCAGCCGCATACTTGCACGTTGGCGCCCTCTCGCCGAACGCACACACGTTTCTGCCATTTGTAGTCCCGTCATGCCTCGCTGCCGGCGGCAACGGTAAGTTGGCCGTTAAAGTTACTGTGGTACTCGACCCGCCAGTATCGCCGGATAACCAAGTCGAGTACGCGAAGTCGCGAGTGAGCGTCGCTCTCCGCAAGCCCGCGGAGGTTGGCTACCGCACCGTCGGGGTGAGCGATGATGTTGTCGAGTCTGACAAGTGGTCGCCGATCAGCCAGCTCGCCCGCACCTTCCATCGTTCCTACTCGACCGGCGAGTGGGAGCTTCAGCTCCGCCTTTGGGCACGCAACGTCGATGCCGGTTTTCAGCAGAACTTCGCAGCCATCATCGAGGTCATCGATACAACTGGGACTCAGCCGGTTCGCACCGGAGCTGAGGCTGAGGGAGGTGCAGGGTTCCGCAGAATAGACGTTCGCGCAGCCGCTTGATCGTCGTTGCACTCGGCGAGCGATCTGGTGAGTGCTCGCCCTGCTCGCTCTTGACTCGCTTTCAAGCCAACTTGTGGTTTTTGCGCAAGAGACCATGACCATGGACGAAGAACAAGCAGCGTCTCCTATCTTGAAAAGAAGTCAGCAGTACGTCTTTGACCAGATGCGCCGCAACGCGCAAATCGCGAATACCGCGCGCGAGAGACGCATGAGAGAGGCGAGAGCAGCCGCTCAGCGCAGGCAGCAGCAAATCGTAGCTATCCACCAGCATTTGATGCGGCTGGATCGTATCGTCGGAACCTTGCCGGCCGATCTCCGCAAGAGACTTGGAATCAGCACTGAGGAGCGCGAGGTGCGACTAGCGTTCAGCGGGCGGGTGCATATCGATCTGCAGAGAAAGCGCGGCCGACCGGATGACCGGGAGTTCGTTGCTCGATACGTCGAGCAAGCGCTTTGCCACGCCATTCTCGTTGAGTCGCTTCCGCAGGCGTGCCACTTTCGTTTTGTCTGCAGTCTGGAAGGACAAGGACGACTTCTTGCGGTTGTTGTCAAGTTCGTGCCCGCTGCGCGCGCCGGCCGAGCGGTCGATGAATGGTGGGTCGCGACAGCGTATCCATACAGCGCTGCCGACATGCGTCGCATCGCGCGGCGCTCAGGCGTTCTGCGCTTGCGTGGGTTGGATACGCTCGTCGAAGAGACCTCCCCTTGAGCCACGCTGCTCGCGTGGCTTAACAGGCTTCCGAACGTATAGTGGCGATGCGCGAAGACGAGGAGCCGCCAGATCCAGTGCTCGTAATCGTCGTTCTGGAAGACACGATCTCCGCCACGCATCCGCTGAGGGTGATGCGCGCGATGTACGATCCAATCCTACGCGTGCTCTCACCCCGTTTCGACGCGGACCGTAGAGAGGTGCCTCGGTGGACTCCCAAATCCGGCCACCAGTGGACACCTGAAAACTGGCCACCGCAGGCGAGCTGAGGCGTAGCCCCGCGGGACGTCCTGAGAGGGACGTTCCCCGTCATGAGCAACGTCTTGTACGAGACCACACAGCAGCAGGTGATCGCGTAAGCTCGCCCGTCAAGGCTACGCGCTAAATTAGATACGGGGCGTTTCTGACGTCCCCCCCCGAAACCTGACGTCCCCTACGGAAGCACCAACAGCTCCACCCGCGACGCCGTCCCCGCCCCCCGAAACACCGTCATCGTCTCCACCCGAAAATCCGCATTCGTCGCCCGGTACACATTCCCCACAAACCGCTGCGGATTCCGATCCACCGCCGGGTACCACGTCGACTGCACCTGCACCACGATTCGGTGCCCCGCGCGAAACGTGTGGAACACATCATCCAACGGCACGCGCACGGTGTCCTCCTGCCCCGCCACCAGCGGCACGCTCCGCTCATACCCCCGCCGCCACCGCGCCCTCGCCACCCCAGGCCGCACGAGCCGCTCGTACCCATCGAGCCTCGGCCCTCCCGCCACCTCCGGCGGCGCATCATCGGGATACTGATCCACGAGCTTGACCACGAAGTCGGCATCGGTCCCCGTGCTCGCCACATGCAACAACGCCGACACCGGCCCCGCCACGGTCACATCCTTCGTGAGCACCTCGCTGCGATACACGAGCACGTCCGGCCGGCGACTCGCGAAGCGCTGATCTTCCGTGGGGTACTGCGCGTTGAACCCGAACGTCACACCCATGGTGTACGGCACGGGCTTGGCCGGATCGCTCACATACTGATCGGCACCGGCGCGCGCCGTCGGCGGCTCGAACGCAGCGCGACCGTTCTCACGCAAGTAGAGTGATCGCCGCTCGACATTCGGCGGCGGCCATGACGCGACGCGATGCCACCGATTGCCCCCCGTCTCGAACATCAGCGCCCCGCCAAACGGCGTGCTCCCTCGGCAATCATCCTTGAGCACGCAGCGGAACGTGGGCATCCCAATCGAGTCCCGGAAGAACTGCCCCGTCGCCGACCCCATGCTGAACGCGCCGAACGTCGCGAAGTCCGCGCGATTCCACCCGCCGTGCGACCACGGCCCCACCACGAACATCCGCTTGGTCCCCGCGCTCTCACGCTGCATCACCGCGTTGAGCTTGAGCATGCCGTACGGATCTTCCACATCGTACCAGCCGCCCACCAGCAGCACCGTGGGTTTGATGTTCTTCGCATGCTTCCAGATCGCGCGCGACTGCCAGAACGCATCGTAGTCCGGATGCGCGATGATCGAATCCCAGAACGCTACCCGATTCTTGAGCGGCCCGGGGCCGTAGTTGCTGAACGCGCCGATGCCCAGGTGCCACGCGTATCCATCGGTCGTCCCCGGATTGGGGCCGGGCGCGTACTGCGTCACCGGCCCATCGCGCGGCTGGTCGAAGTTCTTGAGGAAGTTGTACGTCTGTGAAAGCTTGAAGAGCCCGTTCATGTGGCGATCGTCGCCGAGCCACCAGTCGATCATCGGCGCTGACGGATACGCGAGCGCGTGCGCCGGGTGTGCGTCGATCATCCCCGCCGCCACCATGAAGCCGGGCGCGGAGTTGCCCCACGTGCCCACGCGCCCGTTGTGGTGCGCGAGGTTCTTGAGCACCCACTCGATGGTGTCGTACGTGTCGCTCGACTCGTCCACCTGCCCCGGCGCGCGGTTGGGGCCCTTGTGCGGCGTCATGAAGGCGTAGTACCCGTCGCTCATGTAGCGCCCGCGCACGTCCTGATAGACGAAGATCCAGCCTTCTTCGTCGAGTGCGGGGAAGGGACCGAGCTGTGCGGGATACGCGTCGGCACCGTACGGCGCGATGCCGTACGGTGTGCGCATGAGCAGCACGGGCACTCGGCGGGTGGTGTCGCGCGGGGCGTAGATGGCGGTGAAGAGGCGGGTGCCGTCGCGCATGGGGAGCTGCACCTCGCGCTTGATGTAAAGGCGGCGCAGGCGCTCCTGCTGAGCGGCGTCGGGCGTGCCGCGCTGCCCCGCCACGACAGACGCGCTCACGGCAGCACCGAGCACGGCGCACAGCACACGGCGGAAAGCCATCACCAATCTCCGAACGGGGGTGGGGGTCGGAGGAGCACACGAAGCATCGCCCGTGGCGGGCGCATCATCGCGCCGAGCCAGCGCACCGCGGGTGCCTCGCCCGATCTCCCGTTATACCGCTCGTCACGCACGGTCACCAGAGCGGGGTGGCGTTCGCCTCGCGCGCGCCGCGGCCCGACAACGCTCGTGTCTGGTGCCGCGTTACCCCGCCCGGCGCAGTCCTCACCCGCTCACCCCCCGCGCGGTGCCCGGCCGGTCCACCGGCGAAAGGCACGATGAAACGCGGCCGGCTCGCTGTACCCGACGAGCCACGCCACATGCGCCACGGTCACCGACGGATCGCGCAGATGTCGCAGTGCGATCTCGCGTCGTGCCTCGTCGAGCAGTTGCTGATACGTGGTGCCCTCCTCGGCGAGCGCCCGCTGGACGCTGCGCGCGCTCATGGCCAGCGCGCGTGCGATCGTCGTCATCGAGGGCGCGGCGCCCTTGAGACGCTCCATGATTGCACGCAGCACCCGGTCGGTGGTGCGACGATCGCGCTGCAGCGCGCGCAAGGCATCGTCTGCGAGCGCATCAAAGGCAACCAGCAGCGCCGGATTGAACGACCGCACGGGACGCGCAAGGTCGGCCGACTCGATGGACAGCGCGTACTCTGACGCGCGCATGTGCGGCGCCACGCCGAAGACCCGCGTGTGCTCGTCGACGCCGTGTGACGGCGCTGCATGTTGCAAGTGCACCGCGTGCACGCGAATGGGCGCACCGGTGAGCAGGCGGAGTTGCCGGATGAGACCCGCGAGAATAGTCTCGACGATCTGTCGCAACTCCTCGCCCACCGCCACGGCAAAGGCGGGATGGATCTCGAGCCGAACGACATGCACGGCCCCCTGCGCGTGCACCGACACGCGCAGCCCGTCGTTGAGCAGCGGGACGAGCCGAGCGCCGCGCTCGAGGGCATCGAGCGCCGAGCGACTGCTCAACATCACGTAGCCCACGATGTCGAGCGCGCCCGGCGTAAACGACTCGGCGAGATGGAGACCAAGATCCGCGTCGCCGGTGGCATGGAGCGCGGCGCGCCAGAACGCCGCCATCTGCGCTGCCGGGATACGCGCCGGGAACGATGAAGGGTCACCCACTCCCGACGACGCAAAGAGCGCGCTGACGTCGATGCTGCGGGCGGTAAGCGACCCGGCCATGTCTGCCAGGAGCGCGCTGGCCACCGTGACGCCCTTCATCGACATGGTTGGCGCAATCGGCCAGCTCCGCGGCGCGTGCGGTCACGGTGCCTCCGCCCGCCTGGTGCGACTCTCCGGTCGCAATGCGCAGCCAAACCCGAACCCACTCTCCGGAGCATTCGATGTCCCGTGCGTTTCTCGCGCTGGCCCTGTTGGCCGGTGTTTGCCAGGCCCAATCTACGCCCGCAGCCGCTGACAGCGCGCGCTGGCGCGTGACGCTGACGGTGTTCCGTTCACCGGGCACTGGGCTGCAGATCAGCCGCGGTCGCCTGGCGGTGTTCGCCGGCCATTATCCGACGGTGTTCCGCCGAGGTGGGGCCGATCGTACCACACACTTCATTCGTGTGGGTGTTGCCGCGTATGCGCGTGCGCATGCGTCGTCTCCATACGTGTCGCTCTCCATCGCGCCGAGTCTCACGGACGGATGGCCAACCAGCGGACTGCTGGATGCCGGGTGGCGACAGGGATTCACGTCGCGCGTGAGCGGGCAGCTTGGCGTCGCGCTGCTCGTGGCGCCATCACTGCGTACCTCGCGGATCAACCCGACGGTCGGGCTGGGGGTGCGGCTGTGATTCGCCTCGCTGGCACGCTGTACCTGTCAGCCGCGATCGCATTCGTGGCGGTGTTCTCGTACCTCGCGCAGCAACTCGGGTACCCGGAGTTGCTCGATCGTCCGGCGGCGGAGGTGCTCCCCGCGCTGCTCGCTGCGGGAGGCGCGGCGCGCGCGGCCTGGGCGGTCTACGCGCTGCTGCCACTCCTCCTGCTCCCGGCGGCGACGCTCTCGGCGCCTGCGATGCGGGGCGCCTATCGCGGTGATGATGGGGTTGTTGCACTGCTCACCGGGCTGCAGTGGGTGGCGGGGCTCAGCATGATGGCGGGCCTGCTGCGGTGGAGCACGGTGCAGTGGGAGCTCGCGTCGCGCTGGGTGACGGCGGATGCGACTGGCCGCGCGACGCTCGCCACGCACTTCGACCTGCTCAACGTCTACCTCGGGAACGGTCTTGGCGAGTTCGTGGGTGAACTCGCGCTCTATTCGAGCTTCGTGTTGATGGGTGTTGCGATGCGCCGCACGGGGTGGTCGCGCATCGTTGCTTGGTGCGCGTGGGTGACCGGCGCGGCGGGACTCGTGGGGGCGTTTCGCAATATCACGTCGGTTGTGCAGCCTGTTGCGGATGTCGTCAACGGACTGCTGCCGCTCTTTCTCGTAATGTTGGGCGTCGCGCTGTGGCGCCGCCGGGGGCCCCTCGACTCGCCGCTTCGCGGCTCGCTCGGGGCGACGGGGGGGTGCGGCTCGCTCGGGGCGACTAGACGTGCTGATCGATGAGGATGGGGTTGCCGTCGGGGTCCATCACCATGATGAATGCGGGGCCGGTGGTGGACTCGTCGGCCGTCGCGCCGAGTGCCACACCGCGCTCCTTGAGCGTGCGCTGCAGTTCGCGCACATCGGTGAACGGCTGCACGGGCTGCGCGTGCTGGTCCCACCCGGGGTTGAACGTCAGCGTGTTCTTCTCGAACATGCCCTGAAAGAGCCCGATGACGATGTCACCGTTGCGCAGCATGGCCCAGTTGGTGCCATTGCCGTGAAACATCGTGAAGCCGAGCTGTTCATAGAACGCGCGCGAGGCGGCAAGATCCTTGACGGCCAGGCTGACGGAGAAGGCGCCGAGTTGCATGGAGTGGGGAGGTTGAGGAAAGAGACGAGCCGCCGCGTCACGCCTTGGACGGGTACTTCGCACGGATCACGGCGGCCGAGCGTGCAATGAGCGTCTCGAGTACGCCGACATCGACATCGGCCAATCGCTTGATGTAGAGACAGGCCTTGCCAAGCTTGTGCTTGCCGAGCTTTGCCAGCAGCGCCTTGGTCTCGGCGGATTCGTATCCGGCCATGAGATAGAGGCTGATGTGCTGCGCTCCCGAGGCAAATCCCACGAGGCACGCGTCGCCCTCGTGCCCGGTGTCGTAGCGGTAGTGGTAACTGTCGAAGCCGATGATGCTCGGGCCCCACATCTTGGGTGCGCACCCGGTCACCCGCTTCATGATGGTGACGAGCTGCTTGCAGTCGGCGCGACGTGTGTCGTCGGCGATGGCTGCGATGTGTGCGGTCACGCTCTCACGCGTGGCGGTGGTCTTGGCCTTGTACATGGCGGAAGGAGTGATGGTGAACGCGTCGTGCGCCGAATGCGCTCAGGCGGGCTGCGCTGCCGTGTGCGCGTCGCGCTTGCCGCGACTCAGGATGCCCGCGCTGACGAGCACCACCACCAGCCCGACGGGGAACACCTCGAGGAAGGTGTACGCCACATTGATGAACGGATCCTTGTAGTTCTCCGCGAACTCGGCCATCTCGCGGCGCTTGGCCTCGATGGCCGCCTCCGATGCACCCTTGGCGCGTTCACGCTCGATGATGCGCGCCGAGTACTTCTCGGCGAAGTCGGGCATGGCGGTGTAGTAGATGATCTCCCACGTGGCCACATAGCACGCGGATGCGACCAGCGTGATGAGCAGTCCTACCGTGAACGCCTTGCCAAAGCGGATCGTCCCGCCGGCCACCGTATCGCGATACTGCTTGATCCCGGCGTAGACCATCACGAACGCCAGAATCATCGTGGTGTAGCCGACGATCTCGCCGGCATCGCCGATCTGCTCGGAAAACGGGATCGTCACGGCCATCATCGCGGCCATGATGCCGCCGGCGATCAGGCCGAAGGTCCAGACGATGCGTCGCATGTGTGGAGGAAGTGGAAGGTGAGGGTGTGACGTCCGCGGGATGCCGCGCGGCCGATCGTGCGACGGCGCGGTGGGCGGGACTACTGCCCTGCGGGCGGCTGCCAGAGCTCGACCTTGTTGCCTTCCGGGTCGATCACCCAGCCGAACACGCCGTACTCCGAGTCGTCGATCTTGTCGACGACGTTGCACCCTTCTGCCTTGAGCGCCGCAACCAGCGCGCGCACATCCGCGACGCGGTAGTTCACCATGAAGGTCGACGTGCTGGGCGCGTAGTAGTCGCTCGACGCCGGTTGGATCGACCATTCGGTCCGGCCACCAATTGGCGTGCCCGCCTCGTCGGTCCAGTGGAATGACGCGCCGCCCCACGGCTGCATGTCGATGCCCAGATGGGTCTGATACCACGCGCGCAGCGCCGGCGCGTCGTGTGCCTTGAAGAAGATGCCGCCAATGCCAGTCACACGTTTCATCAGAATCCCCGAGCTGCGTCGCACGGTGGGAGGGCGGCCACTTTGCCGGCGGCCGCGCCGACCGGAAGGAAGCGGTCGACGGCACCAACTTGGGGCGCACGTCACCCGTTGCGCATCATCCGATCGGGTGATTTTCGGGGTCGGCGGCGCGAATCGCCCGTTCGGGTGACGTGGGAGAGGCGTCAGCGCATCGATCGGCGTGTGTGGGCGGTCTTCGCGACGTGGGCGACCGCCTCAGGGGATCAATCGGCGCGCCTTCGCGACCTGCACGGCCTGCGTGCGTCGCCTGGCGCCGAGCTTCTCGTAGACGCGGCTCAGGTGCGTCTTCACCGTGTTCTCGGAGACGAAGACACGCTCGGCGATTTCGCGTGTGCTCAGCCCGTCGGCGAGCTGCTCGAGGATCTCCACCTCACGGCGGGTCAGCCCGGACTCGGCCAGCGCGGCCTCGTCGCGCACGAACGGGGTGGCGACGGGGACGGGGACTTCCTGGATGACCACACGCTCGTGCGGGCTGGTGAGGCGGCGGCCGACCCAGAGGCCAAGCGAGACGAAGATGAGCGCGAGCAGTCCGCCGTAGAGCTCGAAGGAGCGTTCGACGATGAGGTAGCGGTACTCGATGAGCTTGAGGAGGGCGACGAGGAGGCCGCCGACCAGGCCGTAGAGCAGGATGGGGCGGCGCACGGCGGTCAGTGCGGGCGGACGTGCGAGGGCGTGGGCATACCCCTTCATATAGAAGAGCCGGGTACCTGGTCGCCAGAGAGGGGGGCTGCTGGGCAGGGGGCGTGCTCCCCCGGCAGGCGCACGCGACTGGCTGACCGACGGGAGGGCCGTGACTCGGTGGGGCGCCTCGGTGCACCGTTCTTCGGTGGTGACGGAACCCAGTGGTAAAAATGCCGCGTAATTTTACCGCGTGTGGTCAGGCGCGACGGTAGGACCGACCTGAGCGTCATTGCGCCAACGTGCACACGTTGGTGAACGTCGATCGCGCGTACCCATCGACACCAGATTCGCCGTCAATTTGGTGTCGATGTCAGCAGCAACGAGGTGCGGCCCGGCGTACCGCCGCCCGCGAAGGCCGCATGACTGAGCGCGTAACGCCTTGCCAGCGCAACACTTGCGGTGCTCCAGCAGGACAAGATCCGCCGGATGATCTTGTTCGCGGAAGCGAAAGCCTCTACGATGGGTTCCATGTGCCTCTACGAACGGCCGTGCGTCTGATCGGGCCGTGTCGGGTCGGCCGGTCGTCACCCCCGTGACCGCCGCCCTCTTCATCACCGTCCTGCTGATCGCCGCCTGCGGGCTCGTCTACGAGCTCGTCGCCGGCGCCCTCGCCAGCTACCTGCTTGGCGACAGCGTCACGCAGTTCTCGACGGTCATCGGCACCTACCTCTTTGCCATGGGCATCGGGAGCTGGCTCTCCCGCTACATCGGCAAGGGGCTGATCGCGCGCTTTGTGATCATCGAACTGCTCGTTGGCGTGATCGGCGGCTTTTCGTCCACCATCCTCTTTCTCGCCTTCAGCTACACGGACGCGTTTCGTCCGCTGCTCTACGGACTGGTGCTCGTGATCGGGATTCTCGTGGGGCTCGAGATCCCGCTGCTCATGCGCATTCTGCGCGACCGCTTCGACTTCAAGGACGTGGTCGCCAACGTGCTCACGTTCGACTACGTGGGCGCGCTGGGCGCTTCGCTGCTCTTTCCGCTCGTGCTCGTGCCGCGACTCGGGCTGGTGCGCTCGGCGCTGGTGTTTGGCGTGGTGAATGTGCTGGTCGCGCTTTGGAGCACGCGCCTCTTTCGCGAGTCGCTGCCGCGGCGCGGGTGGTTCATTGGTGTGGGTATTGCCGCGCTCGCGGCGCTCGGGGTGGGGCTCGCGGGAGCGTCGCGCATTACCGCACTCGCCGAAGAGGGGCTCTACGCAGATCCGGTGATTCTCGCGCGCGACACGAAGTATCAGCGCGTGGTGGTGACGAGCTGGAAAGACGATCTGCGATTGCACCTGAACGGGCATCTGCAATTCAGCTCGCGCGACGAGTATCGCTACCACGAGACACTGGTACACCCCGGATTGGCGCCGCTGGCAGACGCAGCGCGCGCGGCGGGGCGTACGCTCCGCGTGCTGGTGCTCGGCGGCGGTGACGGACTCGCCGTGCGCGAGGTGCTGCGCTACCCGGCCGTGCAGTCGGTGACGCTTGTGGATCTGGACGCCGAGGTGACATCACTCTTTCGGTCGCACCCGCGACTGTCGACGCTCAATGCGCACGCCTTCGATGACGCGCGCGTGCGCGTGATCAATGCGGATGCATTCGTCTGGCTCGACGGCGCAGCCGATCGCTTCGACTACGTGATCGTGGACTTTCCCGATCCGTCCAACTTCTCGGTGGGGAAGCTCTACACCACCGCGTTCTATCGCGCGCTCGCGCGCCGCGTGGCGGAGCACGGCTTCGTGACGGTGCAGGCCACCTCACCACTCTTCGCACGCTCGGCGTACTGGACGATTGTCGAGACGATGCGTGAGGCGGGGTGGCAGGTGTGGCCGTTTCATGTATACGTGCCGAGCTTTGGCGAATGGGGGTATGTGCTGGCGGGGCACGCTCCGTGGACGCCGCCGAGTGAGGCGGCGATGCCGGCAGGGCTACGCTTTCTCTCGGCGCGCGCAGTGCCGGCACTGTTCGACTTTCCGGTGGACATGGGGCGCGTTGCGGCGCAGGCCAATCATCTCAACGACCAGGTGCTGGTGCGCACGTACGAGCAGGAATGGGCGCGCATCAACCGATGAGTCACTCATCGGCGGCGCGGAACAGCGCATGGTGAGTCGCCGTGCGGCCATCGCCGCTGCGGTGGCGGTGCCGGCCGGTGTGTTGCTCGGCGCACCGGCGCTGGTGGGGCTGCTGCGCAAGGCGCCACGCCGGGTGACCGGCGGCTTTGTGGACGATGGGAGCGCCGTGGGGCACGCGTTGCGTGATGGGACGCGACCGGCCGCGCCCGCGCGCCGCGAACGCGTGCCGATCGTGATTCTCGGTGGCGGCGTGTCGGGACTCGGTGCAGCGTGGGCGCTGGCGCGTGAGGGCCTGCGCGACTTCGTGGTCCTCGAGAGTGCGCGTGAAGCCGGCGGCAATGCGCGGAGCGGTGAGATGGAGGGCATGCGGCACCCGTGGGGCGCGCACTATCTCCCCGTGCCCGACGCGCGCAACACGCTCGTGCGCGAGCTGTGCACCGACATCGGCCTGCTGCGCGACGGCGTGTGGGACGAGCGCGCGCTGGCCTTCGCGCCGCAGGAGCGGCTCTTCCAGCATGGTACGTGGCACGAGGGGATCGAGCCGTCGTTTGCGCTCACGCGCGCCGAGCGCGACGAGTTGACGCGCTTCGATGCGACGATGGCCGAGTGGCGTGCGCGCGATGCGTTTGCGGTGCCGTCGGTGGAGTGTGCGGCACGTACGGCGCGCGAGTGGCGCGCGCTCGATCGGCAGACGATGGGTGAGTGGCTCACCGCGCAGGGGTATCGCACACCGGCGCTCCGGTGGCTCGTGGACTACGGTGTGCGAGACGACTACGGCGCGTCGCTCGAGACGGCCAGCGCATGGGCCGGTGTACACTACTTCGCCGGGCGCCCCGCGCACGATGCCGGGCCGCTCACGTGGCCCGAGGGGAATGCGTGGCTCATCGCGCGGCTGCTCGAGCGTGTGGGGCCACGCGTGCGTACCAATGCGCCGGTGTGGCGCGTGGGGCGCGAGGGTGCGCGGTGGACTATCGATACGGCAGACATACGCTACGAGGCAGACGCCGTCATCGCCGCGATGCCGGTGCATGCGCTCGCGCGCGTGCTCGATGGTGTGTCGCCGGCACCAGTGACGCTCGACCGCTCGCCGTGGCTCGTGGCCAACGTGCTGCTCGACCGGTGGCCGGAGGAGCGTGGCCTTCCCGTGGCGTGGGACAATGTGATCTATGACAGCCCGTCGCTCGGCTACGTGGTGGCGACCCATCAGTCGCTGCGTACGGAGCAGGCACGCTCGGTGTGGACGTGGTATCACGCGCCGGTGGAGCGCGACGCGGCGAGTGCCAGGCGGTGGCTGCGCGATCTCTCGTGGGGCGAAGCACGCGATCTCGTGCTCAACGATCTGCGGCGTGCACACCCCGACATCGACGGATGCGTGGCGCGCGTGGACGTGTTGCGCTACGGCCATGCGATGCCGCGACCCACGCCCGGCTTTCTCGATGCAACGGCCGCGTTGCGTGCGTGGCAACCGGGGCCGCGCTTCGCGCTCGCGCACACGGATGCGAGCGGGCTCAGTCTCTTCGAGGAGGCGCTGGAGCGAGGCGTGAGCGCGGCACGGCAGGTGCGGGAGGCGCTCCGTGCCTGACCTGCTTTGGTATGTCGTGGTTGGAGCGGTTGGCCTTGCCCTCGGCGCGCTCTTCGCGTGGCTCGTGATGCGCGCGCGCGTGGCGCGACTCGAAGGCGAGCGTGACGCACACGCGCGCACGAGTGCCGGTGCCGCGCACGTGCTCGATCAGCTCGCACCGATTCGTGCGGGTGTCGAGCAATCGGCAGTGACGCTGGCCGCGCTCGAGCAGCGCCGCGCCGAGCACTTTGGTGCGGTGAGCGAACGACTCGACGTGGTCACGCAGTCGAGCGAGGCGCTGCGTGCGGAGACGCGCGCGCTGGTGCAGGCGTTGCGCGCGCCGCAGGTGCGTGGGCAGTGGGGCGAGTTGCAACTGCGTCGCGTGGTGGAGCTGGCCGGCATGCTCGAGTACTGCGACTTCGACACGCAGCTCACCGTGCGCAATGACGCCGGAGTCCAGCGCCCCGATCTGCGTGTGCGCCTGGGCGGCGGGCGCTCGCTCGTGGTGGATGCCAAGGCGCCGCTGGCGGCGTATCTCGATGCGCTCGCCGCGACCGACGGTGAATCGCGCCGCGCGTTGCTCGCGCAACATGCACAGCAGGTGCGCGCGCATGTGCAGCAGCTCGCGCAGAAGCGCTACTGGGCGCAGTTCATCGACGCACCGGAATTCGTGGTACTCTTTCTGCCGGGTGAGGCGTTTTTCGCGGCGGCGCTCGAGGCCGATCCGTCGCTGCTCGAGGCGGGGGTGCAGCAGCGCGTACTGCTGGCGACGCCCACGACCCTCATCGCCTTGCTGCGCGCGGCCGCGCTGGGCTGGCGTGAGGAACGGTTGGCCGCTGGCGCGGCGGAAGTGAGCGCGCTCGGGCGCGAGCTGCACGAACGGCTCGGTGTGCTCGCCGAGCACGTGGGTGACGTGGGCGCGGCGTTGGGTCGCGCCGTGGAGGCGTACAATCGCGCGCTGGGCTCGTTCGAGAGCCGGGTGCTACCGAGTGCGCGTCGATTCGAGACGCTGGGCGCGGGGTCGTCTCGTACGGTGGATGCGCCGGCGGCCGTTGCCGTGACACCGCGCCCGCCCGTCACGACGCCGCCACCATGAGCGAGGCGAGTCTTGCGCGCGCCGGTCCCGCGCGCAGAGTAGAGGCGAGTGATGGCTGACGAACGCTTCGGGGAGTGTGCCATGCAGGTACGACGAGTGCTGATCGCTGCCCTGGTGATTGCGAGCAGTGTGACCGTGACGCTGCCGGCCCAGGGCTATCGGGACGACATGCGGCCCAACATCCTCGGCGGCGTGGTGCTGAGCGTCGCGCCGCTCCGGCAGTCGCACGACATCCCGACCGTCGCCGCGCGCATCGTGCGCGAGCGGATCGGGCAGCTCTTTGCCGCCGGCGGCTTCGAGGCGATTGGTGCGGAGACGCCCTACAATCTCCAGACGATCGTGACCGCGCCGCCCACGCGGGAAGACACCGCATCCGGCATCAACCGTTCGGTGGCAGTCGTTACCGAAGTCAACATGCAGTTGACCTACGCGCACAACGGCATGGTGATCAAGGAATGGACGCTCACGCTCCCCGGCACCGGGCGTGACCGGGTCGAGGCGATCGACAATGCGTTCCGTGCGCTGCGGACGAACATCTCGCGCTATGTCGACATCGCACGCGAGGCGCGCGATCTGGTGTTGCGCCACGTCGAGTCCACGTGCGACGAGATGCACACGCGCGTGTCGGCGCATATCGCCGCCGGGAGAACCGAGCAGGCGATCGCGCAACTGCTGCTCGTGCCCGACGAAGCGCGGCGGTGCCACGCGTCCTCACTGGCCGATGCGGCGACGCTGCTTCAGGCCAAGTTCGGTGATACGCCGCCCAACGACGACGTACTCAAGAAGGCGCGCGGGCAGGCCACGGCGCCTGGACGCGACCCCGCGCGTCACGAGTGGCCGCTGCTCGCGGGCGCAGAGATGGCGACCAAGTTCGTCAACGAACACAAGCGCGGATCCGAGCGCGGCGAGCGGATCTGGTAGGCGATGGGCGCGCTGATTCGCGCGCAGTGCGGCAGGGGGCGCGCCGATGCGCGCCGTGACCGCCCGGGCGCCGCGTACTCGACGCGGCGCAAACGCTAGAGCGAGTCGAGCAGGTCGTCGATCGCCTTGCTGTCGGCGTCCTTGAGTTCGCCGGTGCCACCGGTCAGGATCTTCTGCAGCACGTCCACCGCTTCGGCAGCGAGATCGTCCGGATGCTTGCGGTCGCGCGCAAAGCGCACGATGTGGCCGAGCAGAATGGTCTGATACTGCGCGTCGCTGCCGTCTTCCTGCGCAGTGGACTCTTCGTAGCTCGGCACGCTCGCCTTCCACGGCTCGTTGGCATCCTCCTGCTTGAGCGCATCGCGCGGCACGAGGGCCACGAGGCGGCACTGCAAGCCGGGGTCTT
>JALOPS010000087.1 GCA_025453745.1 Gemmatimonadaceae bacterium
CGCCAGTGCGCGTGGCGGAGTGGCGAGCCGTCACACGATGGACCCAATGACGAACGGCGGCTCGCGATGCCTCGCGAACCGCCGTTGTCGTTGTCGCCGCGATCGTGCTGCGGTTACTCCCTCATCGTCCGACGGGACCGCTGGCGCAGGTAACCACCGGATTGATCGGCGTGAAGATGCTGTACGTCAGCAGCCGCACGAGTCCGTTGAGAAACGTGTGCTGCGTCTCGACCTTCGCGACGCCCTGTGCACAGGTCGCCTTCGACTTGATCGTGTCTGGTGGCACGAGCCCGAATACCCAGGACTTCTGCCAGCGCACGTCGATCTTCTTGTCGCTCTCCGGCGCACCGGTCACGACCGTGTAGTGATAGCACCCCGTGAGCGCGGCCAGCGCCGCGACGGCACACACCTTGGCAATACGCATCGTCTCGGCCTCCGTCAGCGAGTGGCGGCCGGCGCGAACACCAGCGCAACCGGACGGTCAGTGGACAGCGACTGCTCCACGGCGGCCGTCACCGCTCGCTGCATCGCCGCATCGCCTGCACCCACGCGCACCGCATCGCTCGGCAGCGCGGCCCAGCGCGAGGCGCAGGTGATCTTCACCTCATGCGGCGTGAAGATCCCGAACGTGATCAGCCCGACCAGTCCATTGGGGAAGGTCATTCGCGTCGAGACATACGCCACGCCGCTCGGGCATTCTGAGCGCACGTCGATTGGCTGGCCGGCCACGAGCCCGAACACGTAGCTCGGGGACCAGCCCTTGGTGATCGTCGCGCCGCCGGCGGGAAGCCCCGTCTCGACGACCTGATGGAAGCAGCCGGTGAGCGCCACCAGGGCACCCGCCGCGAGTACCGCTCGCATTCGTTGCATCGGTTCTGCACGCCTCACTGATAAGGGAGATCCGACAATGAGTCGCCGGAACGTCACCTCATGCGCGCACCGCGACAAGACTCATTCAACCTACATCCTCGGCGTCACGGAACGTGGCCAGCGCGCTTGCCACGCTGCCAAGCTCGGCCATGATCGGGGCAGAGAACCCCACCTCCGCGAGCCGCGCGTGCACGCGCGAATACCAGGCGATCGTCACCGCCTTGCCGCCGCCAAAGCGCCCCCAGACCGTGTCGGGATCCACCGTGCGTCGCACATCGGCCAGAATCGCCGACCCGTTGTGCACCTTGTCGGCCGCGCACACCCAGCGCGCTCGTTCGGACGCACGCGCCAGGCGCAGCAGATAGTCGATCCGGCGTTCCTCACGCGAGAGTTCGACACCGTCATCGTCCACCTTGCGGTGCGTGACCATCAACACCGTGTCGAGCACGGGCGCGCCGAACTTGGCCCCGATGCGCTCTTCGAGCATGGGACGCGTCATCCCTTCGCGCACGCAGTCCTCGATGACGTCGTGCAGAATGCCGGCGATGACCGTGTCGTCGTCCTGCCCGTAGCGCGTCAGGATGATCGCGACGTTGGCCGGATGCGTGAGGTAGGGCAGCGCGGTGCCCTTGCGCACCTGCCGATCGTGATGCTTCGCGGCGAAGGCGAGCGCGTGATTGATGCGATCCGAGTAGCCGGTCACGCGGGGGAAACTGCGGGTCCCCGGGCGATGGGGCAACCGGTGCCGCGCCACCACCACTCGGCGCGCACGGCGCGGGGTGCAGCCACCGCGCTCACGCGGCGGGGCGTCCGTCGCGTGCAAACCACGCCATGAGTCGAGTCAGACCGTCCGCATCCTCGTCATCGAATGCACCGACGTGCTCGGAGTCCACGTCGAAGACCGCCAGCAGCGCCCCCGACGCATCGACCACTGGCAGCACGATCTCGCTGCGCGCGCGTCCATCGCAGGCGATATGACCCGGAAACGCATGCACGTCGGGCACGATGACCACCCGGCGCTCGGCCGCCGCAGTACCGCACACGCCCCGGCCAAACGCGATGTCGAGGCAGCCGAGCGTGCCCTGATACGGGCCCACGCGCAACAGGCGATTGGCGTCGACCACGCGATAGAAGCCGGTCCACAGATGTCCGAAGGCGTGATGCACGAGCGCACTCGTCGTCGCCATCGCCGCTATGACATCGTCGGACCCGGCGAGCAACAGTCGCTGCATCTCCTCGAGCGTGCGATACGCCTCGCGACGCGGCAGGCGACGCAGGTCGGGAATCACCGGTTCCATATCCGCTCCGTCAGAGCGCCGCGCGAAGCTGCGCGGCGAGGATGAGATCGAGCACGAACAGGGCGAGCCCCTGGATGATCACGCCCACCCCGGCCCCGACCAACCCGAGTCGGCGACCGAGCCGCCAGCCACAGAGCGCCAGCGTGAGTCCGACGCCCACATAGCCCGCGTCGAGTCCGATGTTGAGCCAGAGAAAGCGATCGAGCGCCAGCGCACTCGCATAGTCGCGCAACGTCAATTGCGGCCAGGCGACGCCGGCGATCGCCGCGTCGACGACGCCCCACGCGATCGTCTGGATGGCCAGGTGGCGCACCAGCGGTGCGGTGTCGCCCTGCCGCGCGCGGAGCGCGAGGAGTGCGGTCCCGACGACGATCGACGCGGCTGCCCAGAGGAGCAACCGAAGAAGGTGCGCGCGTTCGAGCGAGAGCAGGGTGTCGGCCCACATGCGGCGGCAAGGATAGCGCGCGCACCCGCCAAACGGCGAATCCCCGACGCCTTCGTCGGGCAGTCGCCGCGATCGATGGCGGCGCGCGACGAGCGACGCGATCGCTGAATCCTCGCGCGCATCCGGTGGCTCTTTTCGTCGAGGGGCGCGACGCCCCGCCACCCGCATCCGCCCGGATGCTCACCGAGGATCCGTCTCATGACTCGCAACGTCGGCACCATCGATCGCATCGTGCGGCTCGCCATCGCCGCCATGGTGCTCCCCTTCGCCTTCATCGGCCCGGCCACGCCGTGGGCCTTCCTGGGTGTGATCCCGCTCGTGACGGGCCTCATCGGGAGCTGCCCGCTGTACTCGGTGCTCGGCTTCAGCAGCTGCCCGATGCGCCCGACCAAATGACGTGCATCGCGTAGCGCGCGACGGTCTCCGCCGTTTGCGTGCTACGCCGCGCGTGGTGTCGCCGCCGTGCGCTCCGGCAGGAGCGCCGGCGGATCGGCAGCCCACACGAGCACGGCGCGTACCCGCACGCCACGCGCCTGCAACAACCCGAGCTGGCGCGAGAGCCGCTTGAGGCGCGTCGCGCCAACGCGGACGCACACGACGGCGTCGATCATCTCATCGACCAGCGGTGAGGGACCGCGCTCGTCTTCCGCGCTCGCGCAGACGATCGAGAGATCGTAGCGGCGCATCATCGCGAAGAGCTCCGTCGGTGCGGTGGAGACCGTGTGCGTGGTCGACGGAAGGGTGTCGCCCGCGACGATCACGTCGAAGGCGTGCGATCGGCCGATGCGCACCGCGCGGACCACTTCGAACGGATCGGCGACGCCGCGTTCGACGAGGTCGAGGCCGGCCGCTGGCGGCAGTTGCAGCGCCTGCCCGACGAGGCGTGCGTACGGATCGCCGTCGAGCAGCAGCACCTGTCGCGCATCGCTGCACGCCACCGCCGCGAGATTGATCGCCGTCGCGGTGACGATCGCGGGCTCGTCACCGGTGATGAGGAGACGCGTCGACGCATCGCCCGTGGGCGAGACGGCCAGGTGCAGCAGACGAAAGCTGTCGGCGGCCAGATCGATGACCGCTGGCACCCGTCGATCGGACGCGCGTCGCGATCGTGACTGTCGCACCCCTTCGCGAGCGCCGTCGTAGCGAATCACGCGCGTGCTGGCGAGTCGTCCGACCTCGCCCAGGTCGCCGACGACGGGGCGGCGGAGCTCGACGAGCAGCGCGGCGGCGTAGGCTGCCACGAGTGCGAGCACGACGCCGGCGCCGAGCATCGCCGCTGGTGGAGCGCCGACGTTGGCTGTGCGACGCGCCGCGTCGCGTTGCTGGTCGAGTTGGGCGTTGCGACGCTGCGCGGTGCGCAGCGCGCTCTCTCGCTGCGCGACGCGACGGGCGGCGGTGTCGGCCGTTGCTCGCGGACCGACCGTGTCGACGATCGCCACGCTGATGCGTGGCCCCACGCGTGCGTCGGCGATCTGCAGGAGCCGCTGACCGATCGCGTTCATCTGTGCGGTGACGGCGACGAACGCCGGATCGGCGCCCCCGACGAGCGCGCCTGCTTCGCGCACGTCTTCGAGGGTGTCGAGCGAGTCGACGAGGACGCGCACTTCCGGATCGTTCGCGAGTTCGGGCGCCTGCGCGAGCGCGCGAAACGACACGGCGAGCGGCGCCGACCGTGCGCGATCGATGAGGAGTCGCAGGGCGAGCTGCTGTACGGCGGCGTCGGTCCGCGCGGGTGTCACGCGCGCGGCGGTATCGGCGGGCAAGGCCAGAAAATCGATGCTGTCGAGCGCGGCGAGTCCCGAGAGATCGGCCGGTGCCATGGTCAGGCGTGACATGCGGGCGCGCGCGCGTTGCAGCAGCGAGTCGGCGCGCGCACGCTCGCGCCGCGCGTCGGCCAACGCGCGCACCAGGGGCACGGTGTCGCCATTGGCGGGGATGCGCGCGAGCCGTTGGGCCACCGCGCGTTCGACGCCGAGCGGAATGAGGATCAGCGCGAGAATCGCGGAGAGCAGCACGAGCCCGCCGACGGACACGATCAGCACCGGGCGTCGCCAGGCATTGCGCGCCCGTGCGGCGAGCCAGCTCGGGCTCCCCACGCGGGTCAGTCGCGTGACGGTCGAGGGGAGCGTCTGCCAGCTCCCGGTGGCGGTGCGGAACTCGCCGGTGGCCTCGACGCGCTCTGGCGGCCGCGCACTGATGACGTCGCGGGGCGGTGCGTGGTCGGTTGGCTTCAAGGACTCTGACCCCTTGAAAGACGCTGGCGGTTCAAGGGGTCAGAGTCCTTGAAAGGACCGCACGAAGCGTGTGACCCGTGCTGCCGTTCAAGGACTCTGACCCCTTGAAGCCGTGACCCCGGGCTGCCGTTCAAGGACTCTGACCCCATGAACGAGAACGAACATGGGGGCCGGCGCGAAGCGCCAGCCCCCATGCGAATTCGCCGAAGCGAATGGACTACTGGACGATGACCTTCGCCTTCATCCCCATCGCGAGGTGCGGCGTGCAGTTGTACTCGTACGTGCCCGGAGCGACGCCGGCGAACGAGACGGTGTACTCCTCGTTCGGGTTGATGAGCATCTTGCCCGAGAGGTCGGAGATCTGCTCCGGCATGTTGGCCTTGAGCTGCGCGGCCACGGGAGCCGGGAGCGTCGCGGCGTCGAACGCCACGTTGTGCGGGCCGCCGGAGACCATCAGAAACTTGATGCCGTCGCCGGCCTTGATCGTGATCTCGGCGGGCTCGAAGCGATAGCCCTTCTCGTCGCCGAGCATCTTCACTTCGTGCGTCGTGCCGGTGATGGCCGCCGCCGCGCCAGCCGCCGGCGCCGCAGGCGCCGCCGAGTCAGCCGCAGGCGTTGCCGCGGGAGCGGGCGTCGCCGCCGCCGAATCCGCCGCGGGCGCCTTCTCGCCACCGCCGCACGCCGCGAGCGCGAGGCTCGCGCCGGCCACCATCAGAAAACCGGTGAACTTCATTGTTGATTGGCCTCCAGGCCGAACCAGATGTGCACGTCTGCTTGGTCGGGGCAAAATGCCCCGGCCGACGGGGCCCCGCCGACGTTGTGAAAGTATTCACAAGCCCTTCCCTCGTGCAACTGGCCGCACTGGACCGATCATGCCGAGGCAGGATGGGGCGAACCTCCGCCCGTCTGCAGGAGCCGAGCACGCACTGCGAGGTGTCCCCCCGGTTGACGCGCGCCCCACGGCGGACTACCCTCCCGCCCATGTCGCCGCGCCCGCACCGCCATCACCACCATCACGGCTCCTCGCCGGGGTGATGCGCGCGCACGTCGCATTGTGACACATGCCTGACCCTCAGGCAGCGTCTCCCCGGCCCGTCCTTCGCTGACGGGCCGTTTTCTTTTCCTGCCCCCGCATGCTCCGCATCGCTCTGCCCAACAAGGGACGTCTCGCTGAAGAGACGCGCAGCCTCTTCAACGACGCCGGCCTCGAAGTGAAGGCCTCCGGCGATCGCGCACTCACCGCGTCTCTCGGCGGGGAGTTCGAGGCGATCTTCGTCCGCGCGCAGGACATTCCGGAGTTCGTCGCCGATGGCGCAGCCGACGCCGGCGTGACCGGCTGGGATCTCGTGCGCGAGTCCGAACGTGCACTCGAGGACCGGCTCGACCTGGGCTTCGGCAAGTGCCGGCTCGTCGTTGCCGCGCGCGAGGACACCGGGGTCACCACCGTCGACGAGTTGCGCCGCGAGCCGCGCATGCGCGTGGCGACCGTCTTCCCGCGCATCACCGCGCGCTTCTTCGCCGAGGCCAACTGTCCCGTCGATCTCGTCCCCGTCAGCGGTGCGGCGGAGATCGCGCCACATCTGGGGATCGCCGATGTCGTGGTCGATCTCACGTCGACGGGGAGCACGTTGCGCGTGAACGGGCTGCGCGAAGTGACGACGGTGCTGACGTCCACCGCGCGGCTCATCACCGCGCCCACCGCGCGCGACGGTGACCCGGCACGCGCGCGCGAGCTCGAAGATCTCACCACGGCGCTCTCGTCCGTCATTCGCGCGCGCGGACAACGCTACGTGATGGTGAATGTGCCGCGCGCCGCACTCGATCGCATTCGCGAAGTACTCCCCGGGCTCAATGCACCAACGGTCATCGACCTGATGAACGGTGGTACGCACGTGGCCGTGCACGCGGTGGTGCCGGCCGCGCAGATCTATCGCACCATCGCGCAGCTCACGGCGATCGGCGGCGAGGGGATCCTCGTCACGCGCATCGAACGGCTGGTGCCATGAGCACGGTGCGCATTCGCGGCGCGATTGCCGCGCTGACCGATCACGAGCGCACCGTGCTGTTCGATCGCGCCACGTCGAGCGACTTGCAGGTGCAAGCGCGTACCGCGGCGATCATCCAGCAGGTGCGCGATGGGGGCGATGCCGCACTGCGCGCGCTCGCGGCCCAGTACGACAACGTGGTGCTCGGCGCGCTCGAGGTGCCACGCGCACGGTGGGCGCGTGCGCTCGACGCGCTCGATCCGGCGCTCCGACAGTCGCTCGAGCGGGCGGCGCGCAACATTCGCACGGCGCACGAGGCATTCCGTCCGATCACACGTGAGGTGGAAACGGAGCCGGGCATCGTCATCGGCCGACGCCCCGATCCGCTGGGACGCGTGGGGATCTACGCGCCGGGCGGTCGCGCAACGTATCCGAGCTCGTTGCTCATGGGCGCGATCCCCGCGCGCGTGGCGGGTGTGGGTGAGGTGATCGTCTGCTCGCCGCCGGGTGCGGACGGCGTGCCGAGTGATGTGGTGCTCGCCGCGGCGGCACTCGCCGGAGTCGATCGCGTCTTCGCGCTCGGTGGCGCTGGTGCGATTGCCGCGATGGCGCTCGGCACGGCGAGCGTGCCGCGCGTGGACCGCATCGTGGGACCCGGCAATGCGTACGTCGCCGAGGCGAAGGTGCAGTTGGTCGGCAGTGTGGCGATCGACGCGCCGGCGGGACCGAGCGAGCTGCTGGTGATCGCCGACGAGAGCGCACAGCCGGATGACATCGCGCGCGAGCTGGTCGCACAGGCGGAGCACGATCCGCGGGCTGCGGTGGTGGCGGTGATCATCGGTGACGCCCTTGCCGATGCAGTGGCGCACGCGCTCGACGCAGCCGTGACGCGCACCCCACGCGCCGAGATTGTACGTGCGTCGCTTGCGGCGTGCGGCGCGATCGTGACCGCGCGCGATCTGGACGAGGCGGTGACGTTTGCCAACCGCTACGCCGCAGAACATCTGCAGTTGCAGCTCGCCGATGATCGCGTCGATGCGGTACTCGCGGCGCTGCGCAATGCGGGCACGGTGTTCGTGGGGGCGTCGGCGTCGGTGGCGTACGGCGACTACATGACGGGCGCCAATCACGTGCTGCCCACGGGCGGCCTGGCGCGCGCGTACAGCGGGCTCTCCACGCTCGACTTCGTGCGGTGGACGACGACGCAGCGCGTCTCGCGCGAGGCCGCCGCGCGACTCGCCGACGATGTGGGGCGCTTTGCCGACGCGGAGGGACTGCCGGGACATGCGGCGGCCGCGCGTGCCTGGGCCCGTGCGGAGGTGCAGGCATGACGTTCACGGCTGCAACCGATCGCCTCGCCGTTGCACGCGAGATCTACGCCACGCTTGGCCTCTACGACCCCAAGCGCGCGCCCGTCGATCTCGACCTCACCGACAACACGAACCTGTGGGGGATGCCACCGGCCGCAGAAGCGACGCTGCGCGCGCTCGCGGTCTCGTCGGTGACGCGCTATCCGTCGTTGTACGCATCGGAGCTCAAGGCCGCGCTCGCGGAGTATATGGGCGTCACACCGGAGATGGTCGTCACCGGCTGCGGCTCCGATGACATCCTCGACTCGGCGATGCGTGCCTTTGGCGAGCCCGGGGAGCTCGTGGCGTGGAGTGATCCGAGCTTCGCGATGATTCCGATCTTTGCGCAGATGAATGCGCTGCGCGCGCAGGGTGTGCTGGAACGCGCCGATCACCAACCGGACGTGGATGCGCTGCTCGCGCTGCGGGCGAAGGTGCTCTATCTCTGCACGCCCAACAACCCGACCGGTGCCGTGATGCCGCGCGAGGTGATCGAGCACATGCTCGATGCGTCGCCCGGCGTCGTGGTGGTCGATGAAGCGTACGCGGAGTTTGCCGGCACCTCGGTGGTGGAGCTGACCCACCGGCACGATCGGCTGCTCGTGGTGCGCACGCTGTCGAAGGCATTCGGCCTCGCCGGACTGCGCCTGGGCTACGCCGTTGGTGCGCCGGCGCTGGTGGCTGAGGTGGAGAAGTCTCGCGGACCGTACAAGGCCAACGCCGTCGCCGAGCGCGTGGGCGTCGTGGCGCTGCGGGACGATCGTGCGTGGGTCGCCGAGCATGTGGCGCTGGCCGTCGACGCGCGGGAGCGGCTGGCCGCGCAGCTTCGCGCGGCGGGATTCCGCCCTCTACCCTCGCACGCCAACTTCGTGTGCGTGCCGGTGGCGCAGTGCGTGGCGGTGGGGCAGGCGATGCGTGCGCGCGGCGTGGCCGTGCGCCCCTTCCCCGCACTGCCGCATGTGGGCGACACGCTGCGCATGAGCGTGGGGCCGTGGCCACTCGTCGAGCGGATGCTCGGCGCGTTCCTCGAGGCGAATCGCGAGGTCAACGGATAGTGCGACGTGTGACGGTGTTCGACTACGAAGCGGGCAACCTGCACTCGTTGCTCAAGGCGCTCGATGATCCTGCGCTCGGCGTGCGCGTGCGCGTGGAGACCGACGCCCGCGCGCTGTTGCGCGACACCGATCTGCTCGTGCTTCCGGGCGTGGGGGCGTTTGGCCATGCGGCGGCGCGGCTCGCACCCGGACGGACCGACGTCGCGGCGGCGCTGCGCGATGGGCTGCCGGCCCTCGGCATCTGCCTGGGGCTGCAGCTCTTGTGCGAGGCGTCGGACGAGGGCGCGGGTGACGGACTTGGCGTGGTGCCCGGGCGTGTGCGACTGTTGCGCGCGCGACGTGTGCCGCAGATCGGATGGAACCGCGTGGAATGGACCGCGGCCGAGGGCGCACCATCCGCGACGCTGCCGCAGTTGCCGATTGCGTACTACGCGAACTCGTACGTCGCCGCCATCGACGGCAACGACCCGTGTGTGCTGGCGACGAGTACGCACGAGACCGATCGCTTTGCGGCCGTGGTGCGCGTGGCGCGCACCGTGGGTGCACAGTTCCACCCCGAGAAGAGCTCGGCGGCGGGTGTGGCGTTCGTGCGCGCGGTGGTGGCCGACGCGGTGGGCGCGGTGGTGGACGCATGATCGCGATTCCGGCCATCGATCTGCGCGACGGCGCGTGCGTGCAACTCGTCGGTGGCGACTACGCGGACGAGCGCGTGCGGTTGGATGATCCGGCCGCCGTCGCACGCGACTGGACGCGCCAGGGATTCACGCGATTGCACGTGGTCGATCTCGATGCGGCGACGGGGCGCGGGGCGAACAGCGAGCGCATCCGCGAGATCATCGCGGCGAGCGCGGTGCCGGTACAGGTGGGCGGCGGCGTGCGCGACGAGGGGGCGATCGAACGGTGGCTCGATGCCGGCGCGGCGGCGGTGGTGGTGGGCACGCGGGCGGTGGAAGATCTCGACTGGCTCGCCGAGGTGGCCGAGCAATGGCCGGCGTCGCTGATCGTTGCGGCGGATGTGCGGGGCCGGCGCATCGTGACGCGTGGCTGGGAGCACACGTTGCCGCTCGATGTGCTGGAGGCCGTCGAGCGATTCAACACGATGCCGCTCGGCGGCCTGCTCGTGACGGCGGTGCACAAGGAAGGGCAGATGCAGGGCACCGATCTCGTGCTCATGGAAGACGTGGCCGAGGCCAGTGTCGCGCCGGTGATTGCGTCGGGTGGAGTGACGACGCTGGCCGATGTGCGCGCGCTCGAGCATCGGGGAGTCGCGGGTGCAGTGATCGGGATGGCGCTCTACACGGGAGCGCTCGATGCCGCGGCGCTGGCGGCACAGTTCGGGGCATCCGACTTTGGCGATGGAGTGCTGGCATGACCACGGTAGTGCGGGAGACCAAGGAGACGCGCGTGCGCGTGACGATCGGCCTGGGCCGCGGCTCGGCCGACGTGAAGACCGGTGAGCCGTTTCTCGACCACATGCTCACGGCGTTCGCGCGCTATGGCGGACTCGAACTCGTCGTCGAGGCGACGGGTGATCTCAAGCATCACCTCATCGAGGACGTGGGGATCACCGTGGGTGCCGCGGTGCACGCGATCACGCCGGTGACGTGTGCACGCTTTGGTGAGCGGTTGATTCCCATGGACGATGCGCTCGTGCAGGCGGCGATCGACCTCGGCGGGCGCTTCTGGTACGAGGGGAAGTTGCCAAGCTCGCTCTACGAGCACTTCCTGCGTTCATTTGCCGAACATGCGAAGGCCACGCTGCATGTGCGCGTGCTGCGCGGGCGCGACAAGCACCACATCGTCGAAGCGGCGTTCAAGTCCGTGGGGCTCGCGCTGCGTCAGGCCCTTGCGGACGATCCCTCGGGCGCGGTGTTCAGTACCAAGGGCTCCGTGGAGCTCGACGTGGTGCGCGGCGGCCGCCATGGCGACGGCGTACCCAAGGGAGAGCTGCACTAGTGCTCACGCGTCGACTGATCGTCTGTCTCGACGTGCGCGACGGCCGCGTGATGAAAGGGGTGCAGTTCGTCGGACTGCGCGATGTGGGCGATCCGGTGGATCTCGCGGTGCGCTACGAGGCCGAAGGCGCCGACGAGCTCACCTTCCTCGACATCTCGGCGAGTGCGGAGGGGCGCGCGACGCTGCTCGATGTGGCGCGGCGCACCGCTGAGCGGCTCTTCATTCCACTCACCATTGGCGGCGGTGTGCGCTCGGCGGACGACGTGGCGCAGGTCCTGCGCGCGGGGGCCGACAAGGTGTCGCTCAACTCCGCGGCGGTCGCACGTCCGGAGCTGTTGACCGAGAGCGCGGAGCGCTTTGGTGCGCAGTGCGTGGTGGCGAGCATCGACGCGAAGCGCGAGTCGGATGGGCGCTGGCGCGTGTATGTGAAGGGCGGGCGTGAGGCGACGTCGCTCGATGCGCTCGAGTGGGCGCAGGAATGCGTGGCACGCGGTGCGGGCGAGCTGTTGCTCACGTCGATCGACAGCGATGGCGCACGGCGCGGCTACGACTTGCCGCTGTTGCGCGCGGTGTCGCATGCGGTGCGGGTACCGGTGATCGCGAGCGGCGGCGCCGGGCGTGCGTCGCACCTGGTGGATGCCGTACGCATCGGCGGCGCGGATGCGGTGCTCGTCGCGGGGATCCTGCACGATGGCGTCACCACCGTGCGTGATCTCAAGGCTGCGATGGTCGAGGCCGAGTTGCCCGTGCGTTCTCTTGCTGCGTGAGCGCCCTCATGGCGGAATCTCCCGAGCTGTTGATGCAGGCGGCCGCCGAGTTGGCGCGGCTTGCCGGTGGTGTGGCGATGCGGCACTTCCGCACCGGTGTTACCGTCGAGCAGAAGTCCGACGGCAGTCCCGTCACGGTGGCCGATCGCGAAGCCGAACGCGTGGCACGCGACTGGTTGCAGGCCCGCTTTCCGGCCGATGGCGTGCTGGGCGAGGAGTTCGGCCTCGAGCGCGGCTACGCGACGCGGCGGTGGGTGATGGATCCCATCGATGGCACCAAGAGCTTTGTGCGCGGCGTGCCGCTGTGGGGCACGCTGATCGCGTGTTGCGAAGGGCAGACCGTGCTGGCGGGCGCGGCGTACTTCCCGGGTACGGAGGAGTTGATCTGCGCAGCGCCCGGGTGCGGCACGTGGTACAACGGCGAGCGCGCGCATGTGAGCGGCGAAGGCGAGCTCTCAGCGGCCACGCTGCTCGTGACCGATGAGCGTTTCCCCACTCGCCCGGCGCGGCGGGAGGCGTGGCGCGAGCTCGCCGCGTCGGCCGGCGTGGTGCGCACATGGGGCGATTGCTATGGCTATCTGCTGGTGGCCACCGGACGCGCGGAGGCGATGGTGGACGACCTGATGAATCCATGGGACGCGGCCGCGGTGCAACCGATCATCGAAGAGGCGGGCGGCGTGTTCACCAGTTGGCACGGGACGGCCACCGCGTTTGCGGGCAGCGCCGTCGCGACCAATGCGTTGCTGGCCACGACGGTGCGGCGCGCACTGGCGCCGGGCGAGTTCGACCCGGTGCTGGAGATCGATCGTGGCTGATGCGATGACCGGTAGTGCCGATGCGCCGCGTGGAGCGGCAGCGGTGAACTTCAGCATCGACGCGCTCGACTTCGCCAAGGGGGGCGGGCGTGTCACGGTCGTCGCGCAGGATGCAACGACGGGTGTGGTGCTGATGGTCGCAGCGGCCGATCGCGAAGCGGTGGAGTGTACCGTGCGCACGGGGGAGATGCACTACACGTCGCGCTCGCGCGGTTTGTGGCACAAGGGGGCAACGAGCGGGAATGTGCAGCGCGTCGTTTCGCTGCATGCCGATTGTGATGGCGACGCCTTGCTCGCGCGCGTCGATCCGGCGGGGCCCGCGTGTCACACGGGGGCAATCACCTGCTTTGGTGACGGCGCGATGACGCCCGATGTGGTGGCGCAGGTGGACGCGACGATTGCGACGCGAGCGGATGCGTTGCGGAATGCCGTGCCGCTCGAGGGGATCGCCGAAGTGGAAGGGCGGCCGAGCTACACGCAGCGGTTGCTGGGCGATCGCAACCTGCGACTGAAGAAGTTGGGTGAAGAGTCGGCCGAGCTGGTGGCCGCGTGTGCCGATGGCGATGCGCCGCGCGCGGTGGAGGAGGCGGCGGATCTGTTGTATCACGCGCTGGTGGCGGTGCGCGCGGTGGGCGGGTCACTCGCAGATATGCGACGCGTGCTGGC
>JALOPS010000399.1 GCA_025453745.1 Gemmatimonadaceae bacterium
CGTCGAGCGGCTGGTTGCGTGGTCGATCCGACAGCGTCTGACGGTGCTTGTGCTGGTCTTGGCTGTCGCCGCCGCGGGCCTGTGGGCACTCCGGACGCTTCGCGTCGATGCGTTCCCCGACCTCACCGACGTGCAGGTGCAAGTGTTGATCGAGGCGCCCGGCCTGTCGCCGGTCGAAGTCGAGCGCTTGACCACCTTTCCGCTCGAGACCGCGCTTCAAGGACTGCCCGACGTCACCCTGGTTCGGTCCGTATCGAAGTACGGGTTCGCGGCGGTGACCGTCGTCTTCGAGGACCACGTCGACATCCAACGCGCCCGCACGCTGGTGAGCGAACGGCTGCAGGGTGCCCGGAGTGCGCTACCGCCTGGGGCGGACGCCTCGCTTGGCCCGCTCTCGAGTGCGTCGAGCGAGATCTTCATGTATAAACTTTTGCAGGACTCGGCATCCAACACCGGCGAACGGTTGGACACCCGAGCGCTGCGCACGCTGCAGGACCGCGTGATCCGTCCGCAACTCCGCACCGTGGCGGGCGTGACGGAGGTCAACAGTTTCGGTGGCGAGGTTCGGCAGGCGCAGGTTGTCGTCCGGCCTGAGCGGCTGGCGAGCTTCGGGCTCACCCTGCATGACGTGGTCGAAGCCGTCGAGTCGAACAACGCGGTCGCAGCGGGCGGGTACCTCGAGCACCGCGACGAGCAATACATCCTGCGTGGCTTGGGCGCCGCGGCCACGCTCGATGACCTACGCAACACCGTGATCCGCGCGAGCAAGGCGGGCGTGCCCGTGCTGATCGGGGATGTCGCCGACGTGCGATACGGGGCGGAACTCCGCCAAGGCGCGGTCTCACACGACGGCCTCGGGGAAGTCGTGAGCGGCATCGTCATGATGTTGCGCGGCGAGAACAGTCGTGAAGTCGTGGCGCGCGTGCGTGAGCGCGTCGCGGACATCAACCGCTCGCTGCCACCGGGCGTCAAGGTGATCCCCTACTACGACCAGACGGACCTTGTCGGCGGCACGCTTCGCACGGTGAGCACGAACTTGGTCGAGGGCGGGCTCCTGGTGATTGCCGTGTTGCTTCTGTTCCTCGGCAACGTGCGCGCGGCACTCCTGGTGGCGGCCACGATCCCGCTTTCACTCCTGTGCGCATTTCTCGGCATGCGCTGGCTTGGGCTCTCGGCCAACCTCATGAGTCTCGGTGCCATCGACTTCGGCATGATTGTCGACGGCGCCGTCGTGATGACCGAGCACTTCGTGCGCACGCTGCATGGCGACGAAGAGCGTGGTGAGTTGCCGTCAACGAACAAGGGCATCGCGACCAGGTTGCTGGATGCAGCGCAAGAGGTCGCGCGCCCGATTGCCTTCGGCGTGCTGATCATCATGCTGGTGTACGTCCCCATCCTGAGCCTGCAGGGGCTCGAAGCGCGCATGTTCCGCCCGATGGCCATCACGGTGGCCATTGCGCTGTTCGGAAGCCTTTTGCTGGCACTCTGCTTCATCCCCGCTGCGAGCACGTGGGTGTTCCGGCGCGGCGCTCGCGAGTCCAGGAATGCCCAACGCGTGGAGCACGCCCTCGACCGGCGCTATGCGCGCGCACTGGGTGCGGTGATGGGACGCCCAGGAGTTACGGTCCTCGTTGCCCTGACCCTGCTGCTCGCCACCCTGTTCGTTGTCCCGCGTCTCGGCACCGAGTTTCTGCCGCAACTCGACGAAGGGTCGCTGCTTATCTCGGCGACCAAGGACCCGACCATCTCGCTGACGCGCTCCGTGGCGATGCAGGAGGAACTCGAACGGACGGTGCGCCTGTCGCCCGAGGTGACCACCGTTGTAAGCCGAGTGGGGCGCGCAGAGATCGGTAGCGACCCGATGGGCGTCAACCAGGCCGACATCTTCGTCATGCTCAAGCCGCGCGATCAGTGGCGGCGCGGCGTGGATAAGGACTCGCTGGAACGCGAGATCACCGAGCGGCTCGAAGACCGCGTCCCGGGGATCGCCATCAGCATGACACAGCCCATGCAGATGCGGCTCGATGAGCTCATCTCGGGCGTCCGGGCCGACTTGGCGATCAAAATCTTCGGCGATGACCCGGTCGTGACGCGTGAAGTGGCGGAGCAGGTCGCCGGCGTCGTGCGCAGTGTGCCGGGCGCGGACGAAGTGCAGATTGAACAGACCGCCGGTCAAGGCTACCTGAACGTCCGGCTCGACCGCGCCGCGATGGCGCGCTTCGGCATCCCGATGGCGGAGGTGCAGGAAGCGCTCGAGACTGCGGTAGGCGGCAAGCCCGTCTCGCAGCTCATCGAAGGCAGCTACGCGGTCGACGTGGCGGTCTACTACCCGGAGGCATTGCGCACGTCGCCCGAAGCCATCGGCGCGATCACGGTGCCGGCCCCGGTCGGCGGCGCGTCCGGCGGCGCGCGTATCGCGCTGTCACAGATCGCTGACATCCGCCTCGAGAACGGCCCGGTTCAGGTCAGTCGGGAACGCGCGCAGCGCTACACGCTCGTGCAGTCCAACGTGGCGGGCCGCGACTTGGGAGGGTTCGCGGCCGACGTACGCCGCGCCATCGAGTCGCGGGTCACGGTCCCACCCGCCGTATTCGTCACCTACGGCGGCGCGTTCGAGAATCAGCAGCGCGCGATGGCCCGCCTTCAGGTCGTGGTGCCCCTGTCGATCCTGCTGATCGCGCTCCTCCTGTGGGCGTCGCTCCGCTCGTGGTGGCTGGCCGGGCTGGTGCTGGTGAACCTGCCGTTCGCGGCGGTGGGCGGCGTGCTCGCCCTCTGGACGCGTGGGCTCCACCTCTCAGTATCCGCCAGCATCGGCTTCATCGCCTTATTCGGCGTGGCGGTGCTCAACGGGCTTGTGCTCCTTACGACCGTGCAACGCGCACGTGCGCGCGGCGCTACGCCGCTCGACGCGGCGCTCGGCGGCGCGCGCGAGCGGCTTCGGCCAGTGCTGATGACCGCGTTGGTGGCAAGCCTCGGCTTCGTGCCTGTCGCGCTGTCGCATGGCACGGGCGCTGAGGTGCAACGCCCCCTGGCAACGGTGGTGATCGGGGGCTTGGTCACTTCGACGTTGCTCACGCTGTTCGTACTTCCCACGCTGTTCGCCGCTGGGGAATCGTGGCGCGCACGACGAGAAGCCCGACGTGCGGCGGCGCAGGCCCAGACAGCCACGAGCAATCTCCCCCACACCGGCCTGGACCCGTGAACGACAACGTCACGAACGGCAACGCGATGCCGGCACGTCGTGAGGGCGCAGAACAGCGAGGGCCGCAGCTGGATGGCGAGGGAGTGAAATGACCCCTATGTCCCAGGTTACCCGGCTCGATCTTCCGCTGCTGCTCCCTGACGCGCCTGACACCCGCGATGCATGCATCATCCGTCTCGTGACCGTGCTCGAAGGCCAACCGGGCGTGGCTCAGGCGCACGTGCTCGACGTCGGCGACCTCGAACCGGGCGGAGCGGCCCCCGTGACGAGGCCGGTCCTTTGCCTGCACTACGATCCGGACCAGATCACGCTGAGCGAGGTGGAAGGCATGGCGCGCGGTGCCGGGGCCTCGATCAGCGCGCAGTATGCACATCGACTCCTGCCGATCCGGCTTGTCGCGACCGAAGACGACGGCACGAGGCTCGAGTCTGAGCTGCGCGCCGTACCGGGGGTGACGGCCGCATCGGTCAACCTCGCCGCGCAGGTCGC
>JALOPS010000088.1 GCA_025453745.1 Gemmatimonadaceae bacterium
TGCCCGAACTTGTCGGTCTCCTGCGGCGTCAGCGGATTGATGCGGCGATTGCGCGCGAGCTGATCGACGGGCACGGCCAGATAGGAGAGCGTGTCGGTGAGCTGCCCGGCGAGCACCGTCGCCTTGATCACGTCACGGTCGCCCATCCACGCGGCACTCGCGAAGCCTGAGAGCCCCTGCACCCCCGCGTTGTCGCGAAAACCGTTGGTGCGCAGCCCGGAGAGGCGCGCGTACGCCGCCACACGGCCGGGAAGCATGCCAGTGCGCCCTTCCACCATGAGGCGTCGCGCGCCAAAGGAGCCGGCCTGCACTTCGGCACTGGCACCGCGGGCCATCGCGCCCACCGGGCGCGTCTCGAAGTTGATGGAACCCGCGAAGGACGCCGTGCCCGCGCTGCTCGTGCCGACGCCGCGCTGCACCTGCACCGACTGCACGCTGGCGGCCAGATCGGCGAAGTTCGCGAAGTAGAAGACCTGATCTTCCGGATCGTTGAGCGGAATGCCGTCGAGCGAGAGGTTGATGCGCGATTGGTCGATGCCGCGCAGCCGCAGGTAGCTGTAGCCCCAATTGGTCCCCGTCTCGGCGTGTGCCGTCAGCGACGGCACGGTGCCCTGCAACATCAGCGGCACATCCTGCGCAAACGATCGACGCTCGACTGTGGCGCGTGCCACCGTGGTCTGCGCGATTGGGGCGGCATCCGCGGCGCGGAAGGCGCGCACGAGGACGCGCTCGAGCCCGCGCGTTGTCCGCGTGGAGTCTCGCGGCAGCGTATCCGGACGCGTCGCCTGGGCGGCGAGTGGCGTGGTCGCCAGGGTGGCGACGGCACAGATGGCAACAAAAAGGCGCGCCAGAGCGCGCCAGAGCAACGAAGGCATCGTGGCGACTCCCTACACCGGTATGAGCCGGATCAGGTTCAACGGGACTCTCTCAGCCCGCGCCCCTGTGGCGCGGACACCCCGGTCGTGTGCGAATAGTGTACATGCGCATGTGCCCGTTGCGCAATACGGGGCATGTGGGTGCGAACGGAGCGCGCGCCACCAGCACGCTGCGCAGGTCACCGCGCACCACTACCTTCGCGCGCATGCGCGATCTGCTCGACCGGCTCCTCGATATCTTCACGCTGCTGTTCACGCGGGTCGACGATGTGTTCGGCCCGCTCAACGCGTGGCTTGAGGCGCGCGGCACCACGTTGCCCGAGTTGCTGGGCTTCACGACCGGTGTTCTCAACGTGTGGCTCACCGTGCGCGAGCGGCTGTGGGCGTGGCCCATCGGCATCGTCAACGCCCTGTTCTACCTCGTGGTCTTTGCGCGCGCGGGGCTCTACTCCGATACCGGACTGCAACTGGTCTACCTCGCGCTGTCCGTGTACGGCTGGTGGCACTGGGCACGCGGTGGTCCGCACGCCTCGACATTGACCATCACGCGCGTCCCGCGCGCGGAAGCCGTCCGTGTGTTGAGCGGCGCCCTGATGGCGTGGCTGATGCTTTGGCAACTGACCCAGCGGCTCCCGGGCGCGCGCCTGGCGTTGTTCGACGCCGCGCTCGTGGCGGGCAGCCTCGCGGCGCAGTGGCTCATGACGCGCAAGTACGTGGAGTGCTGGTGGCTCTGGCTCATCGTGAACACGGGGTATGTCGCGGTCTTTCTCGCGCGCGGGTTGCGGCTGACGGCCGTGCTCTACGCGATCTACTGGGGGCTCGCCGCGCTCGGCGCGCTTCGCTGGCACCGCACATGGCGCAGCGCACCGGCATCCGCATAGTCCTCACGGGGCCGGAGAGCACGGGAAAGACCGTGCTCGCCACCGAGCTGGCGACACACTACGGCGCGCCGTGGGTGCCGGAGTTCGTGCGCACCTTCGCGGAGGAGAAGGGGGCGCACATCGCATTCAGCGATCATGGGCCGATCGCGCGCGGGCAGATGGCGCTCGAGGATGCCGCGATCGCGCACGCGCCGGCGCTGCTGTTTCACGACACCGACCTCATCAGCACGGTGGTGTACTGCCTGCACTACTTCGGTCGCGCACCGCAGTGGATCGAAGACGAGGCGCGCGCCCGACGTGCGACCCACTATCTCCTCTGCGATATCGACTTGCCGTGGGTGGCCGATGGCGTGCGCGACCGGCCGCACCAGCGCGAGGAGCTGCTGGCGCTCTTCCGGGAGACACTCGAGCGGCTCGAGGCGCCATGGTCGCCGGTCAGCGGCGTCGGGACTGCGCGTCTCGCGAGCGCCATCGCAGTGGTCGAGCGGGTGCGAGGAGACGCAGCAGCCTCCGCCCACGAACGCCGAGCGGGCGACGACGGGAGTTCGTCTCTCGGTCCGTAACGCGCGCTGGGACTCGTGCGTCTTCCATTGCCCATGGATGTTGCCCTTTCCTGCCCCGGCTGCGGCGCTGCCGCCACCGCCAGCGCCACACACTGCGCGTACTGCCAGCGCCAGCTCTCGACCGTGGGCTGCTCGCGCTGCTACGCGCGGCTCTTTCCCGGCATGGCGTGCTGTCCGTCGTGCGGGGCGCGACGCGCCGAGCCGGTGACGCGTGAGCCGGTGTATGCCTGCCCGGGGTGCGCCACGCGTGGCGTCACGAGTTCGTTGCACGCGGTGGAGATCGGTGCGCTCCCCTTGCACGAGTGTCGCGCGTGCGCGGGGGTGTGGCTGTCGCGCGAGACCATGCACACCCTCGAGACCGATCGGGCGGCGCGCGCGGCGTTCGGTGGCGGATCGATTCGACGCACGCCGCTGCACGTCGACGCCATCGCCTCGACGGCGATGCCCATCCGCTATCGCCGCTGTCCATCCTGCGCGACGCTGATGCACCGCAGGAACGTGGCGCGCATCTCCGGCGTGATCGTCGATCGCTGCGCGGCACACGGCGATTTCTTCGAGGTCGATGAGCTTCCCGCACTCGTGCGCTTCTACGATGAGGGTGGCGTCGATCGGCTCCGGGCCGTCGAGCGCGAAGAGCTCGCCGGAGAACGGCGGAAGCATGCGTTGCTCCACGCCATCGACGCGAAGCGCGAGCGGTGGATGGTTGAGCGGCAGCACCCGGAGGCTCGCCCATCGGTGGCGGCCTGGCTGGTGGACGCGCTGCTCGACGGGTGAGGAGACCGCCGGTCCACCGCTGGTGAGGTTGCGCCCTGCGGCGCTACGTTCGACGCAATGCGTCTCGCGGCGTTCGACCGCCGTCTCCCCCCACGCCGTACGGAGTAATCATGCGTTTGCGCCTACTCACCGGTGCCGCACTCGTCAGCGTCACCGTGGTATCGGCCCTGCCGGCCCAGGAAGGGGAGGGGAGCGGTCGCGAGGCCGCCCGCCTGGCGCTGGACACCCAGCGCGTGCGGCAGCTCTACGTGAGCAATCGCCCCGAAGACCATCCAGCCGCGGACTTTGCCGCGCAGCTCGCCCGCAAGGCGCGCACCGATTCGATCTTTGCCGCGCGCAGCGCCGGCGTGATGCGTTTCTCGCGCGTGCGCTATGCGAGCAGCATCGATGGCTTCGACGTGCCGGCCTATGTCTTTGCGCCGCTTGCCACGCGCGGGGCGCGCCAACACGCCGCGATGGTGTGGGTGCACGGCGGCGTGCACGGCAACTGGGACGAGAACTACCTGCCGTTCATCACCGAGGCGGTGCAACGCGGCTATGTCATCATCGCCCCCGACTACCGCGGCAGCACGGGTCACGGCGAAGCGCACTATCGGGCGATCGACTATGGCGGTCGCGAGGTGGACGACGTGGCCTCGGCGGTCGAGCACCTGCGGACCATCGATGCGGTGGATCCGGCGCGCATCGGCATCATGGGGTGGAGCCATGGTGGTCTCATCACCGCGCTGCTCATGATGCGTGGCGAGCGGTCACCCTTTGTCGCGGGCGCGGCGATGGTACCGGTCACCAACCTGCTCTTTCGCCTGTCGTTCAAGGGGCCGAACTATCAGCGCAGCTTCGCCACGCAGAAGGGGTTGGGTGGGCTGCCGTTCGAGAACCGCGCCGAGTACCTGCGGCGCTCGCCGTACTATCATGTGGATTCGCTCACGCGGCCGCTGCTCGTGCACGTGGCCACCAACGACACCGACGTGAACTTCGAGGAGGCGCGCCCCCTCATCGATGCGCTCGTGGCGCGCAAGCCGCAGCTCGCCGAGACGAAGATCTACGTCGATCCTACCCCCGGTCCCACGAGCGTGGGGCACACGTTTGCGCGTCGCGTCAATCGGCAGACGCTGTTGCGGGATGATAGTCCGGAGCAGATCGACTCGTGGAATCGCGTGTGGGCGTTCTTCGAGCGCACGCTGGGTGCGCCGCGCGCGACGCCGGTGACGCGCGGCACACCGTAAGCGCTACCGCCCGAGCGACGGCACGAGGTCGGAGAGCTTCCGCGTCGACGCCATGTCGCGAATCCGATCCTGCACGCGCGGATAGATCGTGTTCGCCTCGCCCTTGAGTCGTTCGAAGAGCTGCTTCACATCGCTCATGGAGAGCTGGCGTCCCTGCGCGTAGTAGCGCTCCGCAGCGTGACCGAGCGCGTACGTGGAGGCGAAGGTGACGGCGGCACCACTGACGTTTCCTGCCGTGCCGCCGAGCAGTCCGCCGAGCAGTCCACCCGCCAAGCCACCGAGCGTGCGGCGCACCACCCCTTCCATGACCTGCGCAGCCACGCCGATGCCCATCGCGCCGGCCAGGTCCTTGGCCTGCGCGAGGTCGAGCTGCTGGCCGTACTTCTGCCCGATGGTGTAGACCATGCGCAGTTGCAGCGGGAGCACCGCCATGTTGGCGAGTCGATCGGGGAGCAGCTCAACGGCGCCGGCGATCATCGCCTGATCGAGAATCCACGAATCGAGTGCACCCGGTGCGGGCGTACCACCCGAGGCCGACGTGCCGGCTGCAGCGGCGACCGAGGCTGCAGCGGTTGCGGCCGCCGCATCCGGAATTGGCATCGGACCGAACGGCGGAATCGTCGCCTTGACGAGGTTCGCTTCCTCCACCGCAGCGGCCGCGTCCGGCCCGAGTGCCGCGGCCAGATCTCGCAGGAACGCGGACTCGCTGTCGTCCCATTTCCCGTCGGCGCGCACCATCGCCACCGCAACTTCGAATGCCGCGCGCCGGGCCTCCCCCGTCGAGAGTCGATGGGCGAGGGTGGCGACATCGGAGCCGCCTGCCATCGCCCGGGCAACGACGTCGTCGGCGTTCGTGACCCCAAGCCGCGTGGCGACGGCGGCCAGCTCGCGCCGCTCACTCTCGTCATTCTTGCCGTCGGCGAGGGCGGCGTAGGCGGCGATGGTGACGATCGTCTCGAGGTCGGCGGCGGTCATGTGGGCTCCAGGTGAAAGGTCGGGGAGAACATACGGGGAGGCGCGCCGGTTGGGTCACCGCGGTCGCACCCGGAGGTCTCCGATGGCGCGTCGCGGCGTCCGCGCGCACGGCGCGACAGTCGCGTGCCCGAACGCCTCGCTTCGGACGCCGGGTCCAATCTTGCCCAACGCGGGCCGCGTGCGGCACCCGCGCGCGTCGCGACGCGTTTCCCACCACCGAGGGGAGCCGCTGGTCATCGCCGCCCCGCCGCGTGTACGCCCAACTGCATGACTGCCATCGACTTGTCCGACGATACCGCCGACTGGGCCGACTGGGCGCGCCGCCTGCGCCGCGACGATCACGCGGCGTTGCGCGCCGCGTTCGATCGCGCGTACGCGCCGCTCGTTCGCTTCGCCGACTCGCTCGTGCGCGACCCCGGGCTTGCCGCCGACTTCGCGCAGGAAGCGTTCGTGCGTCTCTGGGAGCATCGCGCGACGATCGACCCGGCGCAGTCGCTGCGCGCGTGGCTCTTTCGCACGGTGCGCAACCTGGCGCTCAATCACCATCGCGACGGACGCACGCGCGACCGCTTGCTCGACGATGTGACCATCGACGACTCGGCCGCCGTGCCGCGCGCCTTCGTCGCTCCCGATGCGGCGGTCGAAGCGGCGGAACTGCTCGATCGCGTGCATGCGGGCATTGCTGCGCTTCCGCCTCGGCAGCGCGAAGCGCTCGAGCTCAGCCGCTTCCAGGGGCTCTCGCACGCGGAGATCGCCGAGGTGATGGCCTGCGCGCCACGCACCGTGAACAACCATCTCGTCCGCGCGCTCGAATCGCTGCGGCACTATCTCGCCCCCGTTGGATCGTTTGTGACCACGCTGCTTGGAGTGCTCTCATGACCACGCCACACACCGACCTGCCCGCGCCGCTGCGGGAAGCGCTCGATGCGCATGACGCGGCCGATGAACTCACGCAGCTCTGGCACGCGCTGGGCACGGCCGCACCGTCGCCGAGGCGCGCAGTTGATCACGACGCGGCATGGGCGCGTGTGGCGGCGCGCACGAGTGCCCCGCGTGTCGCCCGGTCGCGTCATCTCTCGCTCGTCCAGGGCGGTGTTGTGCGGCGTGTGGTGCCGTGGGCCCTCGCGGCTGCATTGCTCATTGGAGTGGGCGTAACCGCATCACCGGCGCGCCGTACATGGAGCGCGGCGGCGGGCGCGAGTGAAGCGGTCACGTTGGGTGATGGGTCGCGAGTGCAGCTCAGTGCGGGCACGACGATGACGAGCACGCGCGACTTCCGCGGGTGGTTCGGGCGTGAGAACGCCACGCGCACCGTGCAACTCGATGGCGAGGCGTTCTTCACCGTCGCCAAGGATGGGCGTCCGTTCATCGTGCGCACGCCAGACGCCGAGATCACCGTGCTCGGCACGCGCTTCGATGTCCGTGCGTACGCCGCAGACCGGACCGGCACCACCGTCATCGTCGAGGAAGGGCGCGTGCGCGTGAGTGCCATGCGCCCGGTGGCACCGGTCGAACTCACTGCCGGCCTTCGCACCGCAGTGCGCGGCAGCACGGTACGCACGGACACCGTGGCCGTGGCCCGGTTGCTCGCCTGGCGCAGCGGCGGTCTCGCCCTGGTGGATCAACCCATGTCGCTGGTGTTCGCGGAGCTGTCGCGTCGCTACGGTGTGTCGCTGGACATGGCACAGAGCGCTTCGAGTGCGGAGCGGCTCACGCTCTACTATCCCCAGTTGCCCAAGCTCGAGACGGTGTTGGCCGACGTGACGACGTCGCACGGGCTGCGCTTCGAGCGGCACAGTCGTGGCTATCGCATTCTCTCTCCCACGGCGGTGCCGCCGCGCGGGGCAAAGACGGACGAGTGACCGCCTGGCACTTTCGCGCGCGCATTGCCGCGGCGGGCATCTGCCTCGCCGCGGCCGCGTCGCGCGCGGTGCCGGCGCAAAGCGCGACGGCACTGGCGCTCCATGCAACAGCACCCCGCGCGGCCGTCGACGACTCCACACGCATCACCGTGCGTCTCTCGGGCGTGCCGGTGGCGGAGGCGCTCGAGCAGTTGGTGCATGCGAGCGGAATCAGTCTCGTCTACGATGCCGCACTGTTGCGCGAGTCCGGGCGGCGCGGGCATCCGGTTGGCGATGCGCGTGTGTTCTGTCGAGTGGCCGACGCGCCACCGGAAGCGCTGCTCAAGTGCATCGTGAAGGACGCAGGGCTCGACTACTATCGCCTGAGCTCGGGGACGTACGTCGTCATCGCCAGTGCGGAAGCGCTGCCGGGCATTGCCGCGCTCGCCGGCGTCGTCCTCGACGCGGAGACTCGTGAGCCTATTGCGCAAGCATTGGTGCAAGTCGCCGAGCGACCCGATTCCCGCTTGGCCAATGGGACCGGGCACTTCGCGTTTCCGTCGCTCGCGCCGGGGCGCTATCGCGTGATGGTGCGGGCGTTGGGCTACGCGCCGCTGCGCACGGAGATCGAGGTGCCGCGTGACGGTCGCGTGCGCGAGCGCTTCCTGTTGCGACCGCAGGCCATCGCGGCCACGCCGATCATCATCAATGGCGTGCAGGCGGCCGGCGCCTCCGTTTCGCTCGGCAGAGCCACCTTCGACGACGCGACGGTCGCGCCGCTCGTGCAGGGACCGGGGCTCGTGGTCCCCGGTGCGCCACTGCAGATGGGGCTCACGCGACGCGATGGGGTGGGCGATCTGCATCTGCAAGGCGGCGAAGCCGGCGAGCATCTCTGGCGCATCGACGGGGTGCCGGTCTTCGATGCGGCGTCGCTCTCGGGACTCTTCGGCAGCTTCGCGCCGCTGGCGATCGATCAGCTCACCGTACACCGTGCCGGCTTTGGCGCGCGCACCGGAAGCATGACCGCCGGCGTCATCGACCTCACGCACGGCGTCTCGCGCGCAACCACGCCGACGCTCACGATGCAGGTCGACCCCATAGCGGCGCACGTGCGACTCGATCTGCCGACGACGGTGCGCGGGCGGCGATGGGACACGCGGCTGAGCGGTCGCACGGGACTCTGGCCATGGTACGCGCCCGGCGCGCTGTCGAGTGCGCTGCAGTCCTGGAACGCGCCCGACCCCGTGCTCATGCAACGGCTGACTGCACCCGGCGCACACGACTCGGTGGGCGCGCGACGGTACGTGCTCGACAACGGTGCGCTCGGCGTCACGATCGGCGATGTCCATGGCGTTTCGCGGCTGGATGTGACGCCGTTCCAGCAGCTCGACGCGTCGGTGCAGCTCAACCGCAGCGGTGTCGACACGCGCACCGGCGCACGGGTTCCCGGTGGCGTGACCATGGCCGGTCGTGATGACTACGACTGGAATGGCGGCATGGCGCAGGTGCGCCACCGGTGGTTGATCGGCACACGCCTGACGCAGACGACGCAGCTCTACGTGACGCAGCATGCGCTGACGCATCGCATGGCGGCGGCCACGGATACGGCGGGGCTCGGCCAGTCGACGGTACGGTGGGATGGCAATCGCATGCGCGAGATCGGCGGCTCCACCGCATGGAGCCTTGGTGGTGCGGCCGACTGGTCGCTCGATGCGGGCGTCTCGGTGGCGCACGGCACCGCGCGCCTCGAGCTCGAGAACGGGGTCACGCGAGCGCTACGGAGCGACGTGTCGCAGTGGCGCGGCACGGGCTACATGGATGCATCACGACGCGTGCATGGCGACATCTGGATCGACGCCGGCCTGCGAGCAACACGATTGGTCGGGCAGTCCACGTTGTGGACCGAACCACGCATCGCCGTGCGTGGCAGCGGCGAGCGCCGCGCGCTGGGTCGCTATGCATGGCGCATTGCGGGTGGCACCTATCGGCAGTTCGTCAATCAGTTCGACGTCGCGACGACGATGCCCATCGCGCTGGTGCCAAGTGTGCGCTTCTGGCTGCCGACGGACGGCTCGCGCGGTGTTGCCACGGCGCATCATGTGGCGGGCGAGCTGGTGCTGCACCCCGGCAGCGGTTGGGAGCTGCGCGCCGAAGCGTACGCAAAGCGGCAGCCCACCATCCTGGCGTTCGACTATGCCGCACTGCTCGACCATGCGGCGCCCGCGACTGCCACCGCATCGCTCGGCTTCGTGGGGCGTGCACGCGGCGAGGCCGCGGGCGCGGGCGTGCGCGTCATTCGCGATGCGTCCGTGCGCGCGATGCCGGTGCGCGTGGAGATCGGATACGATGGGGGCGTTGCGCGGCGGACCTTCCCCTCGCGCTTCGGTGGCACGCTGCAACCCGCGCCGTGGAACGAACCACACCGCGGCGTATTCGCGTTGGAAGTCCGGCCAACGGCGGGGCTCGTGATCGGCACGCGCGCACGCGGGGTGTGGGGGCGTCCGTGGGGGCTGCGCCAGGCGTACTACGATTTGCTCAGCGTGCATGCCCTTGGTGCGGGGCTCCCCATCGGCGACCCGGCGGCGATTACGCGCCCCGCGCTGATCGACACCGACCTTGGCGTCACCTGGACGCGTACCATCGGCACCTGGCGCACAGAAGTAGGTACGGCGGTGCAGAACATGATCGATCGGGCAAACGTGCTCGACTATGCGTTGCGACAGCACTCAGCCGTGACGTCTGGCGTGTACGAGCGCGACGCGCGCGTGCTTCCCGGTCGTCAGTTCCTGCTGTCGGTGCGCATCGCGCGATAGCGCGAGGTCGGACTGGTCATTCCGGGTTCGTGGTGTGTACGCCTTTGGTCCATCGGCGAAACGCGCCGAGACGATTGGCCTCAGCCCGAATCCCACCATGCCGCTTGCCTTCGATGTGAGGCGCGTTGCGCGCCTTGCCGTCCTTCTCGTCGCCACGGGCGCACTTGCCGCGTGCAGCGACGACGAGGGTGTGAACGAACCCCCGCCGCCGCCGAACATCGCGACGTTGGCGACGAACACCGCCGACCTGTCCACGCTGCTGAGCGCGCTCCGTGCGAGCGGGCTCGATTCGACGCTTGCCGGCCCCGGGCCGTTCACCGTATTTGCGCCGATCAACAGCGCATTTGCCGCACTGCCGCCGGCCCAGGTGCAGGCGCTGCTCGCGAGCGGAAACCGCGCGATCCTGCGCGACCTGTTGCAGGCGCACGTGATCCCGGGTTCGTTCACGGCGGCGCAGTTGCGCGATGGCCAGACCGTGACCACCGCCGAGGGGAGCACGCTGACCATTCGCATCACCGGGACCACGGTCACCGTCAACGGGCGCACCGTCCGCACGCCGGACGTGCGCGCGTCCAATGGTGTGGTGCACCTCATTGATGGTGTCATCACCGAAGGGCTCGATGCCGCGCAGCGCGCGACGATCACGCCCGAGCTTTCGACGCTCGTGAGTGCTCTGACCACCGCGGGCCTGGCCTCGGCCGTCGCGGTGCCTGGCCCGATCACGGTGTTCGCGCCGGTGAACAGCGCGTTTGCCGCGCTCCCGGCCGATCAGATCGAGCGGCTGCTTGCCCCGGCCAACCGTGCATTGCTGACCAAGGTGCTCACGTACCACGTGGTGGCCGGCCGCGCCTTGTCGACCGGGCTGACCAATGGCCAGCGCGTCGTGACACTCTCGGGTGACACGCTCACGGTGAGCACGCAGGGTGGCGTGCGGATCAACAACGCGCGGGTGACCACCGCCGACATCATCACGTCCAACGGCGTCGTACACCTGCTCGATGGCGTGCTGACCGAGAATCTCGACATTGTCGACGTGGCCACGCTGCGCGGCTTCTCCACGCTCGTGGGCGCGGTGCAGACGGCGGGGCTCACCACCGCACTCCGCGCCAACAGCACGGCCGGGTTGACCGTGTTCGCGCCGACCAATGCCGCGTTCACCGCGTTGGGCAATGCGGTGCCGTCCGATCCTACGGCGCTGTCGAACATCCTTCGCCTGCACGTCATCGGTGCACGCGCGCTGGCGGCGTCGCTCTCCAACGGGCAGCGGCTCACCACGCTTCAGGGTGCCACGTTGACGGTCAACATCGCCGGCACGGCCGTCTCGCTCACCGGACCGAGCAACACGGTGCGTGTCACGGCGACCGACGTGCCGGCGCGCAACGGCGTGATTCATGTGATCGACGCGGTCATCCTGCCGCAGGCGCCGCAGACGATCACGCAGCTTGCCGCGGCGACGGCGGATCTCTCGACGCTCAACACCGCGCTGCGCGCGGGTGGGCTGGACTCCACGCTTGCGGGCCCAGGACCATTCACTGTCTTCGCACCGGTCAACAGCGCGTTCGCCGCGCTGCCGGTGTCGACGGTCGAGCGGCTGCTGGCCACGGGCAACCGCGCCATCCTGCAGTCGCTGCTGCGCTACCACGTGGTGGCCGGCCGCCTCGAGGCGAGCCAGCTCCGCGACGGGCAGACGCTGACCACGGTCAATGGCGCGACCCTCGCGGTGCGGGTGCAGGGCAACACGGTAACGATCAACGGGCGCACGGTGCGTACGGCTGATATCGGGGCGTCCAATGGCGTCGTGCACCTGATCGATGGCGTGCTCACCGAGGGCATCAACGTCGCACAGCGCGCGATCATCACCGCCGACCTCAGCACGCTCGTCACTGCGCTGACGGCGGCCGATCTGGTGGGGGCGGTGAGCGGCACCGGGCCGATCACCGTGTTCGCGCCGGCCAACAGCGCGTTCGCGCAGCTTCCGGCCGATCAGATCGAGCGACTGCTCGCGCCGGCCAACCGGGCGCTGCTCAGCAAGGTGCTGACGTATCACGTGGTCTCGGGGCGCGTGCTGTCGACGCAGCTCACCAACGGACAGCGGGTGCCGACGCTGCAGGGCGATACGCTCACCGTCAGCACGCAGGGCGGCGTGCGCATCAACAATGCGCGGGTCACCACGGCGGACATCGTCACGTCCAACGGTGTGGTGCACATCATCGACGGCGTGCTCACCGAGAACCTGGACATCGTGGACGTCGCGACGCTGCGCGGCTTCTCCACGCTCGTCGGGGCGGTGCAGACGGCGGGGCTGACGAACGCGTTGCGCGCGTCGAGCGCCAACGGTCTGACGGTGTTCGCGCCGACCAACGCGGCCTTTGCCGCGCTGGGCAATGCGGTGCCGAGTGACCCGACGGCGCTCTCGAACATCCTGCGCCTGCACGTCATCGGGACCCGAGCCCTCGCGGCGTCGCTCTCGAACGGCCAGCGGCTCACCACGTTGCAGGGCGCGCAGCTCACGGTGAACATCGCCGGGATGGCGGTGTCGCTCACGGGGCCGAGCAACACGGTGCGTGTGACGGCGACCGATGTGCCGGCCAAGAACGGCGTGATTCACGTGCTCGATGCGGTGATCCTGCCGTAAGGCAGGGACCAGGCGAGGGATCAGCGGCGCGCTCGGAGTCTTCCGGGCGCGCCGTTGTGCATCGTGCAACTCCTCCGCGTGCGTCGGCGCCGCCGCCGGTCTGCGAAACCGTGTTCACGGCATACCCGTACGGCTGCGATCCTGGGGAGCGCACCTGCCACATGTGAGGGGACGTGCGAGGCGTTGCCGCAATGTTGGCCGGGTTCGTACTGGTGTGTCAGTCTGCGCCGGTGCTGGCGCAGGTGCGGCTCGATACGCTGCGCACGAACTCCCGCGCCATGCACCTCCGCGATGGCGCGAGTCGCTCCGACTGGTGGGTCGAACCCGGCCCGCAGGCAGACACGTATCATCTGAACTTCCCGCTCGCTGGCGGCACGGTCACCTTCTACGCCGAGCGTGACTCGCTGACGGTTCACGTGCCACCGGGTGAGTCGCGTGACTTCATCGTGCGGCTGCGCGACAGCATCGACGTCCTGACCCGCGTGAGTGCGACCGCCAACTACCCGCGGCCGCGCATTGTGGCGGGCGACACGATGGCCGTGCAGGAGGTACCGTTCACGATCCGCGACAACCGCATTTACGTCGAGGGTACCATCAACGGCTCCGGGCCGCTCGTACTGCAGTTCGACCTCGGCGCGGGTGGACTGAACTTCAACAAACACCACCTCGGTAAGGCACCCTCCATTCCGTGGGATGCGACCGACGTCCTGAAGAACTCCGAGGGCCGGAACACTGTACCGTCGAGCCGAAAGGTGACGATTCGGATCGGCGCGATGGAGTGGACCGGGCAGACGATCGT
>JALOPS010000400.1 GCA_025453745.1 Gemmatimonadaceae bacterium
CTTGTCATCGAGGCGAGCCGAGCGTTGCGTTGCGGAGCCGCCCCCGCGTCGTTTCGACCCGATCGCTTCCCGGAGTCTCCATGGCCGTCCCCCTGCGCTGCCTGCGCGCGCACCTTCGCCGTCTCACCCTCGTGACGTTGGGGGCGTGCGCCGGCCACACCGTCCTGCACGCGCAGGCACTGCCCCCCGCCCCGTCACCGCGTGCGCTCTCGGCCATCCGTCAGGCCGACCTCGAGCGCGACCTCTTCGCGATGGCCTCGCCCGCCATGCGCGGCCGCGAGGGAGGCTCGCTCGACGAGCTGCGCGCGTCGATCTGGGTCGCCGAGCAGTACGCGAAGATCGGGCTCGTGCCCATGGGCGAGGACGGCACCTGGTTCCAGTGGTTCAACATCGTGCGCACGCGCGTGTCGACCACCGCGAGCAGTGCGATGCTCGACACCAAGGCGCTCGCGCTCTTCACCGACATCATCCCGCTCAACGTGGTACCGGTGGAGGCGATGGGTGTGGTGCGGTGGCTCGCCGATCCCAACGACACCACCACCGACGTGCGGGGCAAGATCGTGGCGACGGCGCTCGTGGTGCCGCCGGCGGCGTCGGTGCGCACGACGAGCTATCCCACGCGCGTACGCTACGCCGACGCGGCGATCCAGGCGACGTTGCGCACGCTCTCGCGCCGTGGCGCCGCGGCGATCGTGCTGGTGGCGAGCGCTCCGGTCGACAGTGCCTTTGCCGCCGTCGCGGTGCAGCGCGTGCGCGGTGCCTACGATGTGGACCGCGCCACGCCGCGCGGCTTCGGGCAGTCCGATCGCGTGGCGCCCCCGCCCTCGGCCGGATCGGGCCCGCCGCCGGCGTTTCTCGTGCGCGCGTCGCAACTGGTGCCCATGCAGCGTTCGCCCATCCTCACGCTCTCCGTACGGCTCGAGCGCTTCGAGACGCCGTCGGTCAACGTGATCGGCGGGCTCCGCGGCACCGACCCGCGCCTGCGTGACGAGTACGTACTGTACAGTTCGCACCAGGACGCCAACGGCGTGCGTGCGCTCGAGGCCAATGGCGACTCCGTGCTGGCGGGGGCCGACGACAACGGCTCGGTGAGCGTCGCCGAGTTCGCGGCGGCGCGGGCGTTCGTCGCGCAGCGGCCCCGGCGTTCGCTCCTCTTCGTGCATCACGGCGCGGAGGAGCGCGGACTGCTCGGTTCGCGCTACCACTCCGCGCACCCGGTGGTGCCGATCGGGCAGATCGTCGCGGTGCTCAATGGCGACATGATCGGTCGCAACCATCCCGACACCGCCGCGCTGCTCGGCGTGCAGCCACCGCACCGCAGCTCGTCGACGCTGGTGCAGTACGCGCTGGCCGCGAACGCGAAGACGGGGAAGTTCGTGATCGACACGCTGTGGGACCGCCCCACGCACCCGGAGGGGTGGTACTTCCGCAGCGATCATGTGCCGTACGCGCGGCTCAACGTGCCGTCGCTGATGTACACCACCAACCTGCACGGCGACTACCACACCGCGAGCGACACGCCCGAGCGCATCGACTACCCCAAGCTGCTACGCATGGCGCAGTGGATGTTCCTCACGGGGTGGTACGTGGCCAACGCGGACCAGCGCCCGCCGCTCGATGCGGGGTTCAAGCTGGAGCGGTAGTCCGCGTCGACTCCACGCACTCATGACCGCGGCGTCGCACCCAACGCATGCGTTCCGGGCGAAGCTCGAGATCGTCGGCGTCAATCCGTACGTCGCCGTGCCGGTCGAGGTGCTGTCGGCGCTGTTCGCCGCCGCGGAGAGGGACCGTGGTCCCATTCCCATCGCGGGGCGCGTGAACGCACGGCCGTACCGGCAGACGCTCGTGCGCTTCCAGGGGATGTGGCGCCTGTACGTCAACCTCACGATGCTTCCCGATTCGCCTCGTCGAATCGGGGAGTGGCTCGACGTGGAGGTGGCCTTCGATCCCGCGCCGCGCGAGGTCACACCGCCGGCGGCATTCGTCGAAGCGCTCGCGGCCGACGCGGTCGCGCGCACCGCGTTCGAGCGTCTTTCCCCGTCGCGGCAGCTCGAGATCGTGCGCACACTCGCGCGCCTCAAGTCTCCTGACACCCTCGCGCGCAACGTGCAGAAGGCGCTCATCCACCTGCGTGGCGCGGGCCGGTTTGCCGGACGCGCGCCCGACTGATCGACGTTGTCCCGCCCCCCGACCGTATGTCTCACCTCAGTCTCGTCGCCCTCGTCGTGCGCGACTACGACCGCGCGATCGCCTTCTTCACCACGGTACTGGGCTTCGAGCTGGCGGAGGACAGCGCGTCGCGCACCAACGACGGCCGCCCCAAGCGATGGGTGGTGGTGCGACCGCCGGGCGCGGAAACGGGCATCCTGCTGGCGCGTGCCGACGGGGAGCGGCAGGAGGCGGCGATCGGTGCGCACTTCGCCGGGCGTGTGGGGTTCTTCCTGCGCGTCGACGACTTCGAAGCGACCCACGCGCGGATGGTCGCGCACGGCGTGACCTTTCTGACCGCCCCGCGCGACGAGCCGTACGGGCGGGTGGTGGTGTTCGAGGATTGCGAGGGGAACCGGTGGGACCTGCTGGGGCCGGCCGGAGGCGGGTGAACGCGCCGGCAACCCGCTCGGGGGGGTCGTTGCCGCAGGCACCCGGCATGCGCATATTTCCTGGCATTCCATGCGCATGGAGCATCAGTGCCGAAATCCACTCGACCGTCGGCGACGCCGACCCGTCGCACCACCAGCCCCAGACAGGCCAAGAACCTGCTGCTCGATCCGGACGCGATCGCACGGGGCGAGGCGTACAGCCGCGAGCACGACACGACGATGTCGCAGCTCGTCAGCGACTTCCTGCGCAACCTGCCGGTCCGGTCGACGCCGCGCGAGTACACGCCCGCCGTCACGCGACTGCGCGGCGTCGCTGCCGGCGCGCGCACGTCTGCGGCGAGTCACAAGGCGCATCTTCGCGACAAGTACGACATCCGCTAATCGATGCCTGCGATGCGGCAGCGTCCGGTCGCCAGACCGCGTGTCCTGATCGACACGAACATCGTGCTCGACGTCGCGCTGGCGCGCCAGCCTTGGGTCGAGGCCGGGAGCGAGCTGCTCGATCTCGTCTCCCGTCAGCGGATCGACGGCTTCGTGGCCGCGCACGCCGTGACGACCGTGCACTACCTCATCGAGCGGGCGCGCGGTCGCGCGGTGGCCCGGACAGCGATCGCGGATCTCCTGACGATCGTCGACGTCGTGCCCGTGGGTCGTGCCGACTTTCTCAGGGCCCTGTCGACCGAGACCCGAGACTTCGAGGATGCCGTGCATGTGGCGGCGGCCCTGAGCGTCGGCGCCCACTGGATCGCGACGCGCGATGCGCGCGACTACCGTAACGCTCCCGTGCCATGTCGAACAGCGGCTGAGCTGGTGGCGCTCCTTGCCACACCATAGTCGCCGCGACGAGCCGTTCGGGCACACATGGGATTGCTCGCCTCCCCCCGATCGCATAACGTCAACCCGCGCGTTGCAGGACGCCGCCCGTCCGCGGAAAGGGCCGAGCCCACCTGAGCCGTCGTGCAGGCCATCCCCGATCTTCTTTCGGCCCGACGAGCGGACGCGGGCATCTCTCGAGAGGAGATCGTGCCATGACGGACCCCGTCCTGCGGCTTCCGC
>JALOPS010000089.1 GCA_025453745.1 Gemmatimonadaceae bacterium
TCATTTGCATCATGGACAAAAAAATCATGTAAAAATTTTCCCTGAGGGGTCAGAAGGCAGGCATACACAATCCGCCCCGCAAAATCGCAAGAGACATCGTTGGAGATAAGCCCCTGTAGGAAGGATTTGCGGTCTTCGCCTTCGATATGAATAAGGCCGCGGGCGGGCAGGGATACATAAAATGCTTTTGACATGCCCTTAAGATACCCGTCTAATGGCCGTATGAAAATACTCTTTATCACCTCCACCCGCCTTGGGGATGCGGTTTTAACAACAGGCATACTGGATTATTTAAAGAATAATTATCCAGACGGGCGTGTGACCGTGGCATGTGGCCCGTTGCCCGCGAGTATTTTTGAAGGATTTTCAAACGTGGAATCCATCATCGCCCTAAAAAAACAAAAATTTCACGGCCATTGGTGGGCCCTGTGGAAACAGGAGCCGATGCGGCGCGGCACGCGACCCTACGAGCCCGGTGAACGGCGACCGCTGTTTGCGGAGGCGTGGGCGCGGTTCACCTCCGGGGGGGTCGCCGTCCGTCTGCTGGTGGTCGTCGCGCTTGGCGCCTTTGCGTTCAATCTGCAGGACGTGCTGCTCGAGCCGTTCGGTGGCGAGGTGCTCCGCCTGTCCGTGGACAGCACGACGCTCATGAACGCGGTGTATGCCGGCGGCGTCGTGTTGGCCTTCGTGCTGGCGTCGACCATGCTCGACCTCCGGATGGGACAGGTGGCCGTCTGCGGCTGGGGGGTGGTGGTCGGCCTGCTCGGGTTCGGGCTGGTGATGCTCGCCGCAAATGTGTCGAGCGGTGCCGGGCTCTTCCGCGGCGGCGCGTTCTACATCGGTCTGGGCGAGGGGCTCTTCTGCATTGGAACCCTGCACCTCGCCATGTCGCTCAAGAATGCAGAGCAGCATGGCATCGCCCTGGGTGCGTGGGGGGCGGTCTTTGCCACGGCGGAGGGGCTGGCGCTGGCACTGTCGGGCTTCATGCGCGACGGGGTCCGGGAGCTGGCCTCGCGGAGCGAATGGAGCGGGTGGCTTTCGCGTCCCGCCGCGGGGTATGAGGTGGTGTACGCGCTGGAAGTGGTACTGCTCGTGCTGACGTTCGTGAGCCTGCGAGGGCTGACGGCCGCGGCACGGGATGAGGTGGTGGAGTCGGAAGCGCAGCAACCGTTCGGTCTGGCGGACCTTCCCGCCTGACCCGACGCCCTTCGCGGGCGTGTCTCCTACGGCGCAGGAGTTTGGCATGTACTTCGACGCAGCGCAGATCGCTGTCTACGTGTTCTGGCTCTTCTTCGCGGGGCTGATCTGGTATCTCCGGCGCGAGGACAAGCGAGAAGGGTATCCGATCGACTCGCCGTGGGGCGCCAATGACGGCTGGCCCGACCCGCCGGCCGAGAAGAAGACGTATCCGCCGCCGGTCTATCTCAAGAAGCCCGAGGGGCACTGATCCATGACCAATCCGCTGAAGCTCCGCCCGGTCGACGGGATCATCGGGAGCGCGCTGGTCCCCACGGGTGATCCGATGCTCGATGGGGTGGGCCCGGCCGCATGGGCCAACCGGCACGACGAACCCGATCGCACGGTCTATGGTGAGCCCAAGATCGTTCCGATGCGCTTTTATCCCGGCTACTCGATCAATCCGCGCGACCCCAATCCGATCGGCTTGCCGGTGGAAGCGGCGGACCGGGTGATCGCGGGCCACGTCGTGGATGTCTGGGTGGATCGCTCCGAGCCGCAGGTGCGCTACTACGAAGTACGCCTGCTCAACAGCGAAGAGCGTCGCTTGCTGCCCGCACCATTCGTGCAGTGGCCGAAGTTCGGCTTGTTCAAGTCGAAGTGTGACCGCTTGCTCGTGAAGTCGATCACCGCCGCGCATTTCCGCAACGTGCCGCAGGCCAAAAGCGATCGGCAGGTGACGCTGCTCGAGGAAGACAAGATCATGGCGTACTACGGTGGTGGCCATCTCTACGCGCTGCCGGGCCGCGACGAGGGCTTCCTGCAGGCCTATCCGTTCCGCGGGGCATATGAGCCCGATCGCCCCTGAATCCATGGCGCCACCGGCCGACGTGCCGGTGGCGCCGGTCGTCCCGGAGCGTATCCGTGGGGTGCCCATTCCGCTCCCCGTCGGAGAGCACGTGCGCTGGCAGGGGGCGCCCGACGCGCGCGCGCTCGCGCGATGGACGTTCCATCAACGCAAGATCGCGGTGTATGTCGCCGCGATGCTCGCGTGGTGGGTGCTGGCGACGGCTGGGGACGTGTCCGTCCGTGAACTCGTCGCGCGCGGTGCGGTGCTGCTCGTCTTCGCCCTCGTGCCGATCATCGTCGCCGAGGTCCTCGCGCGCGTCGTCGCGCGAACGACGGTCTACGCCATCACCGATCGCCGCATGGTGCTCAAGATCGGCATGGTCTTCCCGATGACGATCAATGTGCCGCACCGGCTCATCGCGTCTGCGGGCGTCAGGCAGCACGCCGACGGGACCGGGCAGATCGCCGTGACACTCGTCGAGGGCGAGCGACTCGCGTACGGGGCGCTGTGGCCGCACTGCCGGCCGTTTCTCCTCAACTGGCCCGTGCCGGTGCTCCGAGGGCTCACCGCACCGGTGGAGGTTGGTAGCCTGTTGCGGGAGGCCGTGCTGGCGCAGGAAGGTCCGTCGCTTGCTCGCGAGACACGCTCCGAGCCTGCTGGCGCGCCGACACACGCGGTGGCCTAGCCCGTCATGGCAGAGATCGTCTTCGAGCCAGAACCGGGGCAACGCACCGCCGGTGGCGGGATCCAGATCCCCAAACCGCTCCTGCGCGCCGCGGGTGGTATTGCGCTCGTGACCTATGCGCTCGCGTTCGTGTCCAGTCAGTTCGGCTGGTTCAAGGACCCGCCGCCCACGGCGGCGGTGGTGGAGTCCCGCGCCTACACGTTCGTCGATGGCATCGACGGCAGCATCCTGGTGTTCGATCGCACGGGTACCACGCTGGTCTCCAAGCTCGAGAGCGGCAGCTTCGGCTTCTTACGCGGCACGTTGCGGGCGCTGTCGCGTCAGCGCATGCTCGCCGGCATCGGCGCCGAGCCGCCGTTCCACCTCGTGCGCTACGCGGACGGTCGCATTCAGCTCGAAGATTCCACCACGGGCAAGCAGGTGGTGGGGACATCGTTCGGGCCGAACCAGACCGCCGAATTCAATCGGCTGTTCAACCCGCCCCGCGCGGCCGCGGCCGACGTCGATCGTCTTCGTGCCTCGCCGGCCCCGCTTGGGGCCCGTGCGGTACCGGGCGGGCGCGTCGCGTCGCCCGCGGCGCAGCCGTTCAACACCGATCCGCAGCCGCGCACCGGCAAGGTCGTCGCGCCGGGCGGCAACTGATGGTGCAGGTCATGCGTTCGCTCTCCAGGTGGGTGGTTTCCCCGTTCGCGAGGACTCGTTGATGTCTCTGCTGTCCGCACCGAATCGCCGCGCGCTGTTGCGTCTCGCATCATGCGTGGTCGCCAGCACCGCCCTTGCGCTGCCGGCACAGGCGCAGCGCTATCCGGGCCAGTCCGCGCTCCCGACCGCTCGCGGCGTCGCGGCCAATCCCATGCCCGCCGGCGCGCCCCGGTGGGCGTGCAAGACCGATTGCGTGGTCAAGCTCGAGAAGGTCAGTGACATCACGCGACTCGAGCCGCCGGCGCCGTTGGCCGCGACGGTTCCTGCATCGTTCCGTCCACTGCCGAATGCGCTCGTCAAGCGCACGCGCTCACCGGTCGAAGACGCGGTCTTCCCCGCCTACGATCGCAGCGACCGCTCGCTGGGATACCGCTACAAGTGGCCGGACGGCCGGCCGGTGGCGCGGTAACACACCGGCGTCGTCGCGTCACTTACGGGCACCTGTCACGGGACGGGTGCCCGTCGGCGTTTCGGGGGCGCGCACCGCTCGCATGTCGATGATCGAGTGGCACGCGGAATCGTCGCCGACGCGCGCGCGCTGATAGGCGATGACGTTGATCTCGCCATCGAATCCCGATGTGGTGAAGCGCCCGTTGAGCCGTGTCGTCACGGCGGTGCTGCGTTGCGCCTGATCGGGAACGATGCGAAACGTCGATGCGAAGTTCGCGTCACGGTCCATCACCGACGGAAACTGATCGCCTCCTTCGAACGCCACGACCAGCGTGTCCGCACTCGGCTCATGCTGCACCGTCACCCGATCCTGGCGCAGCGGGCGTTGCCAGAGCCCCGTGCAGTTCGCGGAGCCGCGCACGCTGCGCACACGATACGACACGGTGTAGCGGCCCCCGACGCCGCGCTGCACCAGTGAGCCGCGCTTCGCCGAGAGCGGGGCGCCGCTGGCGTCGAAACGCACCACCGTGCCGATCTCGGTGTGGATCGATTCGACGTCCGACTTGGGAAACTCGTAGCGCAGGCCGTCATCGGCGTCGCGAAAGAGCACCATCGACGCGCGAATGATCTCCACCCGCCCGCGGAGCACGCGACCGGAGCGCAAATACAGTTCGTCGAGCGTCGGCACTGCCGCAATCAGGCCGGTCATCGGGACCGCACCACGCGGCAAGCCGTTGGGGAGCCCGGCGGCGCGCGTGGGAGGGCGCACGTACAGGGTGCGCAGCGAGTCGCGCTGCGAAGAGGGAAGCGCGTTGGCCGTGATGCTCGTGACACCCGGGCCCGACCTCACCGCGCGCTCCCCGGACGCCTCGCTCCACGCGCCCGCCGATCGCGCACTGCCAGACGCGCCCGCGGTGCCGCCACCCTCGGGCTCGAACGCCAGCGGGCCGGGTGTCGGGACAAAGGGCGCCGAAGGCGACGTGGCCGCGCCGGTCGTGCCTCGCGGCGCGGTGATGGAGGCCGTCGTGTCGCGCCGCGCGATGGATGGTGCGAGCGACGGCGCGGTTGGCGGTACTCCATCGAGCCGATCGTCTATGGCCTGCGTGCTGTCGCGTGCCGTGCCTGCGATCGCCTCGCGGGCGACGGTGGTGGCAGGGAGTGCATCCGCCGACTGACGCGCGCGGCCGACGGGCCCCGTGGCGACCACCATGGCTGCCAGCACCGGAATCGCCACGGCCACGCCGAGCGACAGACGCAGCGTGTTGCGGCTGCGTGCGACGCCAGTGGTGCTGAACGCTGGCCGAAGGGCAGGGGCGGGCAGTGGCACGGGGCGCCCCGGTCCTCGGCGCGCGGGTGCGGTCATGCTCGGTGGCGTCCGTGCGCGCGTGGTCGCGCCAGCACGCGCCACCGGCGCCGGCGGTACGATTGCTGCACCACGTGTTGGTGAGGATGGCGCCGGCACCGTCAATTGCGCCGTGTCGATCACGCCGAGGGCATAGGCCCACGACTCGATCGCCCACAGCGCGGCATCGCGCTGCAGAAATCCTTCGGCGACCCAGCCGATGACGAGTTGTGTGCGCAAGCGATCCCACGCGTCTCGCCCGCGATCGCGCACCTCGACGATCTGCGTGACATAGTCGTGCGCCGCGGCGGCCAACAGCAGATTGGCCAACGGCTTGATGTCGCCACCGCAGGCATCCATCAGCAGGTTGCGCATCACCACGGGCGCGTCCGATGGCCACCCGCCGGGCTCCTGCACGATCACGCGCAGCGCCTCGCGCGCGGCCACGCGGGGGTCCAGTCGCTCGCCGATCATCGCGGTAACGGTGACGACGGTGCCGACGAGGCCGCGGCCAGGCGGCGCCCCACGAACGACGTGAGCGCACGACATTCCTGTGTCTCCCGCCACGCGAGCACGCCCGCCGACTCGCTTTCGCTGACGGCGACCAGACTGTCGCCGGCGAACGAACCACTCAGCCGCGTGCGCCACTCGACGCCGTTGGTCATGCCGTGCGCGACGTTGGTGCGAAAACGACCGTCGCTGTCGACCTCGCCGATGAGTCCCGGTCGCGAGGTGAAGCGGAACGTCGGCGTCCCCGGTACATGCGCGATCTCTTCCGTCGTCGGCTGGCGTGCGGCAATGCGTTGCGCCACCTGGGAGCATGATGCACTCCCCGAGACCTCCACGTTCGTGATCTCGAGGCGATAGCGCCCACCGAGCCCGCGGGCCACCGGGTGATCGGGGGCGAGGCGGTCGGCAATGCGCGTGGCCGCCGCGTCGGCCGACGCGACCGATGCCGGCGCGAGCGCGGGCGATGGTGACGGGGTCGGGGGGCGTGACGCGGCAACCGATGGCGCGAGTGCGGCCTCGCGGATCGCCGCCCGATCGACCTCGCGTCGATGATCACTCACGACGACGGCAGCCGGAACGATCACGAGCATCGTGATGGCGATCACCACCGCAGTCGCGTCGCGCGGCGACCACGCAGCCGACGCGGCGAGATGACGCGCCGCCGTCGGCGGCGCGGACGTTCGCCAGCGTGGGCCGGGCGGCAGAATGCGCGCGGCCATTGCCGCTGCCACGCTGCGTGGCGGGAGAGATGGTGCAGCCGCACGCGACGAGGGTGGAGCACCCGTCGCACGCGTGCGCGGTGGCACGTGGACCGCCGACGGCGCACGCGCAGGCGGCGCGGAGGCCGGCCGCGTCAAAGGTGCGGGCTCGGGCTCGATGCGTTCGAGCTGCTCATCACCGACGATACCCATCGCGAACGCCCAGGTCTCGACGGCCCAGCGTGCCGCGTCGATCTGCACGAACGTTCGTGCGGCAAAGTCGAGCGCGATCTGCGCATGCACGAGCTCCCATCGATCGCCTGTCAGTGGATCGGTGGGCAGCCGCGCGGGGACCCCGCGCTCCTCGGCGAAGAGCAGCAGATCGACCAACGGACGGTGGTCGCTGCCCACGGCATCGAGCAGCAGGTTGCGCCGCTGCACCGCAGATGCGGTGCGCCACTCGGCGCCAGGATGGAACGACTCCCGCAGCGCATGACGCACACGGGATCGCACGGCCGCGCTCGCGCTGCGCACGACCGTCATCGCGTCGCTCCGCGCACACGCGAGGCGGGGCTGGGTACCCGACTCGTGTCGATCAGCGGCACGACGAACGCACGTTCGCGCCGAAGCGAGTCCCGCATCACGTGCTGACGAATGGCCCGCATGTCGCGGTCGTTGCGCGCCGCGTTGAGCATGAGCCAGTAGGAGAAGGCCACACTGAGCATCACCGCACCGAGCGCGCCGCCCATCGCGACACGCTGGCGCGTCCATCCCGCGGAAAAGCGCGGGCCGGAGATCGGCGCGATGGGAGGTGGACGTCGCGGCCCGCGCGAGGGGGAGGGGAGCGCGATCGTCGCCGAGCCGTTGTGCACGGCATACCACGGCTGCCCGAATCGCAGCGATGATCCCATCTGGGCACTGCGCGTGGACCACCCGGACACGCCGCTGGTGAGCGGCACGGCGGAGAACGGCGGTGGCTGCAGCAAACCGGCAGCCGTGTGCGCACGTGGCCGCGTTGCCAACGCGGGCGCCGGTCGCGGGCGCCACTGCGGCAGCGATACGGGCAGCGCGACGGCGGCAAAGGGCGCGACAGGCGACAACCACTCCCGCGGAATGCGCGCATCGGCGTAGTGCAGCGCCTCGACCGCCCAACGGGCCGGGTCGGGCTCGAGGCACGCCTCGTCGCGCAGCCGTGCGACGAATGCTTCGCGCTGCACGCGCCACGCCGCCTCATCGCTCACCGGCGGGCCGAGCGGCACGCACCAGCGCGCCGTGAAACAGAGGAGATCGACAAGCGTGCGATGATCGCTGCCGCACCGATCGAGCAGCAAGTTCACCAGCACCGTGCGCTCGAAGGACGCACCATCGGCGAGCAGCTCACGCAGCCCCTCCCGGATCTGTACGCGTGCCTCGAGCGCCGACACGATCGATCTCCTACTGCGGATGCAGAAAGTCGAACTGGAGCACGCGCGCCGGCAGCGCGTCGTCGGTCATGCGCACCGCGAGGCCGGGCACCAGTTCGATCGATCCATTGCGTTCGATACGCGGTCCGTCGATCACTCGCATGGGCGTGTCCGTGAGGTTGACCATCCACCATTTGCCGCCATGTTGCGAGAAGTACCCCTGCGGCACGCGTGACGCGTGCTCGTCGGGCCAGATCCCCGCTCGCGTGTGCCAGACGTGCAGCACCAGGTTGTGGAAGATGGTGAGCGTCTGCCGTTCGTCGATCAGGCGATCACCGGCGTCACGCAGATAACGAGCAATGGGGACCGGTGCGGTGACGCGTTCGCCCGTCGCCGGATCGCCGAAGGCGAGCCCGGGCCCAACCACCGCCCACTGCCGCCCCGAGGGCAGCGGATGGATCTGATTGAGCGTGCGATAGAGCGCGAGCTCCCACTCCGCTGCGTCCGCGCGTCGACCGGGGACGTGCAGGCCGTGCACGAAGGTCTTGATGAAGAGCGCTTCGAGATGCGGTCCCAGGCGTGCGAATGGCGTGACGATGGGCACCACGGACGGATTGCTCCGGTCGGTGGGATGCTCGACGAACAGCGCGCGGGCACCCATGGAGAGCGTTTCGTCTTCTTCTGCGGAGCGGGTACTGTGGACCTTCTTCCCCTGCAACGGGTGCCGATGCAGCAGGATCTGGTAGATCAGCACCGCCAACGCGTGCTTGTCGGTGTCGATCGAGGGCTTTGCGCGCCCGGCGAGCACCTCCGGCGCGATGTATCCTGGCGTCCCGAGCACAGCCGGCGGGGCCACGCCCGGCACGACGAGCGAATCGATGTCGATCACGCACGCATCGCCCGACTTGGGGTCGATGAGCACGTTCTTGTTCGACAGATCGGAGTGCGCCAGTCCGGCGAAGTGCATGCGACGCACCGCGCGCGCCAGGCGCGTGCAGATCTGCAGTCGCGTCAGCAGTGACCCGCGCTCGCTCTCCGGCACGAGCGCGCCGGCCTTTCGCCCGGTGAACCACTTCACCTCCTTCTCCTGGCGCTGTCCGAGCCGGTCGGTGAAGAAGAACTGGCTGCGATACGTGGGCGCCATCACGCCGAGCACGGGCCAGACGAGTGAGTGCTGTCGCGCAAACTGTTCGGGAATGCCCCGGTCGCCGTCGACCACGCCCGTGGGCCAGCAGTAGTACGGGGCCCAATACTCGCCTTGCCGGCCGGTGGTCGGGTTGTACTTGGTGAGGATGCGCGTGAGGCGATCGACGCGCTCGAGCCGATCGGCCAGCTTGCCGTAGAAGAAGCCCACGACATGTCGGCGGTCGCGCGTGAAGAACACCGTCTTCTCCGCGCCGGAATTGATGGCCCGATCCTCGAGCTGGATCGTCCGCCCGTCGGTCAGTCGCGCCGTGATGCCCATGGCACGCTACGGTCCGCTTTGGGCGCGCATCGGACGATGCGCGATCACGAACGTCCGGTCATCGTTTTCGCCGCGCTTCTCGAAGCGCAGCCACTCGAGCAGCGCACGATCGGGATGCGCCGCCGAGAGGACGGACGGTTGCGGCTCCTGGCGCTGAAAGCCGGGCAGCACCGCGGTGACGCCGTCGCGAAGCTGCTGCACGAGGGCACTCCCTGTGCGATCGATCGGATAGAACGGGTCCTCCACGCCATCGCTCGCGATCAGCACGGCGTCGCACTGCGCCGCGTCAAAGCGCGTACACGTCGCCGCGGCGCGCGCGGCGGCGCACGGATCGGGCACGAAGCACGCCACCTCTCCCGAGTACTCGCCGGCGTCCCCCTCGCCCACGCGACGGACCACGCCGTCGCGCGAGACGGTGGCGATCACGCCGTCACCGACCTGCGCGCACGCGCCCTCCTCGCGCCCGTCCACGCGGATGACCGCAGCCGTGAGCAGGGTGCACCGCAGATGGCGCGGATCGATCGCGGCGTCGGTCGCGAGGCGGCTGACCCGGGCGATCGCGCGCTGTGTCGCGTCGGAGAGGGCCGCAACGACGTCGCGGACGGGATCATGCACGGTCCGCGTCACGAGCGTGTCGATGACACAACGGACCGCCAGCTCGGCGCCCAGGCGTGAGAGCGGCGCTGACCCCGCGCCGTCCGCCACCGCCACCACCCACCCATGCTTCCATGCGACCTGTGCCATCGCGTCTTCGCGGTGCTCTGCACGATGCGCGTGCAGCCGTCCGCGTCGCGAGGCACCGACCACGCGCCAGCCCGCCATGCCGATGTCGAGTCTCGAGATCGCGTCCGCTCCGGCGACATCGCGCAACTCGGGGACGTGCGCCGTCAGCGCTGGCGGACACCATGGTGTCGACGGCGGTCGCTCCGTCCACGTGGCAGCACGCGGCGGGGCCTCGTCGACGGCAGGTGTCACGGTAGGCGCGACGGCATCGCCGATGGCGCTCGCGGTCAGCGGCGCCTCTTCCGGTGGCTGCATCAGACGCGCGCGATCAGGGCACGATCGTGATGCCCGGCGGCGGCGGGGGCAGCGTGATGGACGAGCCGTCGGCGACGGCACCGACCTTGGCACTCGTCGTCTTCACCGACGCCGAGACGAAGCTGAAGAAGGCGCGGAACGCATCCGGCGTGACGTCGTGCATCTGCAGGACCACTTCAGTCACCTGCTTGAGCGCATTCACGTCGGCTTGGTCACCGCATGCGACGGCGATGATGTTCGCCGGTCGCCGGTCGCGAAGCTGCTGCGCGTACATCGGCCACGCCGTGTCCGTGGGTGCGCCGTCGGAGAGAATGAACACGAGCGGCTTCCAGTCGCCCTTCTGCTCCGGCGTGGTGCGCATGAGTTCCCGATCGAAGCACTCGAGCAGCATGCGCAGTGCGTCGCCGAAGTTCGTGTTGCCGCTGGCGGTGAGATCGGGCGGGGCGAACGCGGCCACTTCGGTGAGCGGCGTGAGCTGTGCGGCGCTGTTGGCGAACGTGATCACCGAGAGGTAGGCACTCTCGATGGCCTGCGGATCTCCCATCAGGTCGCGATGCAACTGCCGAATACCGGACTTCACGGACTCGATGGGCGTACCCTGCATCGAGCCGGAGACATCGGCGAGGATGTAGACAGGAAGGCGACGAGTGCTCACGGGATGCTCGTGGAAAGGGAGGAAGCGGCGTGGGCCCGAGCGGCGTCGCAGGGCGTATGCCGGAAGAGTGTAACGCGCGGGAGACCGTCAGTGGATGTCTACTCCGCAAAACGACGAACGCCTCACCGGAGTGAGGCGTTCGTCGAACACTCGGACCGCAGTGACTACCGCAGGCGTCCGCCCGACGTGATCGCCGCGGGCACCCGTGCCGTCGACGGCGCGGGCGAAGCGGTGGGCGTGGCAGGCGTTGCCGCGGGCGCGGACACCGCCGGTGCGTCGGTCGTCGGCGCAACCGCGGCCGAATCGGTCGCGGCGGGGGCCGGCGCCATGCCCGGCGGAAGGCTGGCCGTCGGCATCGCCATTCCGTCGAAGCTCGACATGCCCCAGAGTGCCGGGTACTCCTGCACCATGCGCGCCCCGAAGAGCGGCTTGTACGCGCCCTGGTGGCACGTCAGGCACTGCGCCTTCGGCGCGTCGTTCAGCTTGCCGAGCCGCACCGCGGGATAGACCGGCTGCAGCGTCGCGAGGTAGTTCGAGTTCAGATCGCGCAGCATCAGAATGCCGTGGTACGCCTTGGCGCGCTGCGGCGGCGACTCGGTCCATGACGCGAACTGCCGCGAGTTGTGGCAGTAGGTGCAATTCACGTTGAGCGCCTGCGACATGCTGATCATGAGCCCGTACTGCCATTCGGTCTGACGTACCGACGTCCGATTGGCGTTGCTCGGCCCGATCGTCTGCGAGGTGACGCGTCCACCGTCGCGATCGAGGTAGTGGCGCTGGTACTGGTCGGCCGTCGTGTAGTACCAGATGCCGTTGGGCACCGGCTTGCCGCGATGACAGGTGTAGCACGTCACGCCCGTCGCGCCCACGTGCTGGCCGTACTGGGAGTTGATGTGCCGCGTCATCTGCAGCATGCGGCGTGCGACGAGCTTGGTGTACAGCGGTTGCCCCGACGTTGCCGTGTCGGACGCGAAGTTCGCGACGTTGTGGCAGTACGCACAGTTGCCCGTGCCGGCCACCCACGTGCTCATCGCGATCATCGTGCGATTGAACTCGCCGACGGAGATGTCGTTGAGCACCTGCACGTTCTTCCACGGCAGCGGGCCCGGTGGGCTTGCCGTCGCCGCGGGCACCGGGGCAGGGAGCCGCACGGCGTTGAATGCGGTCTTCACGTCACCGCGCTTGTACGTCTGCTCGAGCGCGGTGCCGCGATATCCGTTCTGTACCGTATCGCGGGACGCGTCGCCGAAATACTGGCAGCCCGACACCGAGACCGCGAGGGCGGAGACGGCGCCAAGGGCGCCGCTCCGCAGGATGTTCCGCCGCATCAGTTCTGCCCCCCGGGCGGGGTGGTGGCGGCGGGGGCGCCCGCCGCGGGCGTGCAACCACCTTCACGCACCAGCTCGACGCGCCGGTTCTGGCGTCGACCCGTCGGCGTCTCGTTCGTCGCCGCCGGACGCTCCGCACCAAAGCCGTTCGTGCCGACGATCTTCGTCGAGTCCACACCGAATTCCGCGATCAGCTTCGAGCGTACCATCTCGGCGCGACGGATCGACAGCGGCAGGTTGGTGTCCTGCGACCCTTGGCTGTCGGTGTGCCCCTCGACGGAGACGACGGTGCCGGGCTGCTCGACGAACAGCTTCGCGATCTCCTCGAACTGCGGACGCGACTCCGGCCGTGCAATGTCGTTGCCCGTCGCGAAGTAGATCGCACGAATGGCGACCCGGCAGTTCGCCGCGAGCGAGTCATTGAGCGCCTTCGCATCGATCAGCGGCGCGATCTCGGCCGAGTCGAGCGGGGCGAACGACATCGTGTCGACCGGCACCAGCCCCTGGTTGTAGAGCGGGAAGCTGTCCGGCGACACACCCTGATAGCGGCCGCGCAGCAGATCCTTGTCACCCTCCTGCACCTGATACTGTGCCGGATAGTTGGGGACGAGGCCGTGCTTGACGCCCCACAGATACCAGTTGTCGACCGCCGTACCCGTCAGCAGGATCCCGATGCCGCCGGTGAACGTGGTCAACACCGCAAACCACCACGCCCAGCGATGGATCGACTCCATCGTGGCGTTGAAGCCCATGCACCAGCGCCAGAAGAGCATGGCGCGCTCCGCACCCGTGCCGCGGTCGGTGATCTGCTCGATCTCGCGTTCGCCGCCATAGCGGCTGACCGCCAGAATCGTGGCCCCGTGCATCGCGAAGAGCACCGCGCTGCCGTAGAGGAACACGATCGACAGGCAGTGGAACGGGTTGTAGTAGAGGTTGCCGTAGCGGATCGAGAACGACGAGGTC
>JALOPS010000090.1 GCA_025453745.1 Gemmatimonadaceae bacterium
GACCGCCGAAACGCAGCACGGGGCGCCTCGTATGAAGAGGCGCCCCGTGCCGTGCAGAGCGGGCGACCGGACTCGAACCGGCGACGTCCAGCTTGGGAAAGTGATTCAACCCGCTGAGCGACAGTGTGCGACAACACAAGAAAGAGCGACAAGTTGCTTCGCCCCAACGACTTGCAGACATTCCCGTCACCGGTACGCACCGGCACGCAACCACGGTTGGACCGTCAGTTTTCAGGTGATAGTGAACGGATAGTGAATGCGGAGGTCACTTTCTTGTGTTCTTGGAGCGTGGGCGCTTCAGAGCACGCGTGAGCGCGTCGACCGCCACATCCTGCAGGTCCGGCGTCACGTGTGAGTAGATGTCGAGCGTGGTGGACGCCCGAGCGTGCCCTAGTCGATCCTGTACGATCTTCGGGTGGACGTTTTCCTGCAAGAGCAACGTGGCGCTGGTGTGGCGGAGTTCGTAGAGCGTCACGGGCGGCATCTTCGCGGCCGCGAGTGCCGCCGCCTCCGCCGCGTCTCTGGCCTCGCGGGCCGCGCGGTAGGCTTTCGACGCGCGTTCGGGCAGCGCCGGCAGTGTGCGCTTCGTCAACCGACACGCTGCTGCCACGAGGACCGGACGCAGGTAGCGACGCGACAGCGTCTCGAGGTGGAGCGGCCCGCCGAACTCGGTGTGGAAGACGAAGCCGTGGTCCTGGTACTCGGGGGCGAGCGCGGCCGTCTGCTGGTCGCGGAAGCCGTCGAGGTGAGACGCGTCCGCCTCGCGATGCCCCCGCAGCATCGTCACGAGTTGCTGGCCGATGGGCAGACTACGCGTCTTCTCGGTCTTCGGTGCCTTCAAGCGCCACGCGTTCGCCGCTGCCCCGCCCCCGGCTTCACGGATCGCGGCCCCGTCCGCGCCACGAACCCGCTCAAGGGAGCGCCGCACATGCAGCCGGCGCCCCTCGAGGTCGACGTCGTCCCACGTGAGCGCGGCCACCTCGCCAGGGCGCATCCCCGTCAGGAGCATCGTGGCGAAGAACGCCCCGTGCCGGTGCGCGGGCGCGACGGCGAGCACCGCCGCAGCCTGCTCGGGCGACAAGACGACGCGCCGTCGAGGCTCCACGCCATCGACGACGAGTGTGTCCATCGCCTCGAGCGTGGTGAGCGGGTTCGCGCGAAGCTTGCCCTTCCGGACCGCGAACGTGAGCCGCGCGCGCAGGATGCGATGGAGCCTAGCGATAGTGTTCCGCGAGAGGCCACGACGCGCGAGCGCGACGAAGTGTTGGGCGAGCGCGTCCGTCGTCACCTTCAGCAGCGGCGTACCGGCAAGCGTCGGGTTCGCCTTCAGGAGATACGTCCGCACCGACTCGCGATCCTTCGCGATCGTGGCGTCACTCAGCAGTCGCCCCTTTCGGCCCACCCGATGCTGTGTGTAGAACTCCTCCAGCCACTGCGCGAGCGTCTGGCCATCGCGACTGACGGCGACTCGGTCCTGTCGTGATCGAGCCACGGCCTGTTCCTGCAGCCATGCGCTCGCGAGGGCGCGTGTCTGGAAGCGCTGCGACACGACGTCGCGCCGGCCGTCCGGGGCGGTCCCCATGCTAAACCGCGCGAGAAACTTGCCGTCCTTCGTCTTGCTGATGGATCCCTCGCCTTTCGGCCGCCGAGATCGCGCGCGGGGTGTCTCCTCGGGTCCAGGCGCCGGCGCATTCGTGACCAAGCGAAGCGGGCGAGCAGGCATGACCTCTCCATCGATGGTAGGTTGGTGAACATGTCTCCGAAGATCCTGCGATTGCGACTGCGAGAACTACGCGAGGCGGCCGGACTCAGTCAGGACGCCGTCGCGTCAGCACTTGGCACTCGACGCGCTCGTATCAGCGACCTCGAAACGGGAGCCGTGCAGCGCGTCGACGGGGCACTGCTCGCAGGCCTGTGCCGTCTCTTTGGCGTGGAGCCCGGCGCGCTCTTCGCGTGGCACGATCTCGCCGACGAAGCTGTCACGCCGCACACAGGGCGCTCGGAATCGCACGGTGCGTGAGCACTTCGCCATCCTGCCACGAGGCCGTGTTCACACCGGCCGCGATCGCCATGTCGATTGCCGCGTTCAACGCATCGCGCAGGCAGAACAGGTCTTCGAGGTTGAGCTGCTCAACTTCCAGACGCCATCCGAAGGCATCGGTCGCCGACTGCAGCGCAGCACGCAGATGGACGAACCCCTGTGGCTCAGCCGTCAAGCCTACTGACACGGCCGGGAAGCGGCTATCGTCGATCGTGGCGCGAGCTTCGACGTCGATGTTCGCGACGGCGGACACGCGCGTCGTGCCAGACAACGCGGGCTGAGGCGTAACGGCTGAGTGTGTGCGGCGGGACATGGTAGGCTCCTAGCTTGGGTCGTGCACCACCGTGCGTGGCGCTGCGTCTAGTGTACGCATAAGCGTACAATCCCGCAAGTCTGGTAACCACTGGTACACTCTTGCCTTTGAGCAGAGAATGAACTGACGCCTGTCAGACCTCAGAGACAAGTTTCCCCGTTCTGGCAGAGCGGATCGCCGCTTCGTCGCTTCACCTCCGATCGGACTCCCTGACCTATGCCGCGCCGAAAGATCTCGGATAGGGAAGTACAACGCGCACTCGATCTGGCATCTGCGGCAGGGAAACCGCAGGAGTACGTTCACTTCTTCGCCTTCCCCTCGTTGGCAGTTCACTTCGCAGGGAAGATCGACGTTGAGTTTCTCACGCGGCTAAAGGTCGATTCAGAGCAGGACAATACCCGGCGGCGAATCGCAAAGGAGCCGACTGAGCAGGAAGTCTCGGTCGTAGTGGAAGCCTTCAGGCAATCGCAATCACTTCCAACCCGACACCGTTACGTTGCCGCGAGCGCGGTGCTCGTACTCGCTGTGCTCACGATGCTCTCTTACGGTTCGAAGTATTGGTTCCTCCTCCTGTTCGCAGTTTGGGTTGGCTACCTCTACGGCAAGCGGCAAGACGAACGAAAGTTCTACCAGAGCGTCACGTATCTGGAGGCCGTCCGCGTCGTAGGAGAAGTGCTTGCGAGTGCGCGCACGAGGCTCGACTACTGGCGGAACCTTCATTGGAGAGAGCTCGAAGAGCAGGTTGCGCTGCTCTTCCGAACACTGGGGTACGACGCGAAAGCAACAGCGGCATCCGGTGATCGAGGCGTTGACGTAGTCGCGGAACGCCATGGAGAAAAGATCATCATTCAGTGCAAGCAGTACGCAAAACCGGCGCAAAGGGCCGTTGTAGGAGAGCTGCTCGGTGCCCGAACTGCCGAAAAAGCTGACCGCGCTATTCTGGTTTGTACCGGTGGCTTCGCACCGGCCGCCGAGGAGTACGCTGCAGCGCACGGGGTCGAGTTGTGGGATCTCACCGAGCTCGTTCGTCGCCATTCCTCGCTTGCATAGTCCGCGAACACAGCACACAGCGGCCATACTCGATGCCTAACGTTTACGACCGGAATGGCACCCAGTCTCTGAGTGTGTACAGAGTGCATTCTGTGCGTGGCGATGAGTACGATCCTCGGTCCGCCTCAACGATCAAGCGTGAGAATGCATCTCGGCCATGACAGAGATGCACTTCCCCTCAGCCTCGAACCGCCTGCACATGAAATTCTTCGAAAGGCCAAAGACTGCACGGCCACGACAATCATCTGACGAGAAGCGCCTGTTGGGATTCAGCTCAGAGCTATTCTCTGGCTTTCGGCAGGCGAGCGGAAGCCGCAACGTGTCGGTCTCGATCACGCGAATTTCCAGCACCATCAATGCCCGTGCAACACCGACAACTTGGGATGCGTTCGAGACGTGCTACGAAATGGAAGGCGTTGCGCGCATTGGGATGCATCAGATTCCTTGTGAGGTTCTTGGCTGGGATGAGCCTCAGCACGAGTCCGACATCCCTGCGAACATCGTCCAGGGGTGGGACGCGCTTCGTCCGTACGTCACAGCGCACGCCAGTCTGAACGGACACTACGTACAACGGCAGGAGAATGAAGTCTACTTCGAGGAGGTAGTGCCGGCTCTTCAAATTGTGCTGCCTGCCTCCTTCTTCCGGCACTTGGCCTCGTTACATCTTCGGACGCAGGCAGCGACCGCAGGATTTCGGATGAACGCGTTTAGCAGTAACGCGTTGGCTCGTCATGGAGCTCGAGAGGAGTGGGAATGGAGCCGCTTCGTAGAGTGGATGAGGGACGATTCGAACTCGGCGAGTAGCTGGCGGCTTCTTGCCTATTCCGTCGTTACGTGGGAGCACCGGGAGTTCTCTATTGGCAAGTAGTCAGCATGCAGGTATCGCAGCGCACTGTCAGGCGAGACAATGGACACTCGTGGAAGGCAGGAGCATGCGCGCCTCCGGCGAACTTGTGCATCACTAGAAGGGCGACACTGCAGCTAAGAACTACGAAAGCGTACGAAACGCCGACCGACCGGCAGGAGCATGCCGCCAGCGAGGTCTGGCACCGCATCGCTGGAGACGACGAACCCGGAGTGGCGATGGCGGTCGGCGCTTCGCACGGATCGATCAGCTGCGGGCCGCGAGCACGGCGGCGTCGGACTTCGTGACGGTCCCCGTCGTCGGCGCGACCGGTGCCCCGAGGAACGGCGCCCCGTGGATGCGCACCGAGAAGCGGAAGAGCGCTTCGTCGCGCAGGAACTGCGCGTGCACGCTCATGGCCTGCTGGACGTCACCCTTCGTGGGAAGCACGTAGCGGGCGAGGTCGACGCACGCGAAGTCGCCAGGCGTCCCGACGGCCGGCGTGGCCGGATTCGGGAAGACGGGTCGGTTGTGCAGCGTGCCGAGCGGTGCCTCCGGCGTTGACGGTCCGAAGATCGGGTCCGTGCTGCCACCGCTGCTCGCGATGCGCGCGTCGGCCATGAGGTCGGGGTGCAGCAGGAAGATCGCGCGGTCCGGCCGGCGCAACCGCGCGAGCAGCTTCGCCGCATTGCGCGTGACATGCGTCGCCGTGTTCGCGATCGTCTGCGAGCCTTCGATGGCGACGACGATCGTACTCGAGGCGGTCGAGACGCCGATCGGTTGCGCGCCTCCCAGCCCGGTCCAGACGAGCCGTTCCATCAGGCGACCGATCTCCTCCCGCGCAAGAAGCGCGAGATCGTCGCCAAACGACGCGACGTCTTCCACGAGGTCCGACGCCGCGGGCACGATCGTGCCCCACTTCTGGAGCTCGAGCCGCACGCGACGGAAGCGCGGCCACGTGTACGCGAACTGGCCCCCTTCGACGACGGACGTCATCGCGAGCCCGCCGAAGCGCGCGCCATCCGCGTCGCTTGATTCATCCGGCAGGAGACCGTCGTAGGTGGTGCCGACCGTCACCGTGCGGCGGGTGACGCGCGAGAGGATCGGCGAATCACGCACGACGGTGCCGAGCAGCGAATCGAGCGGCGCCGAGGGGATAAGGAAGACAGCGTCGTCCGACGGGCGCGCGCGCAACCGGACATCCGGGGTGTCCGGCGTCACGGCCGAGGTGCGCACGGCCGACAGGAAGTCCCCGAGCGAGTGGAACGGGGCGTCGGCGGCACGATCGCGGCCGACACGGGCAGCAGGAGCGGTCATGGGAAGTCCTCGGCTCAGGTCAGGGGAGCGCCGAACACCTGCGTCCGGCGCGATTCGGTGAGCGCCGCGACGCGCGCGGCTTCGACGGCGGCCTTCGCAGTCGCGCGTGCGGCCTCGGCATCGGCGTGCACGGCATCGAGCCACGCCGTGAGATCCGCCGGCGCGTCCGCGTCGCCGCTCTGCACGGCTTGCAGCACACGCACGGCGTCGAGGTACACGCGACGCACCGCGGCATCGACCGACGTCATGCGCCCGTGTTCGTGCGCCTCGATCGCGGCGCGCACCGTCTCGAGCGCGGTCTGCAGACGCCAGGGCGCCACGGCAGCCCGCCGCAGACGACGACGCGTCTCCCACTCCTCCGCGGCGAGCATCGCTTCGGTGGCCGCAGCCTGTCCGAGCGTCTGCTCCGCATCGCGGAGCTTCTGCGTCGCGGTGTCCACCGCGGCGCGGGCCTTGAGCGTCGCCGCGCGCGCCTTCTCGAGCGCGGGGGACGGGGAGACGAACGCGGCAAGCGCCGCGCGCGCGTCGGTCGCGGCCGCATCAGCGGCCGTACGTGCTTTCGATTCGTGATCGGAGACCACCGCGCGGAGTGCGTCGGGCAGGAGTGCAAGTGCAGTCGACATGGCGTGTGGGGGAAGAGGGTGCGTCGCAAGCGTTCTCCCCATGCTATGCCCCACGTGATACGCGAGAGAGTCGCAGTACTGTGACTCAGGCCGCACGGGCGCGCGTGGCGTCCTGTGCGCGGAGCGCCTGCAGCGCGGTGTGCACGAGGTGATCGCGATCGATCGGCACGGCGATGCACGCGAAGAGCGCGAACGTGTCCGTCCACGCGGTTGCCAGCGCCGCGAGCCGGCGTTCGGTGCCGAGGTTCTCCGGGCGCCACGTGGCCCACGCACGCGCGACCGCGAGTGACGCGAAGGCGTGCGCGAGATCCGCCATCGGCACGCGCGGCCGTTGGTGCATGAGCGCGGCGGCCGTCGTCTCGCGCGCCTGCCATGCGATCGGCGTCGGCCAGCGCGGCGCGCCGTCGGGACCATAGAACGCGGCGAGCGGCCATCGTGCTTCGGCGAGTCCGTCGGACGGGTGCAAATGATGCGCGTGATCGGCGCGGCCAGTGAGCAGGAATCCGACGTCGAAGCCGAGGCGCGCGAGGCGCGCAAGGACGTCCGCGCGTGGACCGTGCGTCGCGTGATGCCAGCGCGCGACCTCGGCCGGCGTGTACGGCAAGCGATCCCCGAACGCGCCGGTCGCGAGCGCCAGTGTGCGCAGCCCGTAGCCGAGCCGCGTCCGTTCGACGCGGAGCCGATCGCCGAACCCTGACGTCACGCGCCGTCGACCTGCGCGGCCAGCGCCCGCAGCGCAGTCGCCAAGGTCTGCAGTTCACTGCGTGGGACGTCGTGAAGAATGACGGTCGCCCCTTCACGCGGGCGCTTGCCGCTCGCGCGATCCAACCGGAGTGCCAGCGCGAGCGTATCGTCCCGCACGACGGCGCGCGCACTCCACGCCCACCGACTACCGAGCGTCGCGTCACCGCCGATCGCGGTCGCGTCGTAGACCTGCCACGGCGCGGTGCTCATCGGGCCGTCCGCAGCGCACGGTCGATCCCGTCGCGCACCGCCCGTTCCCACTCGCGATCGATGACGCGTTCCGCCGTCGCGTAGAAGTTCAGGCGCGGCCGCAACCAGACCGAGCGTTTCAAGGTGTACAACACACGCACGCGCTGATTGCGTCCGCGGCCGAGTTGTTCGGCGATGATCGGATCGGCCCCTGGGCGATCGACGCGGAACACTTTCGAATTGCCGCGCAGGGCTTTGGGGCGATACTGCGCCTTGATCAGTCCTGCCGCCGTGCGCGGCACGGCCACGGGCACGGCCAGTCGTCCGCCGTCGCGGGACCGCTTGGAGCCGCCGTCTTCGTGCTTGGTGAGGACATCGCGCTCGGGGTGAATCCCGACACCTGCCTGCAGTCGCGTCTTCGTCGCGAAGTCGACACCGGGCTCACGGTAGACCGTGCGCTCGACGAAGCGCTTGCGTCGCAACATGAAGTTCCCGGGCAGCGTGCGCCGGATCTCTGCTTGCGTCCTGTTCGCGATCGCGTTCAGCGCCACCGACGCCGCGAAGGGCATCTCTCGGCCGATTGCCGCGAGCTCGCGACGCACGGGCTCGAAGCCTTGAATGGTGAGCTTCACGGGGTCCCCCCGCGGCGCGTGGATGAAGACCGCTTCCGCACCGGTGCATTTTTCGGGAGCGCTGGCATGCCCGCGAGCCATTCCTCGGCATCGAGGGGCGCGTCCGGCACCACGCCCGCGCAGGCGAGTCGCAGCGCCCACGGGCGCGCGGGGTGGTCGTGCGTCAGTGGCACCAACACGAAGCCACCGTCGTCGCCGAAGACCTCCGCCTCGCGCTGCCGCACGCGGTTGTGCGCGTCGAGCAGGGTGAGTGTGTCGGGCATGTGCCGAATGCGACGCGCTTGGTGGTCCGCTTTCACCTGCGCCCAGCCGGCCGCCCATGTGACTACGGCCGCGACGTGATAGAAGCGCACCGGGCCGCGCCGCTCCGCGATCGGGCAGCCACGATCGACGTAGCCCTCGAGGGTGCGCGGATTGACGCCGAGGAGCTCCGCCATGTCGTCGTGCGTGCAGTGCGTCGGTGCGGTGAGCAGGAGGTGCCGCGCCACGACGGGCACGGCGTCTGGCAAGGGCGTCGGGGCCTGCAGGGCCGCAACGCGGGCGTTCGTCTGCGATTGTGTGGATTTCGGCATCAGTCTGGGGATGAGGGGCAGTTTTGAAAATCCAGTGCGAAGGGAGCTACCGGGCTAGCGCGACACGGTCGACGCCCCCACCGGCGGAGGGACCCGTGAGCCGGTCGGGCCACGTGCGACCGCCGAGCGCCCCTCGGCGGTGCGTGCTCCGCACCCAATCAGCGCGGGCGAGAAGCGAGTGAGCCGCGCCGCGTTCGTCGGGCAGCCGTGAGCGGTGGGCGCGTCGCCCCGCTTTCTGGCATCGCGTCACGGTAAGGAGTGCGGACGAAGCGGTGGCAACCCTGCCACCCCCGGCCGCTTGTTCGTTCGCGCCTCGGCACCCGTCTTTCGTCATCGTCACGTCGTCACACCATGTGTTCAGGCGATGACGACGACGGTTCCGGCCCTTCGACCGGACCATCGTCATGTTCGCCAGAACATGAGAAGTGACGACGACGACGACGACGACGACGGTCATGCGGCGTCCGGAAGTGGAGGGGCGAGGGCGAGGCCGGGTGCATCGTCCCGGAGGGTGTAGCGGGCGGCCTTTCCGCGCCCAGCATCCTCGACCAGCGCGATCTCTCCGGACTCGACCAACCGAACGCAGATGCGTCGCACCGAGGCCTCGGGAATACCGGTCGCCTCTTGGAGCTGCTTGCGCGTGAGCGGGCCGGGGGCGTCCGACAGGGCGAGCATCACGGCTGCGTCCTGCCCGTGCCGCACCTTCACCGGCGCCGCGACGTCGGCCTCTTGGTAGGTGCCGCCCTCGACGAGGTCGAGTCCGACGGTTCGGACGCCATCGAAGCGGCTCGTGAGCTCGAGGACGCGCTGCGTCTCGGTGCGCCCGCGGCGCATCTCGACCAATACGTCGACCGCGCCCTGCTTGGCGACCGATCCGTTCAATGCCTGCCCGTGGTCGCCCCCCGACTTGCGCGCGTGGTCGATGAAGACCCATGCCGGCGCGCACGACAGGTCCCCTTCGCCGAGCGCGTGGAAGATCGCGACATCAGGGCCGAGCAGCTTGAGCCACTCGCCGGTCGAGTTGTGATCTTCGAGCCCGCGCGAAGCGTAGTAGCGCCCGATGGTGTCGATGACCACCAAGACGGGGCGGATCTCGTGCACGAGGGCGGCCAGCTGCGTCGCGGTGACGCCTTGTCCGTCGAGGACATGAATCGGATGCGGCGGCTTCCGCCCACCGTTCACGGCCTCGGACGCGAGCCGCAGGGAACGCAGGGTGGTCCGTTGCCCTTGTTCGCAGTCGACCCAGAGGATCGCACCGGGCGTGATCGTGCGGCCGGCGAACTCGCGCAGGCCAGCGGCCATCGCCACGGCGAGGTGGGCGAGGAACTGCGTCTTGCCAACCTTCGGCAAGGCGAAGAGGATGTGCACGGCGCCCCGGACGAGCACGCGGAACAGGGCGTAGGGCGGATCCGCCAGCAACGAGGGGTCATCCCATGTGTCTTGGAGCGTGCGCGTCGGCGGCGCCGGCGGTAGCGACACGTCAGCCATGCGTCACCCCCCGCGCGTCGTCGCGGTCGATCGCGGCAAGTCGCGTGCGACCGAGCGGCGACAACGAGACGTGTCCGGATCGCACCTGCACGTACCCGCGATACCACATCAGGCGCGCGGCGGGTTCAAGGACGGCCGGCGAGACTTCGGCAAGGGCTGCACCTTCGGCGACCCAGTCGTGCCATCGTAGCGCGGCCACGCCCGCCGCGCCGGCGTCGACAAGCAACCGCGCGAGTTGGTCGGTGCGCACCGTCTTCATGACGCCCTCCCGATCGTCCCACGTCGCAGCGCGTCCACGAGTGCGCGGTGCTGTGGATCGGCGAGACCGGCAAGCGGTCGCGTCCGCGTCGTGATGCCACGCGGTGCGCGCGCGTCGTGGGCTGTCACGGGTTGCCAGCCGCGTTGCTGCGCCTCGTAGAAGAGCGACGCAATCGTGATGTCACGCGGCGTCAGCGAACTCCACTTCCGTGCCTGCGCGTCGTCATCGAACTTCGCGCTGCGCTGACTCCACTCGCACCAGAGGGGCCACCCGGCAGCATCGCCCGTCGACTTGAGGGCGAGGCCCACGCGAAGCCAGGTGTGATAGTCGTCGGCGTCGAGATAGGCGAGCGCGTCTCGGACGCGAGCCGCGTCGAACGAGTCGGCCGTGCAAGTGGGGCGAGACGTGGTCTCGCTGATCCGGAGGTGCTGCGCATTCAACACCGTCCGCTGCGAGGGCCACGCGTCGGCCGGCGGAACGGCCTCGGCGGAGGACGCGGGCCATTCAAGCAGACAGGCGACGGCGTCACGACCGACGCTCCACGCCGTCCCGGGACGCGCCAGTCGTGACCAGTGCGCCCGGGTGTGATGGCGCCCGGGGAGGCGCAGCCAGTTGCCGAACGCGCCCCGCGTGCTCGGCTGCTTCGGGAACGTTTCCGGCCGCACGCCCGTGGCCGCGTGACAGGTGCTCGCGATATGCGTGAGCAAGGCGAAGAGTGACGCGCCGTCGACCGGCGCATCGAAACGCACCCAGAGGTGCGCGCCGCCGCCGCCGTCCGAGTCCTCGATGAGCACACCGAGCCCGAACTCTGCGAGCCGTTCGGTGCACCACGTGACCGCGTGCTCGAGAGCAAGCAGGTCAACGCCTCCACCGTGCGCATCGAAGTCGAACGCGCCGAATCGCGCCATGTCGCTCGCACTCATCGCATGCAGCCCGATCACGTCGCCAACGTCACGCCCGACGAAGTGGCGATACAACACCAGACGCGAGAGTGCGACGTGTCCTCGCTTTGCCACTGGCGGACACGTGCGCACCTTGTCGGCGCCCGCCTCGCGGCGATGCATCGGCAGGTAGCCGCCCCAGACATCGCGGCGATTGACGAGTTCCGCCATGACGAACGCGCCGAGCGTGTTCGCATCTGCGGCCCAAGCGGCCCCTTCCGCGTCGAGGTCGCGTGTCGTGTCGTTCACGCCGCCCCCCGTGCATCACGCTGGATCGTCCGCAAGCGGAGTTGCTGCGCAAGCTCGCCCATGGCGAGACGGCGGGCTTCGGCATCGGCGCCGTACCAATAGCCAGCGATGAGCCGACGCATGATCCGCCGCGCGAGCGCTGGCGTGATCGCGTTCGCGTCACAGAGATCGGCCAACGTGCATGCTACGCGGCGCCCTTCGCACAGCATTTCGGCGCGGGTCGGGCCGTGCACCAACGACGTGACGACAGTCGTGATCGGCGGCGCGGGGAAGGGAAGGACGCGCGACATCAGCGCTTCCCTCCGTGAATCAGGGTCAGCGCCGGGCGCGTCGTCTGCTCTCGCGTTGCCGCTGGAACCGTAGTCGTGCGACGCGTCTCTGCCTTCGTCCACGGCGCTGCGACGCGCTCGAGCCGCTCGAGTCGTTCCGCGATCGTCGCCAGGTGCCGATGCCGGCGCACGGTGTGGTGGTTGCGACCGAGCACCAAGGCCCACCAATGCGGCAAGATCGAGGACGTCCGTGCGCTCGTTGTTTGCAGAAAGATCGCGCGCCCGACGCCGCACTGGGCGGTCGTGTAGGCGCGCGAATCGCGCGAGACGGCGTGGCTGCCGTCGCAGTACGGACACCGAAACGCGGTCGCGGTCGCGGTCGTGGCGAGCGGGTGCACGACGGGGCGACCATCGGGCGCCGCTTCGCCACCGCGGCGCAGGTAGTGGGCGAGGGCTCGCCGGCCCGCCGGATCGGGCAAGAAGGCGAGCGGGCGCCGCGTTGGCGCATGTCGGAGGGGTGGGCTAGATTTCTTCATTCGTCGTCAGTCCTTGCGAGCGCCGCCCGGCCGTGGGAAGCTGGGGCGGCGTTTCGCGTTTCTGGCGGTCAGGAAGGCGCGAGCCCATCTCGCGCGGGGAACGTGCGGTCCTGTCAGCGCGGGCCCTCCCCCGCGCCTGTGAAGCGTTACGCGGCGGTAGCCGTCCCCCCAGCATCGCGCCAAGCAAGGATGGCGCGACGCGAGAAGCGGCGGGCGGAGCCGACGCACCAAGACGGCAGCGTCTTCCGCTTCGCCATGCGATAGACCTCGTACGGCGTCGTGCCGAGCAGGCTCGCGACCTCCGGCGCCTTGATGACGTCGTGCGTGCCCTGCCCCTCCGTTCTGTAGTGCTCAAGCCTCTCCATGCCTACCTCAGTGAGCATCCGTGATCGGGACCGTGGCGCGGTGCGCCTCGTTGCTTGCAATGGCAAGTTGCCAGCGGACGCTGAATCACATAGAGTCCGACTTAATGGCGGGAAAGCCACCGGGCGCACGGCGCCGTGACATGTACTTCGTTCTCGACCCGATCGCGTTCGGCGCGTGGGTTCGATCGGTCGCGGTCGGAGCCGGTGGCCCGAAGGCGCTCGTCGCCGAATCGTTCGAGCGACTGCGACGGCAGGGCATTCATGAGTGGATCGGCTGGTCACGCGGCAAACGGGCGCGATGCGAAGTGCATGCCGACGCCATCGAAGCGTTGGTCCTGAGTTGGGGGAATCAAGCGCCCGCTTCACTTGAATCAGACGGATGGTGGTGGTCTCCGCCCCTCGACGGAGTGCTCCTACCGCCACGTGGGCCTCGAGGGCCGGCTCGAGGGACCTGCGTGTTGCTTCCGCGCCAGACGGCGGACGAGATCGCGTTAGAGCACGCCGAGCGTCAGGTCCCGACGTCAGAGTTCGCGGCTGTGGTCAGCGTCGCCGACCATCGGGCTTTCGGCCGCCACGGTGCGGACCGCTTGGCGAGGGGTAAGGCGCCGTGGCCGTCCTGGCGCGCCGAGGACTGGCCCGTGCGTCAGTGGATCGCTGTCCACGACGCAGCCGTGCGAGTTCTCCGCACCTGTGGATCCGCGTGGAATCGCTGCGAGCGCCCGCTCACTG
>JALOPS010000401.1 GCA_025453745.1 Gemmatimonadaceae bacterium
GACGCGGCACTCCCGCCCGACAGCGCATCCATCGGACCACTCGCACTCGCCGACATCGACAACAACGGCACACTCGATCTCTTCATCGGCACACGAGTCCGCACCGGCGCGTGGCCGCTGTCCGCACCATCACACCTCCTGCGACGCACGACCGACGGCCGTTGGACGCGCGACACCACCAACGCCGCGGCGCTCCGCGCGCTCGGTCTTGTGTCGGCAGCCACGTTCTCCGATCTCGATGGCGACGGTGACCCCGATCTCGTCGCCGTCGGCGAGTTCACTCCGGTGCGCATTCTGCGCAACGATGCCGGGCGCTTCACCGATGCCACGGCCCAGTACGGGCTCGACGGCATGAGCAGTCGCTGGAACGGCGTCGCTGCCATCGACGCCGACGGCGACGGGCGCATGGACCTCCTCGTGACGTCATATGGTCGCAATGCGCCGTGGCAGGCGTCGCCTGCACGCCCGCATGCGTGGTACATCGGCGACTTCGGCGCGTCGCTTCCCGGCCTCGTCGCCACGCGCGCGGATATCGACAATGGTCCCGACTTCCCGCTGGAGCCGCTCCCGCGTCTGGCGTTCGGCGTTCGCGACGTGCGTGATCGCTTCGCCACGTTCGCACAGTTCGCCGCGCAACCGATCGACAGCGTGCTTGGCCCACGCGTCACGTCGGCGGCGCGCATTGGCGCGACGACATATGCGCATCTCGTCTTGCTCAATCGCGGCGGGCGCTTCGAGGTCCGCGAGTTGCCCGCCGAGGCGCAACGCGCACCGGCATTCGGCATCGCGGTGGCCGACTTCGACGGTGATGGGCGCGAAGACTGTGCTCTCGCGCAGAACTTCTCCCCCACCTCCATCGACACCCCGCGGTTCGATAGCGGGCAGGGACTGGTATTGCTCGGCGACGGCGCGGGTGGCTTCCGCGCACTCACCGTGCGCGCGTCGGGTGTGGCGAGCGGTGGTGATCAACGTGGTGCGGCCACGGCGGACTACGACGGCGACGCGCGCGCCGATCTCGTGGTGGGGCAACACGCGGGGCTCGTGCGCTTGTGGCGGAACGTGGGCGCGCGCCCCGGCATTCGCGTGCGGCTCGAGGGGGCGCGGGAGAATCCGCAGGGCATCGGCGCACGGGTGAGCGTGGTGACCGCCGCGGGCGAAGGCCCGGTGCGTGAGCTCAGCGCCGGCAGCGGGTACTGGTCGATGTCGTCGCCAACGGTTGTGCTCGCGCGCGCAGCGGACGCGCGCAGCATCCGGGTGCGGTGGCCGGGCGGACGGGTGCAGGATGTGCCCGCCGATTCGATCGGGGCGGTCACCACGGTGCGGTGGTCGGCGGCGCGACGATAGCGGAGGTCAGGGGTCTTTCTTCTTGCTCTTCTTTGGCGGTCCGTTACGCGTCCAGATCACCACCACGCCGCAGCCCGCGTTGATGCCGGCAAATTCGCCAGCGACGTCGCTGGGGCCCGTGTACACCTCGATGCCTTCGATGTCTCTCACAGGCACGAACGGACCGAACATGTTGTCGACGCGCTCATCGACGACGTACTCAGGGAAGCACCCGTTCTGCGCGCGTGCCATATGGATCTGGCAGCCGTTGCCGCTACAGTTGAGCTGCACGCCGCGCAGGTTGCGCATCGCGTCTTGGAGCGAGAAGTAGCCTGCAGTTTCGATCTGTTCGCGCACCAGATATTGCCCTCTGCCGGTTGCCCTACGCCGATCGAAGTCACGGAATCGATTGTCGCGGCTCGGTGCGGCCTCGACGGTGACGGCGCCGAGAGGCTGCGCCCCAGCACCGGGCGGTTGAGGCCGGTTGGAGGCCGAATCAGCGACCGCCACCCGCGTCGAATCCAGCGCCAGATCGCGTATCATGCCTTCGTCCTTGGCGAAGGGGAGCACCAAGGAGGCCCGCGGAAAGCCGGCGGCGGCAACCAGAAATCGCTGAAGTCCCCCGCCCAAGTCAGTGAGCCGGTAGGCACCTGTGGAGTCGGACGTCGTGGACCGGCCCGAGGCGAGCGCGGTGATCGTTGCGCCTGCGATCGGCTGTCCCGTCGACATGTCGAGAATGCGACCGCTCAGGGAGCCGCGCCCGGCGCCCTGCCCCACGAGGGCCGACGGCGCCAGCATCATGAAAGTCACGGCGCCGCACAGAACCATCGTTCGAGCATCGAGACCGGGTCGCATCACAACCGCTCCAGCGAGAGTGGAATGCCCAATCGACCAGACAGACGTGTGATACCCTGAAATCCGGGTGGTGTCCACATCGCGATAACGGGGCGTCATGCGACGAATGGGCCAATCCTCTTGCGGACTCCGCGGCCCCACGGCACTGTCGGATGTCCCGATTCTGTGACACGTACGCCGGATTCCTCCTCCGCGGGAGCCACGTGGCTACCGGTAGGGGGACGGGCGGGCTCATGCGTCACAGGGGGAGCGGGATACGCATTCGTGACCAGGCGGCGCTGCCTGGGCCGATTCCACCGATACCGAGGAGCAAAGCATGACGCGACCGACCTTCGACCGGCTGCGGAGGTGGTTGGCGGCCACCGCTGTGGCCCTGACCGTGACGACCCCGGTCCTTGCGCAGCAGGCCACCGTCGCGGGGCGGGTGACGGCGGCCGGACAGCCACTCGGCGGGGCGAGCGTCGGAATTCCGGAATTGAGCGTCGGCGCGATCACCGACGAGAACGGCCGGTATTCCTTCGGGGTAGATCCGGCACGGGTCCGCGGTCGCGCGGTCGTCGTGATTGCTCGGCAGATCGGCTACAAACCCGAACGGCGGACGCTGACGCTCGCCGCGGGACGCATGGAGCAGAACTTCGAGCTCTCCAAGGATGTGCTCAATCTCGAGCAGGTGGTCGTCACCGGCGTGTCCGATGCGACCTCGCAGAAGAAGACCACGTTCGCCGTGGCGAGCATCGACAATACCCAGCTCAAGGAAGCGCCGTCGGTCACGCCGATCGGCGGTCTCCAAGGGCGCGTCGCCGGCGCTACCGTGCTGCCGGCCTCGGGGCAGCCGGGCACCGCGCCGGTGATCCGGCTGCGTGGCGCCACCAGTCTGACGGGCACGCAGGATCCGCTTGTCATCATCGACGGGACGATCACGCGCACGTCGCTGGCTGACATCAACGCCGAGGACATCGAGCGGGTGGAAGTCATCAAGGGCGCGGCTGCCAGCTCACTCTACGGATCGGACGCCGCAAATGGCGTGGTGCAGATCTTCACCAAGCGCGGCGCGTCTCTGGCCGAAGGGCAGACGCAGATCACCGTGCGCAACGAGTTCGGGCAGAGTGACTTGCGCCGCTTCCTGCCGAACAACGAGTCCACCCACTTCCAGCTCAACGCGGCGGGCACGGACTTCCTGCGCAATGCAGCGGGATCCCGCGTGGTGAAGGACGATCAGATCTCGGACAACAGCTACCCCGTCACCTTCAACCAACTCGACGACGTCTTCCGTCGCGGACAGTTGACATCGCAGTACGTCTCCGTTGGGCAGCGACGCGGGTCCACGAACCTCAACGCCTCGTTCCAGAACATCCGGGACTTCGGCGTCATCAAGGGGCTGAGCGGATTCAATCGGCAAAACTACCGCTTGAACTTCGACATTGCGCTGAG
>JALOPS010000402.1 GCA_025453745.1 Gemmatimonadaceae bacterium
ACGGGTGCGACGGGCACACTCACGGCACACAGGAGCACACCGACCAGGAGCTTCACGGATCGACCGATCATTCGCGGCATCTCTCGCGCGCGACGCGCTTGTCGCGACGGTGGGCGATTGCTTGTTTGCTGCGCAGCCGGTCGGGGTACGACCGGGAAGGCGTCCGACGTCGGGCGCCGCGGGCGGCAGTATAGCGCTCCTCCGCGATCGTCTGTGTCACCCCTGTCGATCGGTGTGCGTGGGATGCTTCGACGTGTCCTCCTGCTCTTCGCGCTGACCATTCCGGCCTCCGCCGTTGCCGCGCAAGACACGCGCGCGCTCGTCAGTCGCACCGACTCCGCGCTGGCGCGGCTCGACGTGCCGGCCGCACGCGCCGCGATCGAGGCCGCCTATCGCCAGGCCCCGCGCGACTACGACGTGCTCTGGCGGCTCGCGCGCGTGTTCGTGCTGACCGGAGACGCCGCACCCAAGAGTGCGCAGGAGCAGCTCTATCGCAATGCGCAGGCGTACGCCGACCAGGCCATCAAGGCCAATCCCAGCGGCGCCGAAGGGTACGTGCGGCGGGCCGCTGCCGCGGGCAAGGTCGGTCTGTTCAAGGGGGTGCTCGATGCCGCCGACCTGGTCGAAGCAGTCAAGGCCGACGCCGAGAAGGCGATCGCGCTCAACAACGCCGGGGCGCAGACCACGGCAGCCGCGCACTACATCCTTGGCCGCACGCACCTCAAACTCACCGAGACCCCACGCCCGCTGCGCATGCCCCTGGGACTCGGCTGGGGCAACGTCGCCGACGCCACGAAGTATCTGAAGACGGCCACCGAGCTGCGCCCCGGCTTCATCATGTATCAGCTCGAGTATGCGCGCGCCCTGCTCAAGGGCGGGCAGGCGCCGCAGGCCAAGGCGCTGCTCGGCGCCATCGCCGCGCTGGCCGTGCAGGAGCCGGGCGACGAGGAGCGAAAGAAGGAAGCCGCCGACGCGCTCCGTGAGGCGGGCAACTGACCCCACGCCAGCACGCCGTTCAAGGGGTCAGAGTCCTTGATCGGCCGCTTCAAGGGGTCAGAGTCCTTGAACCGCTTCAAGGGGTCAGAGTCCTTGATCCGTTTCAAGGGGTCAGAGTACTTGATCGGCTTCAAGGGGTCAGAGTCCTTGATCGGCCGCTTCAAGGGGTCAGAGTCCTTGATCCGCTTCAAGAGGTCAGCGTGCCAACCGCTCGTCCGTCTCCACGCGGTCTCAAGCCCTGCGACATGCTCCGTGACCCCCATCACCGCCGGGGCATCGCGTGTTTACCTCAGCGCCAGGGCGCGCGTCTGTAACGGTCGGGGCCGGGATCGTGCGCCCCGCGATCCCCGTGCCTCGAGGTCTGCCGTGTTCGCCTGCTCCGCTCGTGTGGCTGTCCGCCTGATCGCCGCCGTCGCCATCGTCGCCAGCATCGATGTCGCGTCGGCCACGGCGCAATCTCGCGCGGACACACCAATGCAGCTCGTGATCACCTACCGCGACGGCCGCCGAGTGAACATCCCGCTCAGCGAGATCGAACGCTTCGAGGTCGGCGGTGAGCGCCGCGCCGAGGTGGTCGCCGCCGCGAGCACGGCCGCGGCAACACCGGGCACTGCGCCTGCCTCCGCGCCCCCCGCGATGGAGCTCACGGGCCTCGCCGCCAGCATTCCCGGCACCTGGATGCATCGCTCGCACGCGGTGTTCGACATCCAGCGCTTTCTCCCCTCCGGCGCGGTCACCACCCGCACGGGCACACGCGGAACCTGGACCGTCGAGGGCCAGGTGCTCGTGGTGAAGTGGCCCAATGGCGTGGTACACAAGTACGGCATCGAAGCCGGTGCGACCCTGCTCGAGGGGAGCGCGATTCCCGTCGAGAAGAAGGAGAAGCCCGAGCCGATCTCGCTCGAGCGCATGCGCGGCTGACGCGCGCTACCGCGCGAGGGCGCCGGTCACACGAACGCCCGCGTAGAGCGTGCGGCGAAGACCGGGTTCGTAGAAACGTCCCCGCGTGGCGTTCACCACGAGCGTCGACGCGTAGCGCCGATCGAACAGGTTGTCGAGGCCAAGAATGGGCTCTGCGCCAAAGCGCCCCGCCCCGCTCACCCGCCCCACGCGCAGATTGGCCACTGTCCACCCGGCAGCAAACGCGCTGTTCGCGTCATCGAGTGCCGCGCGCGACTGCGCGCTCGCCTCGAGCGTCGCAAACCACGAGAACGCGCGCGCCGTCACCCATCCTTGCGCGGTGGTCCCCGGCACGCCGGGTATCACGCGTCCATCGAGACGCACCGTCGTCGTCCCGCTCGGCAGGACGTAATCCTCATAGCGGTAGCGCGCGCGGGCGATCGCGACACCACCGTCCACCACGCGCGAGACCCCCTCGAGCGCGAGCTCGACGCCGCGTCGTCCCGTGCGCCCCGCATTGCGAAAGGCGCGCCGCCCCACCTGTCCCGGCACGTCGAACGGCACGAGCTCGTCGCGCGTGCGCGCATCGTACACGGCGAGATCGACGCGCCAGTGCGCACCGAGCACACCCTTGATGCCGCTCTCGAGCATGCGCGTGCGCTGGGGCTCGAGCGAGCGATTGAGCCCGGCGCTGCCGTCGGGCTGATTGGTGAGCTCGGTGATCGTCGGTGTCTCGAAGGCCGTGCTCACGTTCGCGTACCATGCGATCGTGGGCGTCAGCCGCACCGTCGCGCCGACCATCGGGGTCACCGCGCCCAGCGCGCGATCGCCGGAGTCGTCGGCGTTGGTTGCCGTGATGAACCGGTCGCGCAGATCGAGCCGCAGTTCGTCCCAGCGAATGGCCGCAGACAACGTGGCACGACGTGGCGCTTCCACCTCCCATCGTGCAAAGGCGCCCATGCCTGCAAGCCACTCACGTTGATCGAGGCGCAACGCACCGCGCTCGTCGCCGCGCACGGGACACGTGGCCACGGGCACCACACCTACGCGCCCGTTGCAATTTTCGAAGTTGCGCCGTGCGTCGCGCTGCCCCTGCCAGTCGACACCAGCGGTGCTCCTGAGCGTGAGCCCGCGCCACGCCTGCTGCGCGGTGCCGCGCAGCGACCCGCCCCAATTGGTGCGATCGACCGCGACAATCGCGAAAGGCTGCGGATTGTCGAGCGCGCGCGTGCCGTAGAACGCGCTCGCCACGAGCTCGGCGCTTCCCATGCGGCGCGCCGCGGTGACGCCGACCTGGCGATGCGCGACGTCCTTGCGCGCGCGTCGCTGCACGTTGAGCGTGTCGGCGAGGATGGCGCCACCGGCGAGTTCGCCGGCGGTGAGCGCGCCAGGGTTCTGCGCCGTCGGCATGTCGAACGCGCTCACCTGCAGATCGACGCGCGTGGTGCCCACGAGCGCCCCCGCCCGTGCAAACGCCGAGGTGAACTGCTGCTCGCCCCAGACGCGCGGGCCGTCGCCACCCTGCCGCGTGGCGGAGACGAGCCAGTCTGCCTCGCGTGAGCGCGCACGCCCCGAGGCGAGCACCGAGTAGCGGCGCACCTGATTGCCATCATCGAATGCGCGCACGGCCGCGCGCGCGGGCCCCTCGTCGCTCTGCGCGGTGCGCAGATCGAGCACGCCACCGGCCGCATTGCCGTAGAGCGCGGA
>JALOPS010000403.1 GCA_025453745.1 Gemmatimonadaceae bacterium
CCGGCGTGCGCGTGCACTTCATCAAGGGCGGCTTCACCGGCACCGAAGGGCCGATCGGCATGAAGGATGGCTCGCTGCTCTTCACCGAGACGCAGGCCAATCGCCTCACGCACATCGACGCGAACGACAGCGTGCGCACCTGGCTCGAGAACACCGACGGTGCCAACGGGCTCGCGTACGCGCGCGACGGGCGACTGATCGGTGTGCAGACCGTGCCGGGGAAGACCGGGGTGCGCGTGCTCTTTCCGGCTGATCGTGCGGCAACGCTGGCCGATGCGTTCGAGGGGAAGCGTTTCGGGAGACCGAACGATCTCACCGTCGGTCGCAACGGGCTCATCTACTTCAGTGATCCAGGACCCAACGTGCCGCCGGGGCAGGCGCCACCGGCCGATGCGATGCCGCCCGCCGTGTACGGCATCATGCGTGACGGCACGGTGCGTCGCGTTGCCGACGGTATTGCCCGCCCCAATGGTGTGCTGCTGAGTGGTGATGAACGCACGCTGTACGTGGCCGACACGTGGGGCGCGGAGATTCTCGCGTACGATGTGCAGCGTGATGGATCGCTCGGCCCCAAGCGTGTGTTCGCCACGCTCGATGGCGCGCGGCCGCGTGACGGTGGCGGTGTGAACAGCGGCGCCGATGGCATGACGACCGATGCCAACGGCAGACTCTACGTCGCCTGCAACACAGGCGTGCAGGTGTTCGACAAGACGGGCAAGGCGCTCGGCAACATCCCCATTCCGCGCCAACCGCAGAACATCGCTTTTGCGGGGAAGGACAAGCGCACGTTGTACATCGTGGGGCGTGGCTCGGCGTATCGTGTGCAGCTCGACGCGCGCGGCTTTGCCGGGCGGGAGAAGTGATGCGCGCGCGAAATGAACACGCGAGCCACGCGCACGCGGCCGCGCGAGTAACACATGCCGCGCACGCGCGCGCACTGGTGCATGCCCTGTCGCGCACTGCGCGCCACACCACGCGGATCGCTATAGCCTCAGGCGCCGCACTCGCGCTGCTCGGCGGTGCACCTGCGGACGCACACGCACAGTCGGTGCAGTACCGCTCGCCGGCCGGGGTGGAGTACCGCTCCGATCGGGACACCGGCGCCATTGCCCGTGCAGAGGCTGCGCTGGCCGCTGCGCCGCGTGATGTGCAGAAGTTCATCGACCTGAGCGTCGCGCAGGCGGGAGTTCGGCAGTTCCGCGAGGCGATCGCGACACTCACGCGCGGGCTCGATGTCGCACCCAACGATGTGATGCTGCTGCGCTGGCGCGGGCATCGGTATCTCACCGTGCGGGAGTACGACAAAGGCTACGCCGATCTCGTGCGCGGGTACGGCATCGACAGCACGAACTACGGCATCCTCTATCACCTGGGCGTGGTGCGGATGATTCGCGGCGAGTTCGACGGTGCGGCCGATGCGTTTGCACGAGCGCAGCGGGTGGCGCCGAGCGCGAACGAACGCGCGGGGAGCACCGACTGGCGGTGGATGGCGCTGGCGAGAGCGGGAAAGCGGACGGAGGCGGATGCGATGCTCGCCATGCGGCCCGACTCGGTGCCGACTACGCCGGGGTACGCGTACGCGCGGCGACTGGCGATGTATCGCGCGGTGACGAAGCCAGAGGCGTTGATCACCGCAAGCGACACGGCAGCTGTGCAGTTGTCGACGCTGCACTACGGCGCGGGGAACTGGTATCTGGTGAACGGGGACAGTGTGCGCGCGCGCGAGCACTTCACGGCGGCGGTGAAGTCGGGCGGCTGGCCGGCGTTCGGGTTTCAGTTGGCGGAGGTGGAACTGGGACGGGTGAAGTAGCGAGGGCTCACGGCCCCGCTACGGGCGACGCAGCCTGCCCCACCATCCTTCGGTGGCCCGCGCGGCACGCCGCTCCGCAAACAGCGTCTCGCTCTCGCGCACATCCGCGGGACTTGCCGGCGGCGTGTCGTAGTACTGCACCAGCGCGTCGCGCCACGCCGGGGATGCGTCCCAATAGTCCAGATAAGTCGAGCGTTCCGCGGTCGAGAGGCCGAGCCAGAACGCGTCAAACCCATCGAGGAAAAACTGCTCCTCGGCGCCTTGCCGCGGCGCTCCGCCCCGCGGATCGAAATCGGGAAAGGCGCGCCACGGTGGAAGCGTCGCCATGAGCTTGTCGGACGGGAGCGTCATCAGTGCTGATCGAGGTGGTCGGCCATCCAATCGAATCCGAGATAGCCCGTCACACCACCGATGAGGGACCCGAGACTGGCTGTGACCAGCGCGCCTGGGCCTGTGGAGATGCCGAAGAGTGCGCCGGTCGCACCGCCCAACTGGAGGCCGGCCCACGCGCCCGCCCATCCACCTGCTTGACGCACAACTTCCGCGGAGAGCGGGCGAAGAGATCCAACCGTCATGCTGCGCTGCGTCGCATGGCTCAATTGCACTGCGGTGACCGCAAATCCCATGAGCTGCACACCCTGCAGCCCGCGAAGCAACAGTTCCGTGCGTGCGCTGCGAACGGCTGCTGCTGGTACCGGCCCGCGAAACAGCACCTCTGCGTCATGTTCAACGGTGCGCTGCAGCCATCGCAGCTTCTGGACATCGATTGGAGAGGCAGCGCGGAGGACGAGTCTGTCCAACTCTGCCACGATATCTGCGGGGTATCTGATTTCGACGCCAGACGCCGCGGCCTTTCCAAGGTCGACAAAAAAGGGGTCGCCATGAAAGCGTCGCGCGCCGAGCGGATGCAGCGACGCCGATGTGAATGGGCTCGGCTTTCGGCCACCAATGTGACTGGCAACGTCTGGCGGATGCCCTGGTCCGGTCGCCGTGAACCCCATGCGCGACGGGTCAGGCCATGCGCGGACTGGGCGGCCAAGACGCTGCGCGAGCTCTGCCGCCTGTGCCGGTCGGACCACGAGCCGCCGCACGGCGCGGCCGCGCAGCGGATTCGGCTCTTCGGCGAGCACAAACGTGAATCCGACGGCGGGCACGACACTGGGGCGGTCCACGTCGACATGGGGCGCGATGTCGTCCGAGCGCGGTGATTGGTCAGTCGGCCCGTCAGGAAGCAGCAGCGACTGCCCGACCAGCAAGACATCCGGAGTGCGAAGCGCATTCGCCGCCGCAATGCGCGACCATTCGCGACCCGCGCCATAGCGGTGCTGCGCGATACGCCAGAGCGAGTCGCCGGGTTGAACGATGTACCGCATGGCTCCTTCCCTGAACGGTGCCCGCTGTCTGCCTCATGCTCGGCGTCGAGCAACTGCTCTGCAGAACCTCCGTGCCACGATATCTCGCACGGACCAGCACGTCACCAGGACACTGTGCGCTGGCGCACACTCTGCAATTGGAGGTCGCCTTCCTCAGCGCACCCGAACGCTCGGCTCCTCGCGCACGATGATGACCTTGCGCGCGCTCACCAGCCGATCGGCGTCGCGCAGCGTCGCGTTGTTCCATCGTGCAGTGACCAGCGCCTGCCACGCGCCCAGCGATGCGACCGTGTGTGTGCGCAGCACGTCCCACCCGTCGGCCACGAGCATGCGCCCCGTCTCCGTGTGCACGGCCGGCGCCGCCGCGCGCTCGGCGGCTCGCCCGCGTGTACGCAGGAGTTCGAGATACTTTGCG
>JALOPS010000404.1 GCA_025453745.1 Gemmatimonadaceae bacterium
GCGACAACGGGGTGGAGTTCCTCCGCGTCCCCACGACGTACTACGACACGGTGCTCGACCGCGTCGGCCACATCGACGAGGACATCGCGCCGCTCCGGGAGCTGGGGATCCTCGTCGACCGGGACGACGAAGGGTACCTGCTCCAGATCTTCACGAAGCCGGTTGAGGATCGCCCGACCCTCTTCTACGAGATCATCCAGCGGAAGGGGGCCAGGAGCTTTGGCGCCGGCAACTTCAAGGCGCTCTTCGAGGCGATCGAGCGCGAACAGGCACTGCGCGGCAACCTCTAGCAGGCTGCAACGCGCCTTGACACGGCCGGTTGCCGGGCGAACTGCCCGGTGCCGGCCGTGTGTCGTTTGACTCGCCCACTAGAGGGGAGAAGGGTGGGCCGCGCGCCCGGGCAGTGACGGTGTCGGCTGGGACGCGCTGGCCCGACGGTTGCCTTGGTATCGGGTGTCCGTACCACGTTCCTTCTCTTGCCTCGAGTTCAGCCGGTGACCCGACACCTGCGACTGCTTGCTTCCGTGACCTTGGCTGCCATCCCCGTGATGGCACAGGCACAGACGTTTCTTGGCGCCGCCCCCGGCGCATCCAACACCGCGAGCCTCCGGGCGCGCGCGCTCAACAACAACACCGGCGACCGCGTCTACGTGGGTCTGCTCGGCAACCTCGGCACGACCACCCGCGACTCCTACACGGGGAGCTGGACGGGCACGGGCGCCGTGCGCGACTTCCGCTTCAGCATGAGCTGGAACGGAACGCTGCTCCGCTTCGAGCTCGACGAGCTGCTCGGCCTCACCACCGGCAGCAACAACACGCCGAGCGTGAACTCGGCCCTCAATGCCGGCGGCATCGAGTACAGCAATCCCGGCGCGTTCAACGCGTTCCGCATTTTCGGACGTGATGCAAGCGCCTCGCTGGTCGACCTGACGTACAATGGCGTCGATGTCCTCACGGGCACGAGCGCCAACGTGGCGAACGCGGCGGCCTACTGGACGGCCGATCCGTCATCGGCGTTCACCGTGGAGGGCACGCTCCGCACGGCGGTGTGCAGCAACGATGGCTGTCGCTTCGAGATCGGTGTCGCGACGACGGTCGTCCCTGAGCCGTCCGCCCTTGCGCTGCTGCTCGTCGGCGCGACAGGCCTCGGACTGCTCGGCCTGCGCCGCCGGCGTGTGTGAGCCGTCGGCTTCGTACCAGTGATCGAACGCCGGGCCCGCCGCACGGGGGCCCGGCGTTAGCTTTTCCGGGGTATTCGGACTGCCCGGCGCGCTCCGCGCCGCTCCCCGAGGACTCCCATGCCCATCTATCACCAGCTCGGTTCGCTGCCGCGGAAGCGGCACACGGTCTTTCGGCGCCCCGACGGCGGACTGTACGCCGAGGAGCTCATTGGCCACGAAGGATTCGTCGGCACGTCATCGCTCCTCTACCACATCCATCCGCCCACCACGGTCAAGTCGGCGCGGAAGCTGCGCGACGTGAAGTGGGAAGCCGATGACAGCACATCGCTCCGGCATCGCCACTTCCTGACGAGCCGCGCGAAGAAGGGCGGCTCGCCGACGATGGACCGGATCCCGCTGCTCTTCAACAGCGACATTGCGATGTCGTACGTCGAGCCCGACGAGACCGACGCGCACTTCTTCCGCAACTCGCAGGCGGACGAAGTGGTCTACGTCGTCGAGGGCTCGGGCGTGCTCGAGTCGGTCTGCGGCGAGCTGCCGTATCAGCCCGGCGACTACGTGGTGATCCATCGGAACCTCACCCATCGCTGGCGCCTCGATCCCTCGCGCGGCCCTACCAAGCTGCTCGTCATGGAGAGCCGCGGGCACGTGCGCTTCCCCAAGCGCTACAAGAACGACTTTGGCCAACTGCTCGAAGGCGCACCGTTCAGCGAGCGCGACATCCGCCGCCCGGTACAGCTCGCACCGCGCGACGAGATGGGCGACTTCCCGATCTACGTGAAGCAGTACGACGCGATCAACGAGCTGCTGCTCGATCACCATCCTTTCGACGTGGTCGGATGGGATGGCTACTTCTATCCGTGGATCTTCAACATCCACGACTTCGAGCCGATCGTCGGGCGCATTCACCAGCCGCCGCCGGTGCACCAGACCTTCCAGGGTGACGGCTTCGTCATCTGCTCGTTCTGCCCGCGGCCGTACGACTTCGACGCCAACGCCATCCCCGCGCCGTACAATCACAGCAACGTCGACTCCGACGAGGTGCTCTTCTACGCGTCGAGCGAGTTCATGAGTCGCAAGGGGATCGAGTACGGCTCCATCACGCATCACCCCGATGGACTGCCGCATGGCCCACACCCGGGACGCACGGAAGCGAGCATCGGTGCCAAGTACACCAACGAGCTGGCGGTCATGATGGACTCGTTCCGGCCGCTCAAGGTGGCCAAGCCGGCGATGACCATCGAAGATCCCAAATACCACCAGAGCTGGGTCGAGCAGCAGCACGCGGCGTTCAATCCTCCCACGAGCTGACGCGCATGCCACGCTTTGCTGCGCGGCTGGCGACGCTGCCGCCGTATCCATTGGCGCATATCCCCGCGAAGAAGCGCGAGCTCCTCGCGCGTGGCGTGGACGTGATCGACCTGGGCGCCGGCGATGCCGATCTGCCGCCGCCCGCCGCTGCTCTCGACGCGCTCACCCGCGTGCGCGAGCAGCCCGCCCTCAATCGCTATGGCTTCGGGCTCGGGCATGTGCCGTATCGCGAGGCGATCAGCGCGTGGATGGCGCGGCGTTTCGGCCACACGTTCGATCCGCTCGCGGAAATCGTGCCGCTCATCGGATCGAAAGAAGGGCTCTCGCATCTCGCCCTCGCGCTCGTCGGGCCGGGCGACGTCGCGATCGTCCCGGAGCCAGGCTACCAGGCGTACGTGGGCGGCACGCTGCTCGCCGGAGGGGAGGCGTACAAGTACGCGCTGCGGCCGCGCACCGACTTTCTCGTCGACCTCGACGAGATCCCGCGCGACGTGCTCGATCGCACGCGCCTGTTGTACCTCAACTATCCCAACAACCCCACGGCGGCCATCGCGCCGCGCGACTATCTCGAGCGCGTCGTGCGCATCTGTCGCGAGCGCGACATCGTGCTCGCGTATGACAATGCGTACAGCGAGGTCGCGTACGACGGCTACGTCCCGCCGTCGATCTTCGAGATCGACGGTGCGCACGACGTGGCGATCGAGTTCCACTCGCTCTCGAAGACGTACAACATGACCGGCTGGCGCTGCGGCTGGGCGTGTGGCCGACGCGAGCTCGTCGCGGCGCTGGCGCAGATCAAGTCGTTCACGGACACGGGGCAGTTCATGGCCGTGCAGGCGGCCGGCGTGGCCGCGCTGGGCGCGTGGGCGTCGTTTGTGCCCGGCAACGTGGCGGTGTTCCGCGAGCGGCGCGATGCGGGGGTCGCGGCCTTCCGCGCCCACGGCTTCGAGTGCACGGTGCCCCAGGCGGCGATGTACCTCTGGCTGCCGCTCGCGGAGGGCATGTCCAGTCGCGCGTTTGCCGATCGGTTGATGGACGACGAGGGCGTTGTGGTGTTGCCAGGCGCGGGCTTTGGCGAGGGTGGGGAAGGGTTCTTC
>JALOPS010000405.1 GCA_025453745.1 Gemmatimonadaceae bacterium
CGGCCATGCGCGGGCGACCGTCGACTCGCCGCGGGTAGCCCAGGATCGCCCGCACTACGACGGCGTCGTCTCGATCGACCCGGCCGCCCGCACCCTCATCGCGAGCTGGCGCATCACCTTTGTCGCGCCCTCGCGGGGCGACAGTGTGACGCTCCTGGTCAATCCGGGGCTGCGCGTCAGCGACGTGCACGGCGATGGCATTGGCGCTGCGCGCGTGGCCAGCGACAGTGAGTTCACGCGCATCACGCTCCCCATCACCACAACGGTCGCAGACACGCGTACCGTTGCGCTCAGGCTCTCGGGCACGCCACAGTTCGGCACCGATCGGATCAACGGCATCGACACCACCTGGGTGGAGTTGGGCGTCGACTCGTTCTGGTTCCCCGTCTTCGCCGAATTCCGTCAGCAGGTGACCGCGCGCGTGGCGCTGCACACTCCCACGCGGTGGCCGGTGGCCGCGAGTGGGACGGTCCGATGGGTGCGGGACGCTGCGTACATCGACCAACGTGTGCCCCAGGTCGACATCGCCTTCGTTGCCGCGCCCGGGCTGCGACGCGTGGAGGGCACCGGTGTTGCGACCTATGTCGTGTCCACGCCCGACTCGATCACGCGCACCGTGCTCGGCGTGGCGAGCGACTGTCGGTCGAGCCTCAATGCACAGTTCGGTGCGCGCAGCGCGGTGCCGCCAACCAGCTTCGTGCTTGCTCCGCGCCCGGGGCCAGGGTATGCGCGCGGGGACTACATCGTACTCAGCGCCGAGGCGAGCACCTCGAGAGCGTACCTCACCGGCTTCATCTGCCACGAGCTCGCGCATTTCTGGAGTCGGCGTGCCGACAGCGACGGCCCCGAGAACTGGCTCAACGAAGGATTCGCCGAGTATGTCTCGGGGCGCGAGGTACGGCGCGCGGTCGGCGACGACGCGTACGCATCGCTCGCGAATGCATGGGACGCGCGTTCGCGCGGCCAGCCCCCGATCTGGACACCCGCCGCGACGCGTCGCCCGAATGCGATGGTCGCCTATCGCAAGGCGCCGTTTCTGTTGCACCGACTCGAAGCACGCGTGGGGCGCACGACGATGGACAACATCCTGCGACGCTACATGGTCGACGGCGTCCGTACCACGCCCGAGCTGCTGCGCGCGATCCGGGAGGTTGCGGGAGCGGAGACGGAGCGCTGGTTCGCCGACGAGCTCGCGCGGTGACGCGCTCAGCGCGCGGTGACCGTCAAGGCAAAGGTGGCCGATTGACTGGGAATGTCGATACCCTGGCCGGTGATGGTGACCTGCGCGGTCCCCAGCGCGGCGGCCGTATCGGCGACGAGCGGAATGTTGAATGCGTTGGTCGACGTCGTGGAGACCGTGGGCGCAACGACGCCGCGTGGGAGCCCCGCGAACGTGACACCGACGACACTCGTGTAGTCGGTCCGCGTGATCGCAATGGGGAGCGTGACCGTCGCTCCCTGGCGCACCGTGAGCGTCGTCGGCACGGTGAGGCGAATACCGGGGACCGGGGGCGTCGGGCCGGTGGAGGTGTTGTTGTCATCGCCCGGGCTGCATGCGGCAAGCAGGGCCAGCGCGCCGGCGACGAGTAGGCGCGACGGTCGGTTCGGGGTAAGAAGCACCCGCCAAAGGTAGCGACCGTCCACCGCTGCCGGTGCCCCCGGTGTTGATCCAGCGCGACTGGCCGACCGGGTGACCGCGCGCGAAGCTTGTCGGCGTGAACGCACACCTGCGGGGCGCCCGCTGAACCGACGACGGTATGCTGCGCTCCTCTGCGCATGGGGGGCCTTGGCCCTCCCAGAGCTCGAGGCGCAGCGCGGGTGCGTGCGCGGCGAGCGCCCGCTCTACGCCCACAACGACTACACGAACCGGCATCCGTTGACCGACGCGCTCGCGGCGCGTGTGCGGGGCGTCGAGGCGGACGTCTTCCTGATCGATGGCGTGCTGCGCGTGGGACATGATCGCCGCGCTGCGCGGCGTGGGCGGCGACTCGACTCGTTGTACCTGCTGCCACTCGCCGAGCGCATCGCACAGTGTGGCGCGCTGACGGCGGACGGTCGCCCGTTTCTGCTCACGATCGAACAGAAGGAGCGATCGCGCACCACGTACGACTCGCTGACGGCGTTGCTGGCGCGCGTGCCGATGCGGCTGGCGCGCGACACCGGCACGTCACCGGTGCTGGTGGTGCTGGTGGGGTGGGTGCCACCGATCAACGATTCCAACGTGGCGCGACCCGCGCGCCACGTGGCGCTGCGTGACGAACCGGATCCGGCACAGACGCCGCGCTCCGGCGACGACGCACTCCTCTCGCTCGACTACGGCAAGACGATCGGTCGCTCGAGAATTCGGGGTGGCGGCGCGCGATGGTGGGGCGTGCTCGAGGCGTGGCGCGCTGCGTACCCGCAGCGATTGCTGCGCGTGCACAACGTACCACCGCACTCGGCAACGTACGCCGCGCTCCTGCGCGCCGGGGTCGACCTGATCGGGACGAAGTCGCTGGCGGCGTCCGTCTCCATCCTCGAGGCGCTGGCAGGACCCTCGCCGGTGGACACGGTTGCACGCGACGGGCCCCACGCAATGTCCAGCGCGACGGACGGCGTGCGTGGCCAACGTCCATGACCGCGGAGCGCACGCCATGGCTGGTCATCACGCTGCTCTGCCTCGTGAGCTTCGTGGCCTATCTCGTGCGCACCGACGTCACGATCGCGCAAGAGTCCATGGCACCCGCACTCGGCCTGACCATGCGCGACATGGGTGTGCTCTCGGCGTGGGGCTTCCAGTTGGCGTACGCGCTTGGACAAGTGCCCGCCGGCGTGCTGGTCGATCGGTTCGGCGGACGTGTGATGCTGCTCGTCGCGATCGGCGGATGGGCGGTGGCGTCATTGGCGTCTGCCGCCGTCAGTGGAACGGTCACCATCGCGTTCACGGCATTGCTCGGCACGCGTGTGCTGCTCGGTCTGTCGCAGGCGATCACCTTTCCGGCCATCGCGCTCGTGGTCGCGCAGGAGGTCCCCGCAGCGCGACGCGTGTCGGCGAGCGCGTTCTACTTTGCGGCCTCGTCACTCGGATCCGCCGTGGCACCGCCGCTCTTCGCCCCCGTGATGGTGCGATACGGCTGGCGCGCCGTGTTTGCCGTGAGTGCCTTCATCGGTGTGGGTGCCGCGCTCGTGTGGCTGCTGCGCGCACCGCGCCGGGCCGCAGAGACGACTCGTGTCACCCTCGGCGCGCGGTGGCGTGCGATCGTCGCACTGTTCGCCATCCCGGCGCTGCGCTGGCTGTCGTGGAGCTACCTGCTGCACAGCGCGGTGTACTTCGTGTTCGTCTTCTGGTTCGTGCGCTACCTGATCGACGCGCGTGGTTTCGGCATGCTCGCCACCGGTCTCTGGGCGAGTGTCCCGCATCTGATGGCGATGGTCAGCATCAGACTCAGACCCGTGATGACCTGATTCGGCAGGACCTGAGCTCCGCCGATCGCCTGACGCAGCAGTCCCAGCACGACGACGAACCGCATCCAGCAGGTCGTCAGCAGAAACGCCGAGGGCAACAGCCCCAGAATGCTGACAGCCAGCATC
>JALOPS010000091.1 GCA_025453745.1 Gemmatimonadaceae bacterium
CACCTGCACGTCGAGGAACAGGATCGCGTTCTTGCGCTTCGCCCAACCGTAGACCTTCTCGATCAGCGTGCTGTCCATGCGCAGGCGATACTTGCCATCACGCCCCGGCGCGCCCTGCGCGACCACGGCGATGAGGTGCAATGCCGGCTGCACGGGGTGCGCCGGGTCGAGCTTGTTCCACTGCGCCACCTCGCTGTCGAGACGGCGCAGCATATCGTCGGTCTCGAACTCGCCCAGGATGCCCATGCGCTTGGAGAGCGGATTGCCGTAGTACGCGATCACGCGCTTGGCAGGGAGAATCGACCCGGGCAGCGGCGCGGGCATCTTGGGCGGCCAGAGCGAATCGAGATCGCTCCCCATGTTCCGGTAGGCCATGTGCGCGTTGCCCGAGACGGGACCGAGCGCACCTTGCGGCTTCCGGGGCTTGGGCTTGGTGGTATCGCTCGCGGCGGCATTCGCGCGACGCGCGGGGGCCTTCTTCTTGGTATTCGCCGAAGGCTGCGCGCCGAGCACGAGCGGCGCGACACCGGCCAGCAGCAACGCGCGGACGGTCGCGCGGGAAAAGACAAGAAATGACATGGTGGCAAGCTACCGAACGCGCCACCGCTGGTGCACCGCCCCGCCACCACATCGGGAGACGCCCCACATCGCCGTGCGCCCGATCGCATTACCATGTCTGCCATGACGGACGCCCACCGCTTCCTGACCGACCTCACCGTGGTGCTCGGCACCGCCGCGGTCACAACGGTCCTGGCGCAGCGGCTCAAGCTCCCCGTGGTGTTTGGCTACCTGGTCGCGGGGCTGCTCGTCGGCCCGCACCTGCCGTTCCCGCTCGTCGCCACGGTCGACACGGTACAGACACTCGCCGAGCTGGGCGTGATCCTGCTGATGTTCGCGCTCGGGCTCGAGTTCCGCCTGCGTCGTGTGGCGTCGGTTGCCGCCACGTCAGGACTCCCCGCGCTGGCGGAGACGAGTGTGATGTTTGCGCTCGGGTACGGCGTCGCGGCGGCGTTCGGCTGGTCGGTCGCCGAGCGGATCGTCGCGGGGGCGTTGGTCGCCATCTCGTCGACGACGATCGTGACCCGGACGTTCGACGAACTGCGGGAACGCGGCCGCGTCGCCGATCTGGTCTTCGGCATCCTCATCGTCGAGGATCTCGTGGCCATCCTGCTGATCGTGCTCGTGGGCACGGTCGGCACGGCGGACCGGTCGCTGCTCGGCACGCTCGTACAGTTGGCGCTCTTTCTCTTGCTCGTACTGGGCGTGGGTCTCGCCATCGTGCCACGCGTCGTGCGAAGCGTCGTCGCACTTCGCCGTCCGGAGACCACACTGGTGCTCGCGGTAGGGCTCTGCTTTCTCGGCGCGTGGGTTGCGCAGCAGGCAGGCTATTCGGTTGCGCTCGGGGCGTTTCTCGTGGGCTCGCTGGTCGCCGAGTCCGGTGAGGCGCACCGGGTGGAAACGCTGGTGCATCCGGTGCGCGATCTCTTCGTCGCGATCTTCTTCGTGTCGGTGGGGATGCTCATCGATCCGCGCGTGCTGGCCGCGCAGTGGAGCGCGGTGGTCGCGTTCATCGCGCTCGTGGTCGTCGGCAAGGTGGTCGCCGTCTCGCTCGGCACGCTGTTGGGCGGCCAGTCGCTGCGCGACGCGATGCGTGCCGGCATGAGCCTGGCGCAGATCGGCGAGTTCTCCTTCATCATCGCCGGTGCCGCGGTGGCGACGGGACGCGTGCGCGACTTCCTGTATCCGCTCGCCGTGGCGGTCTCCGCTGTCACGACGCTCGCCACTCCCCTGCTGATCCGGTCGTCCGAACGCGTGACCATGCGCGTGGAAGCGGCCCTTCCGCACGCGGTGCAGACGCTGCTCGCGCTCTACGCCTCGTGGATCGAGCGGATTCGCAGCAGCACCGCGGGTCCATCATCGGCGATCACGCGTGCGCTCGGACTGCTCGTGATCGATGCGGCGCTGGTTGCGCTGTTGGTCATCGGTGTGGCGCTGCGCGGCGACACGTTCGTGGCTTCGCTCGCGCCACGCCTCCCCGGCGGTACGACGGCGGCGCGCATCCTGATCGGTGCGATCGCCGTGGTCCTCGCCGTGCCGCCACTCGTGGGCGCGGTGCGGACGGCCGGCGTGCTCGCGCGCAGTCTGGCCGATCGTGCACTGCCCGCCGGAGGTGCCGGGCGACTCGATCACGCCCGTGCGCCGCGAGACGCGCTCGTCGTCGCGTTGCATGTGACCATCGTGGTCATGCTCGGCGTGCCACTGGTCGCCACGCTCGAGCCGGTGTTGCCATCGCGCAGCGCACTGGTGCTGCTTGCCGCGTTGGTGGGCGCGCTGGGCGTCGCGTTCTGGCGCGTCGCGCGACGGTTGCAGGCGCATGCCACCGCCGGTGCCGAAGTGATCGTGCTCGCGCTGCAGCAGCAGGTCGCACGCGGTGGCACGCTCGATGACCTGCAGCACACCATGTCTCGGGTGACGCGCGTACTTCCGGGACTTGGCGAACCGGTGATGCTGCGCCTCCCGAGCGATGCGGTGGCCGCTGGGCGCACGTTGCGCGAACTCAACATTCGTGGGCTCACCGGCGCGACGATTCTGGGGATCACGCGCGACGGCGAAGCATCGATCGCGCTTCCCACCGGACGCACGGTGCTGCACGGCGGCGACATGCTCGCGCTCGCCGGGTCGAGCAGCGCGGTGGATCAGGCGCGCACACTGCTCGAGGCGCGCGCGGTCACCGCGACGGCATCGTGACGTCACGCCCCATGTGCACGAAAGGAAGCGCCGTGCCATCGGGCAAGGTGTCGATCACCTCGGCGATGGGCACGAACCCCAGCGCGCGGTAGAGGGGCACTCCCGGCAGCGTGGCCATGAGCTCGAGACGGGTGAAGCCTGCGGCCTTGGCGGCCTCTTCGCAGCGCTCGAGCAACGCCCGCCCCACGCCCTGCCGCGCGTGCGTAGGGGCCACGAAGAAGGCACGAATGCGCGCCGCATCGACGGCGGGATCGAGCAGGTCGTCTCCGCCCATCGGACGCTGATCGCCGCCGTAGAGCGTGCGAAAGCGGCTCCACCCCCCGCACCCCGCCAGCGTCCCCTCGCGCTCGGCGACGAAGTAGGTACCGTCGCGCACGAGCCGAGTGTCCACGCCAAACACGTGACGGATGGCGCTCTCGATCAAGGGGTCAGAGTAAAACCCGCGGCTCAACACCCGTGCGGACTCGACAATGAGGACCTGCAGGGCGGGGAGATCGTCGAGACGGGCAGCGCGGAGGGTCAGCGTCATGCGGTGATGCGTGCGGTGGGGGGTATGGGCGTCCGGGGCGCGCAGTCGTGCGTGGGACGTGGGTCCAGCGTTGCCGAGGTCCGCTCCGTTGTGAATCGTACAGCGCCCTCGCGCTCCGCGCGCGCCCATCCCCTCGCCCCGCCCTGCATGTCTGCCACGCGCTTTCTTGGCGTCCTGCTCGCCCCCGCCGTACTCTCGGCGGTCCCGCTCACTCACGCGGACCCGCCGCCGCGATCGCCCGCCCCAGTCATCGCCGACGTCCGCCTCGACTCGGCGCTCACCCGCGGGATGCGGTGGCGCAACATCGGCCCCGATCGCGGTGGTCGCTCGATTGCCGTCAGCGGCGTGCGCGGCCGGCGCCATGAGGCGTACTTCGGCGCGACCGGTGGCGGGCTCTGGAAAACTACAGACGGCGGCGAAACGTGGGCTCCCGTGACCGACGGGAAGATCACGAGCGCGTCGGTGGGTGCGGTCGCGGTGAGCGAGACCAACCCGGATGTCGTCTACATCGGCATGGGCGAGAGCGCGATTCGCGGCAACATCATGCCGGGGGACGGTGTGTATCGGAGCACCGACGCGGGCAAGAGCTGGACGCACGTGGGCTTTCGCGACGTGCATGCGATCTCGAAGATCCGCATCCACCCCACCAATCCGCAGGTGGTGTTCGTGGCGGCGTTCGGCAAGTACAGCGTGCCGAGCGCGGAGCGCGGCGTCTTCAAGAGCACCGATGGCGGCGCCACGTGGCGCAAGGTGCTCTTCCGCGACGATCGCACCGGTGCGGTCGACATCGCGATCGACCCGAAGAACCCGAGCATCGTCTACGCGGCGCTCTGGGAGGCGTATCGCAAGGAGTACCAGATGTCGAGCGGTGGGCCGGGGAGCGGCCTCTTCAAGAGTACCGACGGCGGCGACACCTGGACCGAACTGACGCGCAATCCCGGGATGCCGTCGGGCATGATCGGCAAGATCGGTGTGGCGGTGGGTGCCAAGGGGGATCGCGTCTACGCGCAGGTGGAAAACGAGAAGGGCGGCCTCTTCAAGAGTGACGACGGCGGGCGCACGTGGACGCTGATGAACGATCGCCGGGAGATCCGGCAGCGCGCGTTCTACTACACGCACCTGTTTGCCGATCCCACCGACGTCGACCGCGTCTACATGCAGAACACGTCGATGTTCACGTCGACGGACGGCGGCAAGACGATGAAGACCGTCGATGGTGTGACGCACGGCGATTACCACGATCTGTGGATCGATCCGGATGATCCGACGCACATGGTCGTCGGCAACGACGGCGGCGGCGCGGTGACCACCACTCGTGGCGAGAAGTGGACGGCGCAGGACTATCCCACCGAGCAGTTCTATCACGTCATCACCACGGCGCACGTGCCGTTTCACGTGTGCGGGTCGCAGCAGGACAACTCCACCATCTGCACGCCGTACAACTGGAATGCGGCGGCGTTCGGTCTCTTCGGTGGCGGTCGTCGCGGAGGCGGCGGCATGCGCACGCCCGATGCCGGCGGTGACATCACCGCGGGCGGCATGGCCGTGTCGTACGTGGCGGGCGGTGGTGAGCCGGGCTACATCGCCCCCGATCCTCGCGATCCCGACATCTTCTATTCCGGCACCAACAACGGCGCCTACGTCGACAAATTCAACAAGCGGCTCGGGACCTCGCGCGAGGTGAATCCGTATCCGTGGTTCTACTCCGGCGAGCCGTCGAAGGAGATCAAGGAGCGGTGGCAGTGGACGTTCCCGATTCTCTTCTCCAAGGCCGATCCGTCGCTGCTGTTCGTCTCGTCGCAGCGGCTCTGGGCCACGCGCGACGGCGGCAAGACGTGGATGCGCCTCTCGGGCGATCTCACGCGCCACGCGCCGGAGACGCAGGAGAAGTCGGGCGGGCCCATCACCGGTGACATGAACGGCCCCGAGGTGTACGGGACGATCTTCTCGGTGGGGCCCGGCAAGACGAATGCGAACATCATCTGGACGGGGAGCGACGATGGGCTGATCCACGTGACGCGCGACTTCGGGAAGACGTGGACGAACGTGACACCGCGCGAGATGCCGGACTTCGGACGCGTTTCGCAGATCGACGCGTCGCAGTTCGATCCGGCGACGGCGTATGTCTCGGTGCGTCGACCGCTGCTCAACGACATGGCGCCCTACATCTTCAAGACGACGGATTACGGGCGGACGTGGACCCGGATCGTCAACGGCATTCGCGGCGATGCGTACGTGCACGCCGTGCGCGAAGACCCTACGCGCCGCGGACTGCTCTACGCCGCCACGCAGCATGGCGTGTGGATCTCGTACAACGATGGTGCCGACTGGCAGAATCTGTCGCTCAATCTCCCCGATGTGCCGGTGGCCGATCTCATCGTGGAGAAGAACGAACTCGTCATCGGCACGCACGGCCGCGGCTTTTGGGTGCTCGACAACATTGCGCCACTCCGGCAGGCGACGGACGCGGTGCTCGCGAGCGACGCGCATCTGTTCGCGCCGCCAACGGCGGTACGCAGCGGTCCGGGCATGATCCTGAGCTGGTATGCAAAGGCGGCACCGCGCAACGCGCGGCTCGACATCCTCGACTCGGCGGGTGCGGTGCTGCGCAGCTTCGACGCGGATACGGCGCCGGCCGACACCTCAGCGCGTGCGCAGGCCGCGCGGCGCATGGCGGGACCGTCGCTGCCGCGTGGTGCGGGGGTCCAGCGCATTCTGTGGGATTTGCGCGCGCAGGGGATCGAGTCGTTCCCCGGCATGATTCTCTGGGGCGCGGGGACCAACGGGCCGGCGGTGCCACCAGGGCGCTACACCGCGCGGCTGACGCTCGACGGCCGGCAGCTCACCGCTCCGCTGACCGTCGCGCGCAATCCGTGGATCACCGATGTGACCGACGCCGACCTGCGGGCACAGTACGCGTTCGGACGCCAGGTGCGCGACAAGGCCACGGAAGCGAACAAGGCGGTGATCGCGATCCGGCGCGTGAAGACGCAGCTCGATGATCGGCTCGGCAAGGCGACGGGTGACGCGGCGCTCGCGAGCGCGGGTGGCACGTTGCGGACAAACGCGTCGGCGGTGGAGGAGAACGTCTACCAGGTGCGGAATCAGAGCGGACAGGATCCGCTCAACTTCCCCATCAAGGTGAACAACCGCCTGGCGAACCTGCTGTCGATGTCCGAGCGGGGCGATGGGCGTCCGTCGACGTTCATGCCGGAGATCTTCGGCATCCTGAGTGTGGAGCTCAAGGGATACACGGACACGCTGGCGAAGGTGTGGGCGACGGACCTTGCGGCGGTGAACCGCGAGCTGGCGCGCCTCAAGTTGCCGGCGATCGATCCGAGCTGCGCGAAGGCCGCGGGGTGCGCGCCGACGCCGTAGCGGTTTCAAGGGGTCAGAGTCCTTGAAGCTGGCTGCGTTCAAGGGGTCAGAGTCCTTGACGCTGGCTGCGTTCAAGGGGTCAGAGTCCTTGAACGCGGTTCAAGGACTCTGACCCCTTGCTGACCCCTTGCTTGTCCACGCAGGCGCGCGCCCTGTCGGAGAGCCCGGCCGATCGACGGCCGGGCTTGACTGCTTTGGTGCGGTGGCGCACGGCGCGGTGTGGGGCGACAGACATACGCTCCCGGCGCGGTCGGACCCAATAGGCCGCGCGCACGGCAGACATCGAGGCCACACCATGATCATCGCGCGTCGTTCCCGTCGACTTGGGTTGGGGCCGCTCCTCCTGTCGTTTGTCGCCTGCACCGCACGCGACGAGGGAGCGCCCCTCACGCCGCCGACGGCGCCTGTGCACACGGGCGCGCACAGCGCCGTCGAGCCGACACTGCGCCACACGGACAGCTCAGTCATCATCGCATTCCGCACCGCGCAGTACGAGTCGTCTGCCCACATGACGTGGGGCTTCGCCGTGTCCGACACCACCTTCTCGCGCGCGACTCCCGAGCTCATGGTCGACGGCGTCCCGGCGACCGCCGACGCCCTGGCGGCCCTATCGCCTGCTCGGGCGCTGTTGACCAGCGTTGAGTTCATTCGTGGCCGCACGCATGCGCACACCGCAATCCACGTCGGCGGGCGCGTGGTGTTCCACGTTCGCACGGGCGGCACCCCCTGAACGGCTTCAAGGGGTCAGAGTCCTTGAATTGGGTTCAAGGACTCTGACCCCTTGAACGGCCCGCGTTTCAAGGACTCTGACCCCTTGAACCCGAACCCGTTCAAGGACTCTGACCCCTCGAACTCGTCCCGCCGCGAGCCCGGTCATCCCCCGCGCGTTGAACGCCCACCACATCGCCACGTACCCTCCGGCATCACTCCATCGAGGATGCCATGCGTTGTCGCCGTCTCGCGCTCCTGTACGCCGCCAGCCTGTCCACGCTCTCTGCACAAGCCCCCACCCCATCCGCCGCCACCGGCTGGTCCAGCTACGGCGGCGACCCCGGCGGCACGCGCTACTCGCCACTCACACAGATCACACGCGCGAACGTCGCCACACTCGCACCCGCCTGGACCGCGCGCACACGCGACCTCGAACACATGAAGGGCGACGAAGGCCCGAGCACCGGCTGCGCCACGTGCCACAAAGGCAACGTCAAGTTCGAAGCCACACCCGTGCTCGTCGACGGCACACTCTATCTCTCCACGCCGCTCAATCGCGTCGTGGCCATCGACCCGGTCACCGGCGCGATCCGGTGGCGCTTCGATCCTCGGCTCGCACTCAACATCGACCGCAACGAAGGCTTCGTCTCGCGCGGTGTAGCCCTCTGGGCGGACCAGAGCGCGCGCGCCACCGCACCCTGCGCACGGCGCGTCTTCTTCGCCACCGTCGACGCGCGGCTCTTCGCCCTCGACGCCACCGACGGGCGCCCCTGCACCACATTCGGCACCGCCGGTGTCGTCCGTCTCGACGGCAACGTCGGCAAAGTGCAGGTGGGCCAGTACGGCGTCACGTCACCACCGGTCGTGCTCGACGACATCGTCATCGTCGGTTCCGCGATCGGCGACAATCGCCTGGTCGAGATGGAACGCGGCACGGTGCAGGCATTCGACGCGCGCACTGGCGCCGTGCGCTGGCGATGGGATCCGATCCCGCGACGCGCCGGCGACGCGGGCTACGACACGTGGACCGCCGACGGCGCGCGCAAGACAGGCGCCGCCAACGCGTGGGCGCCGCTCTCCGTCGACAGCGCACGGCACCTGGTATTCATCCCCACTGGCTCGGCGAGCCCGGACTTCTACGGCGGCGAGCGACTCGGGCACAACCTGTTCGCCAACTCCGTCGTCGCGCTCGACGTGCGCACGGGGCAGCGCCGCTGGCACTTCCAGGTCGTGCATCACGATCTGTGGGACTACGATGTCGCGAGCCAGCCGACGCTCTTCGACCTCGAGCGCAATGGCGCACGTATCCCGGCCGTGGCCGTCGCGACCAAGGTCGGCCACATCTTCGTGCTCCATCGTGAGACGGGCGCCCCCCTCTTCCCCGTCGAAGAACGTGCCGTGCCTGCCTCCACCGTGCCGGGCGAAGTGGCCGCGGCCACGCAGCCCTTCCCCGTCCTGCCGGCCTTCCGCGTGCATCCCGCGCGCGCACTCACCGAAGCGGATCTGTGGGGCCCGACGCCACAGGACCGCGACGCCTGCGTGAAGCAGTTTGCGTCCTTCCGCAACGAGGGGCTGTTCACGCCGCCAAGCCTCGAAGGCACGCTGATGTACCCGTTCTACGGCGGTGGCATCAACTGGGGCGGCGTGTCGATCGACCAGGAGCGCCAGCTCCTCATCGTGAACTCGATGCGACTCCCCGCGTGGGTCCGTCTGCGCAAGCGCGAAATGCGCGACAGGTTCGCCAACATGCGCGGCACTCCCTACGTGATGGACCGTGCCGTGTGGACGTCACCGATCGGTGCACCGTGTGTGAAGGGACCGTGGGGACTGCTCACGGCGATCGATCTCCGCACCGGCACCACGAAGTGGGAGCGCCCCCTGGGCGTCGAGCCGCGCATGGCACGACTTCCGGAGACGAAAGACTGGGGCACGCCAAATGTGGGCGGCGCGCTGGTGACGGCCAGTGGCCTCGTCTTCATCGCGGCGGCACGCGACGAATTGCTGCGCGCCTTCGACAGTGAGACCGGCGCACTGCTCTGGTCGGCCAAATTGCCGGGAGGCGGGCAGGCCACGCCCATGACCTACGTGCGCGACGGCCGGCAGTACATCGTGATCGCCGCCGGCGGCCATGGCGACTACGGCACCGCCCGGAGCGATCAGGTCGTGGCGTTTGCGCTTCCCAGGTGAGTGCGAACGCCACGCACGCCCTCACGGCGTCGGATCGTCCGGCGCCGGGAGGGCAAAGCGTTCCGCGTCCCGCGCGCGAAAGCGCCGGCTCCAGAGCAGCGCTGGCGCGCCCGGCAGCGTGATGCGGTACTCGCCGTGCGTCCACCGTTCCAGGCGTTCGATCGCATCGAGGCGTACGATGTCGGAGCGATTGACCTGCAGGAAACGCGACGGATCGAGGCGCGCGTGAAACTCGCGCAGGGTTTCGCGCATGCGAAACACGCCGGCGGGGGTGTGCAACGTCACGTAGTTGCGCTGCGCGCGGACAAGCACCACCTCCTCGAGCAGCACGAGGGCCGCCGAACGATCGGCCGCGTGCGCGAGCACCCGACGGGGCGCAGCTCCCACCTCGCGCACCCCCGCATGCAGCCCGTCTCGGCGCGCCCGCTCCTCCGCCGAGCGCACCTGCGCATGCCGCTCGATCGCGCGCGCGCAGGCCTCCGCCAGTCGTACCGGATCGATCGGCTTGAGCAGATAGTCGAGCGCGCGCACCTCGAATGCACGCACGGCGTGCGCATCGAATGCGGTCGTAAAGATCACGTCCGGCATCAGCGCGCGGCCGACGCTGGCGATCACGCCGAAGCCATCGAGCTGCGGAAGACGGATGTCGAGCAGTACCAGATCGGGCGTCAGCCGGCCGATCTGCAGCACCGCGTCCTCGCCGTCGACGGCCTCGCCAGCGATCGTGACACCATCGATCCGCTCGAGCAGGTGGCGGAGGCGCCGGCGCGCGGGTGCCTCGTCATCAACGATGAGCACGCGAAGCGGCGCCATCAGACGCGGGGCGCGGGACGCGTCGTGGACTCCGCCGCGACCGATGGTGTGATGGGCAGCTCGATCCGCACGGCAAATCCGTCGGCGTCATGACTCGTGCGGAGCGCGTGCGCGGGTCCGTAGTGCAATCGCAGCCGGTGTGCAGTCGCCGAGAGCCCCGTACCGGCAGCCATGATGTCGACTCCCTCGGGCGGTCCCGCGCCGTCATCGCGGACGACCAGCAGCAGCCGGTCTCCAACGCGCTGTGCCTCGACGGCAATGACGCCAGTCCCGCGCGTCTCCACGCCTCCGTGCCGAACCGCGTTCTCCACCAATGGCTGCAACAGGAGTGACGGCACCAGCAGCGTGCGCACGTCGGGTGCCACATGCACGTGCACCGTCAGCCGGTCTTCGAAGCGCGCGCGCACGAGCGCAAGGTAGTGCTCGAATAGCGCGAGTTCGGTCTCGAGTGGCACGAGCGGCACGTCGGCGTGCTGCAACGCCGCGCGCAGCAGCGCGCCGAGGTGCACCACCTGCGCATCGGCGGCGGCCACATCCTCGTGCATGGTCGCGGCGATCGTGTTGAGCGCATTGAAGAGAAAGTGCGGCTCGAGCCGCTGCCGGAGGGTGCGCAGTTCGGCCTCGAGCAGTGCACGCTGCGCCGCGTCGGCTTCGCGTTCGCGCCGCCGTCGCGCCTCGATGGCACGCGCTGCCGTGAACACCGCGGCGATCGCCACGGTGTTCACCAGGTTCGTCGCCCCCTCGTACAGATAGCGCGGCAGCGACAGATCGACGCGATAGGGCGGCAATCCCGCCATCGGGTAGAGCGCGGCGCGCGCGAGCACGATGAGCGTGGTGTGCGCTGCGGAGAGCACGACAAACGCGGCCGCGGCGAGCAGCCACCCCCGGAGCGGGAGCACGAAGCCGTGGCGCTGGCGCACCGCCCACCACGCGACCAGCAGCACGAGCGGTACTGCAGTCGCCGTCCCCGTGACCTCATCGATGACGCGCGGCGCGATCCGCGACTCACCTTCGGCGAGGGCCTCGAAGATCGCCCAGACGAGACGGACCACGAACAGCGACGCGACGGCGGCCCACACGGCCGCCCACCACCACCGCGGGACAGCGGACTCGTCGTCTCCAACGGCAGACTCGGTGCGGCGGACCGTTGCGGGCATCACGCAACGCTGGTGCGCGCCCCCCCACATCCGCCAGCCACACGACGCACCGCGGGACGATCGGGCCCGTCGCGGGACGAGCCGCTACCTCGCGCCCCCAACCCGCGTCCGCGCTGCATCGAGCAGTGCAATCACCTCGGCGTCCGTCGTCTGCGGGAACTCCACATACCAGTGACCGACGCCATCGAGCGGCTCGGGCAGCAGCACACACACGCACTCGTCGGCGGTGATCCGCAGGCGCTCGCACGCATCGCGCGCGGCGACCGGCACGGCGCTGATCACCCGAGCTGGATGCGCCGCGCGCACCGCGTCGACCGCCGCCGCCATGGTATGGCCTGTGGCCAACCCGTCGTCCACGATGACGACCGTCCGATCGGCCAGCTCGGGACGTGGCCGTTCGCCCCGATACCGCGCGTCGCGACGCGCCAGCTCACGGCGCTCGCGCGCGATCACCTCGTCGACCTCCGCGCGCGTGAGACCGAGCCACGAGACGGTGGCGTCGTCGAGGACGAGGACGCCGTCGGGCCCGACGGCCCCAATGGCAAACTCGGGATTGGTCGGCGCCCCCAGCTTGCGCACCGTGAGCACATCGAGCGGGGCGCCCAACTGCTCGGCCACCTCGAACGCGACGGGGACGCCGCCCCGTGGAATGCCGAGCACGACGACGTCGGGTCGCCCGGCCAATGCGCCGAGGGCATGTGCCAGCGTCCTGCCCGCCTCCCGCCGATCCGGATGCCGCTGCATCGCGTTCTCCGCCGTCCCGTGAACCCGGGGCGACAAGGCAGACCGGGCCTCGTCACCCGCGCATTGGGTGTACGCTACGGCATCGGGAACGGCGCGCAATCGGCATTCCCCTGTATGTCGCGTGCGGCAGTCGGCCCCAGTTCCTGAGGGCGCGTCGTGGGTACGGTGGAGCGGCTGACGGTCAGGCCGCCAGCATCGGCGCCGCGATCCGGCCGTCGAAGAGGTGGACCTCGCGTGATGCGTGCGCCACATAGCGCGCATCGTGCGTCACCATGCAGATCGTCGCGCCGCTCGCATGCAGCTCCTGGAGCAGCGACATACCAGGGTCGATCTGCAACAGGCCAGAGCTGAGGTCGTCGCCGTTGAGCAGCGTGGCGGCCGTGGCCTTGCTGCCGATGATGTCGAGCGCCTGCTCGATCATCGTCTCGTAGTAGCCCAGCCAGGTCACATTGCAATCGCGGGTCTGCGTCGGCCGCAGCGCCCGCTTGCGCGCCTGCATCGCCCGATAGAGGCTGTAGGTTGGCTCGGCGAAGACGATCTCCGGCCAGGCGATCAAATTCATGCCGGTCTCGACCAGGCCGGGATGGCACAACACCACCTGGGTGCCGTCCTGCTCGCGGGCGGCGAACCAGGCGCCTCGTGCCCCCGGCTTGACCGTCGTGCTGCGCAGGATTGCGACCTTCACCGGTGTGCCGTGCTCACTCAGCGCC
>JALOPS010000092.1 GCA_025453745.1 Gemmatimonadaceae bacterium
CCCCCACCGGCCGTGGCGACGCCCACGCGTCCATGGGGGGCGCCGCCGTCCGGCGGAGGTGCCTGGGGCGCGACGAATGGGGGTGGGCGGCAGCCGCCCGCCGGCGGTGCGTGGAGCGCGTGGCCCCGCGCGGACGAATGGCGCGGTGCGCGTCGTCCGCGCGTGGGCTTCACCAATCAGGGGCAGGTGGCCGCGATTGGTCAGCCGTTCCCGGTCGGTGCCGTGCCCTTCAGCACGGGTGGCGGGGTGGTGGTCGCACAACCGCCCACGGTGGCCGGTGGCTATTTCCCACCACGCGTCGTGGTGCTGCTGCTCCCCACGTGTGACCGCTTTGGCAACTGCTGGCGTCAACCCACGCAGGTCACCGCCGTCTGGCACGCACCCTGGCAGCGCTACGTCTGGATCGACGCCGCGGGACAGGCCTGGCCGCTCTGAACGGCGCTGTCCGCAGCAGGTTACATTGCAGCCAGCGGTGCGTGCACCGATCCGGCGGCCGATGCTGACCGGGTGATGTGCGGGATCGGACCGTCGTCGTTCGGGTGCAGCGGGTGCCCGGCGGCTCTCTCAGCCGACATGGTCGCGGCATGGACCGCGAGTGTCTGGCATGACCGACCGTATCGTACAGTTCGAGTGCTTCACCACGCTGGTGGCGCACAACGCCTTTCTTGCCGCGTGGGACGGCCACACCCGGCGCCGCATTCCCGCTCAGGTGGCCACGGCGCACCTGTATAGCGCGTCGGGACAGGGGGCCCCGTATCGCTACATCTCGCGCTGCGTCTGGCAGCCGGGAGAGTTCGATCGCGCGCATCCTGACGGGCGGATGCAGGCCGATCGCACCACGGGCGACATCCACGCGACCCGCATCGGCGGGTATCGCACGAAGGACGGCAGCGACGTGCTCGATGTGGGCCGCGATGAATCGATCCTCGTCGCGCTGGTGCCGGCGGGCATGTCGACCGACGCCGTGCGTGCGATCACGACGCCCGTGCGCCACTGGCAGTCGCTGGATGCCTGCCACGGCGACCAGAAAGTGGGGGCGATCATCGAGTGGTTCGTCGCGCAGGATCAGGCGCATCGCCTGCGGCGCGAGCTGCAGCAGTACTACCCGGCCTCTGCACTCGGCGTCTATCAGCAGGCGCTCAAGCTCGACGTGCCCGGCGTGCGCCGCGACACGATGACGCAGCAGCGCGCGGCGATGGCCTGATCCGCGCGCGGGGCGGTGGGCCGCCCCCGCGCGCGCAGGCATGCGGCTACGGCACCACCGGCGTCGTCGGCGGCACCGGTCGCACCGTCGGATACGCGATCCCGAGCTGCTCGAGATAGGTGCCGTACTTCTTGGGGTCGTAGTAATACTTCCGCATCTGTTCGCGGTACTTCGCCATGATGTCCGCGTTCAGATACGTCGGCGGCAGATCGGTCGGCCCGATCAGGGGGCGGTACTTCGTCTCCTTCGTCTGCACATCGCGGAAGTACGTCCATGCGTCGGCGACGACCTTGGGCTGCATCAGCAGGTCGAGGACGGTCATCGCCTGCACCTTCGCGCCGGCCACCGCCCCCTTGTGCCCGATCGGCGTGGCCATCGAGATGCCGTTTGCCCAGTTGTGTCCGGGCATGTTGGGGATGTTCGACGGGAAGCGCAGCGTCACCGTCGGCACCACCCAGCTCACGTCACCGATGTCATCGCTGCCGCCGCCCATGCGCTGCGGCATGCGCACGGCGCCGCGCAACTCGGAGAGCTGCGAGACGAGCCCGATCTCCGGCTGCCCCAGCTCGCGCTGAATCCCCTTGGCGAGCGTCTGGTCCTTCTCGTCCCAGGTGGGCAGTCCCACCGACTTGATGTTCTCGTGCATCGTCTCGGCGATGGCCTTGTTGAAGTGGCCGCTCCAGCCGGAGCCGAGGATGCGCACCGTGTCGAGCTTCGTGTCGGTCATCATCGCCGCACCCTGTGCGATGCGCTTGCCCGTCTCGAAGAGCTCCTGAACCTTGTCGGCGTCGGTCTCGCGGAAGTAGAACCAGATCGACGCCGTGCTCGGCACGACGTTCGGCTGATCGCCGCCATTCTTGATCACGTAGTGCGAGCGCTGCTGCAGGCGCAGATGTTCGCGCTTGAACTCCCAGCCTTGCGCCATGAGCATCACGGCGTCCAGCGCACTCTTGCCGCGCCACGGTGCGCCAGCCGCATGTGCGCTCGAGCCCCTGAAGAGAAACTCGGCGGAGATGAGCGCGTTGGCCTCCGTCTCGCCCCACGTCACGCCCAGGTCGGAGCCGACGTGCGTGAAGAGCGTCGCATCGACGTCCTTGAACACGCCGGCGCGCACGAGAAACGCCTTGCCCGCCATCTGTTCTTCGGCGACGCCCGGGAAGAGCAGGATCGTGCCCTGCATCTTCTCGCGCTGCATGATCTTCTTGACCGCGAGTGCGGCGGTGACGTTGACCGCCTGACCGCTGTTGTGCCCCTCGCCATGCCCGGGTGCGCCCTCGACGAGGAAGTCGCGATAGCCGACGCCGGGCTTCTGGTTCGACTGCGGAATGCCATCGAGGTCGGAGCCGAGCGCGATCACCGGCTTCCCGGAGCCCCACTTGGCGACCCACGCGGTGGGAATGCCCGCAACGCCGCGCTCGACGGTGAAGCCGTCCTTTTCGAGAATGCCCGTGAGGTACTTGGACGTCTCGAACTCCTGGAAGCCGAGTTCGCCGAAGGAGAAGACCATGTCGACCATCTCCTGCACCTGCTTGGCGTTCTTCTGGATTTCGGCGGCGACTTCGGCCTTGAGCGCGGCGAGCTTGGGGTCGATGGGGGGCTTGGGCGCTGCAGCGGCGGTTGCGGCACCGGGCGGCGTGGCCGGCGGTTGGGCGGCGAGCGTGGAGGCGAGCAGCGTGATGGCAACAGCGGCGAGTGGGCGAGGCAGGAGCACGGCAGTCACTCGGGGTGGGAGGAAGGGACGGGTCTCCGTGGGAGAGTGACACGGGGCCACAGGCAACCGCCAGTGCTAACGGCGGGCGTGCCGTGGGTGCTGACGGCGCGCGATCCCGTCGAGTGGCGACCGCCCTCGTGCAGGCGGCCCGTGCGCGGCGCGTCAGCGTCCGCGCGATCCCGGCTAGGCTACCGCCACACGAACAGCCTGAGCGCCGCGACAAAGCACACCACCGTCCACGCCGCGAGCACCGCCATCGGCCCCATCACCTGCGCGAGCCCCGCCCCTTCGAGCATCACGAGACGCAACGCGTCGACCGCCGCCGTCAGTGGCAGCGCGCGGATGAGCGGCTGCACCGCATCGGGGAAATTCGAGGCACTGAAAAACACGCCCGAGAGCACCCACCCCGGCAGCATCGCGAGGTTGGCGAGCCCGGAGACCCCTTCGATGGTCTTTGGCCGCGCGCCGAGCAGCAGCCCCATTGCCGAAAACGCGAGCGCCCCCACCAGATTCACGAGCGCAAACACCGCCCACGCGCCGCGCTGCGGCACGCCGAAGACCAGCATCCCGAATGCCGTCAGGAACGCCACTTCGACGACCAGAAAGCTCATGCGAAAGAGGAGAAACGCCGTCAGATACTCCACGCGCGACATTGGTGTCGCGACGAACCGCTTGAGCAGCTTCTTCTGTCGCGCGCTCACGATCGAAAATGCGATCGGCCAGATGCCGCCGCCCATCAGGTTGAGCGCGAGGAGCCCGGGAATGAGCAGGTCGATGTAGCGCGCGCCCTTCTCGGTGATGCGCCGCTCGGAGGCGCGCACGGGATCGACGCGGCCGGCCGCGCGCTGCAACGCATCGTCGACCGACTGCCGCGCCGCGCGCGCTTCGGGGCGCGCCACATCGAAGACATAGCGCACCGAGTCGGCCGCCACCGGATCGAGGACGAGCGCCACCTTGCCGGCGCGCAGCGCGCGGGCTGCCGCGCTGTCGCTCATGAGCTGCGGTACCACACCGGGGGCACCGTCCAGCGAGCGCATCGCCGTCGCGCTCGCGGGGCGCGCGGAGAGCACGCCGATCGTCACCGTCTCTTCCGGTTGCTCGCGGAACGCAATGCCGAGGCCCGTCGCGAGCAACAGCGGAAACACGAAGGTCCAGAAGACGATCTCCGGCTCGCGAATGAATTCGCGCCAGCGCACCAGCGTGAGCTGCACCAGGCTCGATGCATACCACGGTCGACGGGGCGGCGCCGAGGGCGCGCTCGGCGCGCCCGGCGTCGGGAGCGACGGGACGATCGTCACGGTCGGCGAGCGATCGGTCGGCACGTCAGCCATCGCGCAGGTTCCGCCCGGTCAGGTGCACGAACAGATCTTCCAGCGTCGCCGTGTGCGTCCGGAACTCCGTGGGCGTGATCTCGCGCCCGGCGATGGTGGCGAGGACATCCGGCAGCGCGCGATGCAGGTGATCCACTTCGATCGCGACCCGGTCGGCGTGGATGCGTGTGGCCAGCACGCCCGGAATCGACGCAAAGAGCGTCTCGTCGATCTCCCCGAGGTCATCCGGCGGAAGCGCAAACTCGATGACGTGCTGTGCGCCCAACCGTGCGATCAGTGCGCGCGGTGTGTCGAGCGCGATCACCTTGCCGCGGTCCACGATGGCGATGCGGTCGCAGAGCCGCTCCGCTTCGTCCATGTAGTGCGTGGTGAGCAGGATCGTGCGCCCCATGCGCTTGAGCGACTCCACGAGCTCCCAGAGCTGCCGGCGCGACTGGGGATCGAGGCCGGTGGTGGGCTCGTCGAGAAAGAGTAGCGCCGGGTCGCCCGCGAGCGCGCAGGCGAGCGCCAGCCGCTGCTTCTGCCCGCCCGAGAGCGTGCCGACGCGGGCGCCGCGCTTCTCCCGCAACTGCACCATGCCAAGCAACGCGTCGACGTCGGGCCCGCGATCGAAGAAGCTCCGGAAGAGGGCCACGGTCTCTCCCACCGTCAGCTTCTCGGCGAGCTGCGTTTCCTGGAGCTGGATGCCGAGCTGCTGCCGGAGCGCTGCCGCGTCGCTCTGCCACCGGAGCCCCAGCACCTCGACCTCGCCCTCGTCGGGCTCGGTCAGCCCCTCGCAGATCTCGATGGTCGTCGTCTTCCCCGCGCCGTTGGGGCCGAGGAGCCCGAAGCACTCGCCGCTCCGGATCTCGAGGTCGACGCCGTCGATGGCGATGACGTCGCCGAATCGCTTGCGCAGCCCTCGCACGGACAGCGCCGGCAGCGAGGTCGTGAGCACGGCAGACGGCATGACGGGAAAGTACGCGTCGGGGGGAGCGCGGCAACCGACGCCCGTCATGCGCTCGTCACGACGGCGCGAAACCCTGTCCCCCCCGCGAGCGTACCCTTGAGGGTCACGCGTCGCGCCATCCCGGCGCGGCGACCCCGCTCGCAACGGTTCTCATGTCGTTTCGTCGCACTCCCGTCGTCCGCTGCGTGATCGCGCTGTCGGTCGTTGCTGCGCCGATGGTGGCGCAGCCGCCCGCCGCCCCTGACAGTACGCGCCCCAAGGCGACGGCATCGGCGCCGCGGCGTCGGGCGGTGACCCCGGAGCTCGAGCGCACCGCCTTTGCGGACGAGGCGGCGCGCGCGCTGCTCGCGCGGGCCCGCGTGGCGCGCCTCGCGCAGGATGCGGCGCTCGAGAGCTACGACGCCAAGTCGTACCAGCGCATCAACGTGTCGATGGGTGTCCGGCGCACCGGTTTCGAACGGCTGATGTTTCGCGGCGACAACGTCGCACGGGTGCAGTGGCAGCGCGGACGGTCGCTGCGCATCGAGCCGCTCGGCCAGCGCATGATCGTCCCGTTCGGCGATGCGGACACCGACGGCAGCGGCGCGGAGTTCGCGGCAATTCCCTACTTCCCGGGGCGCGAGTCGCTCTGGTTCCCGTCCTCCGAATTCGGCCTCGCCAAGGCGGAAGTCGACGATCGGCAATTCGTGCATCCCCTCGCGACCGGTGCCGAGTCGTACTATCGCTTCGCGACGGGAGATTCCGTGTCGATCCGATTGCCCAACGGCACCGCCATCGGCCTGCGGGAGCTCCGCATCACGGCGCGGCGGCCGGACTGGAAGCTGTTCGTGGGGTCATTCTGGTTCGATACGTCGAGCGCCCAACTGGTGCGGGCCTCGTATCGCATGAGCAACAAGCTCGATGTGTGGCCGCTCGTCACGCAGGCGGTTGGTGAGACCCGCGATTCGCTCAAGCAGGCGATTGCGGAGGCCATCGATGACGAAACGCGCAAGCGCCTCGAGGCGGAACTCAAGGAAGAAGACGACGCGCCGGGATGGGTTAAGAGTCTCACGCGCCCGCTCGAAGCCACGTTCGACGCGATCACCGTCGAGTACGCGCTCTACAACGGCAAGTTCTGGCTCCCCAAGGCCAACTCGGCTGAAGGAAGCGCGACGGCGATGTTCATGAAGATCCCCATCCGCGTGGATGAGCGGTTCACGTACCTGAGCGTCGATGGTGACCTGCGATTGCCCGAGCTGCCGCCGATCGACACGTCGCGGACGCGCTCGGGCGTCTCGCTCAACATCAACGTCGGTTCGGGCACCGATCGCCCGGAGATCGACGGTGTGGGCGACTCGGCGCGCACGCGCTTCTACCTCACGCAGGAAGAGATCGACAAGCGCTTTGCGACGGCGGACTCGCTCGCGCGCGCGGCGGAAGCCAAGGGCGATACCGCGCGCGCGCGCCGCTTGCGCGAGCGCGCCGTGGCCCGAAGAGCGCAGCGACAGATCATTCGTGATCAATGCACGCGTGATTCCACATTCGAGGCGCCCGGATCGCGCTTCAACGGCGCGCTCCGCTACGTCACCAAGAGCCCCTGCGACTCCCGCAAGCTGTCGCAGTCCAAGGAGCTGCCACCGGCGTTCGACCCCGGCGACATACTCTTCGACGAAGGCGCGCGCGATGCCCTCCTCGCGTCGCTCGACATGCAACTCCAGCCCGGATGGGGGCCGACGCGACCCACCCTCGGGTGGGGCTTCGATCTCATGCGCTACAATCGCGTCGAAGCACTCTCCGTCGGTGCTGAGATCAAGAGCGACCTTGGCCTCGGCTATCGCGCGCGCGCGCTCGGTCGCATCGGTGTGGGCGACGGCGTCCCCAATGGTGAGCTGTCGGTCGAGCGCACCAACGGTCGGCGCGTGCTCCAGGGCGCCGTGTTTCATCGCTTGCGCGCGGCCAACGAGGAGTTCGGGTCGCCGCTGTCGTTTGGTGCGTCGCTTCCGGCGCTGCTCTACGGGCGTGACGAGGGCTTCTACTTCCGTTCGTGGGGTGCCGAGGTGTCGAGCACGCGCACCTTCGGGCAGTCCGCCGTCGGTGGCGGGTCGGGGCAGTGGGGTTGGCGTTTCTTTGGCGAGCGGCAGCGCTCCGTTGGCGATCCGCTCGAGGCGCGCAACACCTGGTCGCTCGCGCGCGTGTTTCGCGATTCGGCGCGCTTTCTCCCCAACATCGACGCCCAGCAGATCGATCTCGTCGGGCTCGAGCTCAACGGGTCGCGCACCTACGGCGTGAACCCCAATGGCTGGCGCGCCACCACGGGTCTACGGCTCGAAGGCGCGACGGGCACGGTGGAGTACGGGCGCGCGCTGCTCGATCTCGGCGCCTCGCGGCCGATCGGTCCCACGCGCGTGTCGCTGACCGGAATGGCGGGGAGTTCGGTGGGTGATGTCCCGGTGCAGCGCAACTTCTACATGGGTGGCGCGCGCACCGTGCGCGGCCAGGTGGCCAACACACAAAACGGCAACGCGTTCTGGCTGACGCGCACGGAGATCAGCACGCGTGCGCGCGTCGTGCGCCCGGTGTTCTTCTTCGACATCGGCTGGGCGGGCGATCGGGAGAACTTCCTCAAGCCAGCCACGATCGGCCGGTTGGGGCGTCCGCAGCGCGGCGTGGGACTCGGTTGGTCGACACTCGACGGGCTCTTCCGCATGGATCTCTCGCGCGGGATCGCTCCGCAGCGGTTGTGGCGACTGGACCTGTATCTGGATGCGCGGTTGTAGTCGCTCGGGACGACTGGTGAGCGCTCGTCGCTGGTGGCATGTGCTGGTCGTCTGCTCGTTCGCCGTTGGCGTGCAGGGGATTCTCGCGCAGCCGACGGTGCCGACCGCCACCCGCAGCCCACGCGCCGAGGCGGTCGACGCGTCCGCGCGCGCGCTGCTCCTGCGTGCGCGTGCGGCACGCCTCCAGCAGGACTCGGCGCTGCGCAGCTACGACGTCACGTCGTATCAGCGCATCACGATCGGCCTGAGCGTGCGCGGCACGGGGCTCGAGCGCCGCATGTTTCACGAAGACAACGTGGCGCGCGTGCGATGGCAGCGCGGCACCGGCGTGCACGTCGAATCGATTGGATCGCGCAGCTCTGGCGCGTTCGCGGAGGAAGGCAGCGAGGGGACGGGGGCCGACTACGCAGCGATTCCGTACTTCCCCGGTCGCGAGGCGCTCTGGTTTCCGGCGCCCGACATGGCGGTGACGCGCGCGGAGATGGACGGCACGACGTTCGTCCATCCACTCGTCGCCGGGTCGGAAGCGTACTACCGCTACGCCCTGGGGGACGCGACGTCGATCCGACTGCCAGACGGCACGGCGATCGGACTCCGCGAGCTCCGCATCACCCCGCGACGCGCCGATCCGCGACTCTACGTGGGGTCGTTCTGGTTCGACACCGCGTCTGCGCAACTGGTGCGCGCGTCCTATCGGGTCAGTCGCACGCTCGATGTGTGGCCGCTGATGCAGCGCGTCGAGCGCGCCCTCCGCGACTCGCTCACGCGGAGGCGCGATGGCGCACGCGATGCCGAAGCACGTGAGGCAGCGGAGCGTGAATTGGCCACGATCGACGAAGTGCCGCCCACGTGGGCGCAACGCGTCATGCAACCATTCGAGGTCGCACTCGATGCCATTACGGTGGAGTACGCGCTCTACAACGGCCGATTCTGGCTGCCCAAGGCGCACTCGGCGCAGGGCTCTGCACAAGCCATGTTCCTGCGCGCTCCCATGCGATTCGATGAGCGGTTCGTCTATGCCAGCGTGGATGGCGATGTGGGTCCCATCGCACGGATGACGCTCGATACGCTCGACGACGTGTTTCCGCAGGGTGTGATACGCGTGGGTCGCGCCGACGGTGCGCCGGACAGCACGTTCACGCGACTGTTCTACACGCGCGAGGAGATCGACGGGTTGAGCGCCGCATCGGACAGTCTCGCGCGCCAGAGCGAGCAGGCGGGCGACACGCTCGGGGCGCGGCTCATTCGCGAGCGCGCGGCGCGGCGTCGTCAGCGACTCGAGTCGGTGCTGGCGCAATGCCGCACCGATTCCACCTACGAACAGCCGTCCACCCGCTACGGTGGGGCCTTGCGTTACGTCACGCGGCGTCCGTGCGATACCCGACAGTTGACCACGTCGGATGCCGTGCCCGTCGATGCGGACAGCGTGGAGCGGCTCTTTGCCGACGCGGCGCACGAGGCGCTGCGTGGGGCACTCGATCTGTCGCTGCAGCCGGGGTGGTCTCCACAGCGACCGCGCATTCGCACCGGGCTCGACCTCGCGCGATTCAATCGTGTCGAGGGCCTCTCGGTGGGTGTGGCGGCGACCAGCGCGCTCGGCGCGGGGCTCGAAGTGCGGGGGACGGCGCGCCTCGGTACCGGGGATTGGGTGCCGAACGCCGAGGTGCAGCTCACGCGCAGCAACGGCCGGCGCACCGTCGGTGCCGCGGTGTTCACGCGTCTGAGTGCGGCCAACGAGGAGTTCGGTTCCCCGTTGTCGCTGGGGGCATCGCTGGCATCCCTGCTCTACGGTCGCGATGAGGGGTTCTACTTCCGCCGCGCCGGCGCGGAGGCCGTCGCGACGATGCACGGCGGACGGTCGGCGACCGGCGGCGGTGCGACGACGCATCGTCTGCGCCTCTTCGCGGAGCATCAGTGGTCCACCGGCGCGCCCACCGATGTGGTGACGCGCTGGTCATTCGCCCGCGTTGCGCGCCCGGCGACGCGCTTCCTGCCGAACATCGACGCGGCACGCCTCGACCTCGTGGGTGTCGAGTACGCCGCGCGTCGCACCTACGGGACCGATCCCGATCGATGGCGCGCGGTCACCGCGGTTGCCCTCGAGGGTGCCACCGGCACGCAGTCTTTCGCGCGTGGCATGCTCGATCTCGGCGTCGGGCGACGAGTGGGCGTGGTGCAGACCGCAGTGACCGGATACCTGGGCAGCTCCGTCGGTGCGATCCCGATACAGCGCACGTTCTTCGTTGGCGGCGCGCGCACGGTGCGCGGACAATCGGCGGGTACACAGCAGGGCTCCGCGTTCTGGGTGACACGCGCTGAAGTGGGGCTCGCCGCACAGGGGCTGCGTCCGGTCGCATTCATCGACGTCGGGTGGGCAGGCGATCGGCGCGATCTCTGGCGCCCTGCGCGCAGTGGTCGTGCGGGGTATCCGCAACGTGGCGCGGGGCTCGGTCTCTCGGCGTGGGACGGACTGTTTCGGGTGGACGTCGCGCGCGGCATAGCGCCGCGCCGACAGTGGCGTGTGGACCTGTACCTCGACGCGCGGCTGTAGCGATCGCCTGTCGAGCCGGCGATCGCCGTTGCGCCAGGCTCTTCCCCGACCCGAGTTGGCGGCGTACGGTTGTGATCCACATCACCAAGTGGCGCCCACGATCCAGCCGCCGTTCGATCCCCATTACGAGGAGACTGCCGCCGAAATCGTTCGGTGGCAGGCGCCATTTCGCGTCGGGACAGCGGCGGGAATCGCCGGCATCGGCCTGGCGGCCATCGCGCTCGGGTGGGTGATGCCGGGATCGCGCCTGCTGGGAGTCACGAGCGCCGTTGCGATGAGCAGCCTCCTCGTGGTCGTCGTGTCCGGCTATGTCGCGTGCGTGGCCGCGATCGCGCGGCGCGCGCGTCGCACCCGACGGGCGGGGCGCGTGGCGGTGTCGCTGCTCTCCGTCGCCGACGTCACAGTCATCTGCGGGCTCGTGCTGCTGCTCTCCGCACCGGTGGACTACGACCGCGCACTGCTCGGCGGCCTGCTCGTCTTGCCACTGACGTACGTCTACTTCGGTCGACGTCCCGCCGTGGTGGTGCTCTCGGCGTTGGCGACGGGCTATATGCTCCTGGTGGATATCGCCCTACGCGCTGGAGCCCCCGGCGTTGCGTGGGGGCACGCGCTGCCGACGGTGCTCCTGGGGGTCATCGGCGGCGCACTGGTGATCGCGACGCAGGGCGGATTCCACGAGCGGCTCGCGCGCCTGAGTACGCTCTTCGAGCGTGCGCAGACCGGTGAACTCGATGCCACGTACGACGTGTCCGCCGACGTGCGCCCCGATCGCATCACCGTCGTAGGGCGCGCGTACAACCGCATGCGGGAGCAGCTCGCGACGATCATGTTGACCGACCCGCTCAGCGGGTGCTTCAATCGTCGCGGCTTCGCCGAGGAGTATCGTCGCGTGCTGGCGCGCGCGTCACGCACGCGGGGACTCGTCGCGCTCGTGGCGCTGGATCTCGATCACTTCAAGCAGATCAACGATACGCACGGGCACATCGTGGGCGATCTCGTGATCTCGCAGACGGGGAGCCTGCTGGCGTCGATCGTGCGGGCGGGCGACGTCGTCGCGCGCACGGGGGGCGAGGAGTTCGTGCTGCTGCTCCCCGACACGTCGTTCGACGGTGCGGTGCACCTGGCAGCGCGCATCGTCGAAGCGTTTCGCGCGCGCGACTTCGGCAAGGACGGACGCGTCGTCGTCACGGTGAGCGCGGGGGTCGCGGCCGACACCGTGCATGACGATGCGATGGCCGAGGATCTGCGCGCGCGTGCGGATGAAGCGTTGTATGCGGCCAAGCGCAGCGGGCGCGACCAGGTGGTGGCGTGGAGTCGCGCGCTTGGCGAGGCACGGCGGGTCAAGGCGGGCTGAGCGGGCCTTCTCCGCCGACCGCGTCGCGCACTCGCGCACCGAGTCACTGCACGTGGCGTGCGCCGTCGACGCGCGTGACCGCGGTGCGTGTGAATGCGCAGCGCGTCACGGCACGCGCAGTGTCCCCTCGGCGACGACGACGGCGTCGCCGCCCACGCGCGCCGCGACGATGACGTCATTGCGCTTGTCCGCTTCGATCACGAGGCGACTGGGCCGTTGCATCTCGACGCCCTGCGCCACGGTCCATGTGAGTGTGCCGTCGGTGCGCGGGGTGCGTGCGGCGAGAAAGCCGGCGAGCGCCGCATTGGCCGATCCGGTCGCGGGGTCTTCGGGCACGGACAACCCGGGACAGAATGCGCGCGCCTGCACGTCGGTGGTGCTGCCGGGCGCGGTCATGGCAAACACGAAGGGTTCCGATGCCCATCGACCCGCGCAGTGTCGGCGCCACGCGGCGTGGTCGATGCGCACGCGCGAGACGGCGTCCACGCTGACGAGCGGCACGAGGAGCCAGGGAAGTCCGCAGCTCACGCTGCGCGGCGCGTAGTCGCCGTCGAGGAGATCGGCGGAGTCGAGCGAGAGGACCTCGGCCATCTCCGCGACGCCGGGCGCGTCGCGCTCCTCGGGCAACTGCGCGACCGAGAAGCGGCCGCTGCCACCGTGCGTGGTGACGCCGTGCACGTCGACGGGGACGGGGCCGACGGTTTCGCCGAGCACGAGGTGGCCGTGCTCGAGGCCGCGCGTGCGCGCGATGGCGATGGCGGTGCCAAGCGTGGGGTGGCCGGCAAACGGCACTTCACCGCCCGGGGTGAAGATGCGCACGCGTGCGGTGGTGTCCGGGGACTCGGCCGGCAGGACGAAGGTCGACTCCGAGTAGTTGAACTCGCGCGTGATGGCGAGCATCTCGGCGTCGGAGAGGCCGCGCGCGTCGAGGAGCACGGCCAACTGGTTGCCGGTGAGGGGGGCGGCGGTGAAGACGTCGAGAGTCAGATACGCGTATGTGCGCATAAGTCAAAAGAAGAGCAGTAGCCAGGCAGCTCTCAGCTGAGAGCGTGCTGCTGAAGTCCAGCTGACGGCTGTCAGCTGACAGCTCTCAGCTGCACTCGCG
>JALOPS010000406.1 GCA_025453745.1 Gemmatimonadaceae bacterium
CGCGCTGTGCGGCGAGAAGGCTGCGATGAGGCTCTCCGGATTGTGCTGCACGACACCGGTCCGTGGCGATGGGTGACAGCGCCTCGCGCCGGATGTCATCCTCCGCGCGTCGCAGCCCAGTCGAACGTCTCCCGGAGATCCGCATGCCCCTCGCCCGAATTCTCCCCGCACCCGCGCGGCCCGACCCCGCCATCGTCGCCGCACTCGGCGTGCACGCGGTGTCTCACCTGTCCGATGCGCTGCGGCGCCCCGACGGCGCGACTGGCGTGCTGCGGCCCATGCATCGCAAGGGCAACCTCTGCGGCCCCGCGCTCACCGTGCGTCTGCCGCCCGGCGACAACCTCTTCGTCCAGAAGGCGGTGGATCTCGCGCAGCCGGGCGACGTGATCGTGGTGGATGTCGGCGGCTCGCTCGATATCGCCGTCGTCGGCGACATCGTCAGCGCGTGGGCCACGCGGCGCGGTGTGGCGGGCTTCGTGATCGACGGCGCGATCCGCGACCTCGCGGACATCTCGTCGCACGACCTGCCGATCTACGCCCGCGGCATCTCGCCGAAGGGGCCGACGCGTGTGGGGCCCGGCGAGATCCACGTGCCGGTGATGGTGGGCGGGATGACCGTGAACCCGGGCGACATCATCGTGGGCGACATCGACGGCTTGGTTGTGATCCGCCCCGAGGACGTCGAGCGCGCGCTGGCGGGCGCGGACCAGTTGCGTACACGGGAGGGAGGGACCCACGCGGCCATCGCCGCGGGGACTCTCGATCGGCAGTGGGTGGACGAGGCGGTGGCGAAGGCGCTGGCAGGTCGGGGATGAGCCCCGCGCACCTACGCCGTGACGGTCTCGGCCTGCGCCGCGGATTGCGCAGCGCAGCGCAGTCCGAAGGCGTCTGCGAGCAACTCGTACGAACGGTGGCGCGGCACGGGGTCGTGGGTCCAGGTGTTGATCACCAGCTCGTCGAGATCCAGACGACGCGCCAGCGCGTGCAGCTTCTCCGCCACCTGCGGTCCGGTCCCGACGAAGGCCTTGCTGCGCATCGCCGTGACCGTCGCCATTTCGGCTGCGGAGTACGGATGCGCCATGGCGTCCTCGGGCGACACCAGCGGATTGCGAAGCCCCTGTTCGAAGCCGACACGCCAGTACTCGCGCGTCGTCGCCAGCCGCTTCGCCTCCGCCTCGGTGTCCGCCGCCAGCGCCCACACGCAGATGGTCGGCTGCGGCGTCGGATGCCGATCGCTCGCGCGGTAGTTGCGCCGATAGAGATCGAGTGCCTGCTCCACGCCGCGGCCATCGTTGAAGAAATACGCGTACGCGTATGGCAATCCGAAGTGCGCGGCGAGCTGCGCTCCGTAGTCCGAGCTGCCGAGAATCCAGATCTGCGGTTCCGTCGACCCCATCGGATGCGCGCGGATCGAGCGGAACGGATGGTTGTCCGGCAGCGGCTCACCGGCCACCCAGGCCTGCAGCTCCTGCACCTGCCGCGGAAACTCGTCGGCGGCGTTCGAGTACGGATTCAGCGCGTGGGCCGTCAGACGATCGGAACCCGGCGCGCGTCCGAGTCCGAGGTCGATGCGGCCCGGCGCGATGGCCTCGAGTACGCGGAACTGCTCGGCCACCTTCAGCGCCGCGTAGTGCGGCAGCATGACGCCGGCACTGCCGACACGGATGTGCGTGGTCGTCGCCGCGATCGCCGCCATCAACACTTCGGGCGCCGTCCCGACGATGCTCTCGCTGTTGTGATGCTCCGACACCCAGTAGCGATGGAAGCCCAGGCGGTCGCAATGGCGCGCGAGATCGATGCTCTCGCGGATGGCGGCATCCTGCCCGCGCCCCGCTGAGGCGGTGGACTGGTCGAGTACGGAGATCTTCATGGGGTCCTGGGCGCTGAGTCGATGTGACAGGTGACCACTGTACGCCCGCACCGGCGATCTCTGCGATGGGCGCGACGCCCGTTCGTATGGAGGTCAGCTCTCCGAGGCCCGGCGAGTGTGCGGTGGTTCCGCAACGCATGCTCTCGAATCATCGCTTCTCGAGCGGGGATCAAAAGCGGGCAGAGTGCGCCAAAGAAAAACGCGCCGCTGCGCTTATGCGCAGCGGCGCGTTTCATGAGACGCGCGCTCGAGGATTACATCTGAACGCGCGGGAACTCCGAGGAGTCTGCCATCACACCAACACCACGCTGGTCGATCTGCACGCGCACCCTGTGGTCCTGTGCAGGCGCGATCCAGCTGTGATTCACGGCGCTCTCGAGACTGACGCGGGACTCACCCGTCAGCGGAAGGCGGTTCCCTTCCAATTGCACAGTCGCCACGTCGCTACGGAGCCCTTCGCTCGGGACCGCGAATGCAGCAACGGTGGAGCGAAGGTCGCCCGCCGGCGCAGTGTGAACCTCGTTGCCTTCCATCTGCGCGAGGGCAGCGCCGGAGGCGCCGATGGCCAGGACCGCCGCGAATGTGGTGGTGAAGATCTTCGATGTGACTTGATTCATTTTTTCATCTCCTTGGTGCGTGATTCCGCACGGACCTGTGTCTTGTGAACACCATCCGCACGCCGCGAGACGCCGTAGCACATACGCATACGAAAGCCTCGCGGTGGGGCGCCGCAGCAGCACGCTCGAGGAGCGCAGTGTTGCGGCACATGCCACTCTGAGGCCAGCGTCGCTGGGAAGTTCCGCAACGGATCGCATCGCGCGGTGCTGTTCAGTGCGCATCGCCATCGAGCGATCGCGAACATCACCCACGAGCGCGACCGCCGCGTCGTCAACCAGTACGAGTTCGCAGGTTCAACCTTGGCCGACATTCGAGAAAAGTGGCGATCTCTCGTGCGCTTCCGGACCGCTTGCCATCGGAAAACATCGGACGGTCCTGCACGTGCGCTTGGTACGAGGGAACCTTGCGTGTGGATGTGTCCCCAATGCTTTCGTGTCCGCGCCTGAGTTCGCGATGTAGGAGCGGCCCATGGCCGCGAAGGCGATTGTTCCGGTCGAAGCGCATCAAGGCAGCTCCCGCTTTCGGGGCCATGGGCCCCTCCTACAGGGGGCTGTGGTGCACCAAGCGTTGTCGGAATAGCCCACGCTTTTTGTAGGAGCGGCCCATGGCCGCGAAAGCGTCTGTTCCGGTCGATGCGTTTCCTCGCGTCGATCGCTTTCGGGGCCATGGGTCCTTCCTACAGGGGCTGCGACGAGATCTACCTGCTCGAGAAGATGTGTACGTCCCCCAGCGAACCTTGAGATCGCGCAGTCGCGGCGCTTGTCGGCGTCAAGGGGCGCGTGGTTGCTGGGTTTCCGGACGTTGGGTGGGTCACCGCCGGTTGATCCCGAAGTTGCGGAGGGACAGTGAAGAAGGACGTGTTTCGGGGGACAAACTTCCCCGCCGGGGCCTTGCCGCGTCGTGGGCACCATGCTCGCGGCTGGCGCAGCAACTGCTCATCCAGGCCATGCCGTCCTGCGTACAGGCCGTGGCCCCGAGTGTGAACGTTCCAACCAGGCCAGCGAAAGCACCCATCGCCCCGGGATGGCGTAGACTGCACAGAATTCTGTCATCTATTTGTCGAGGAGG
>JALOPS010000407.1 GCA_025453745.1 Gemmatimonadaceae bacterium
ATCGGCTGCCGACGGAGGCGGAGTGGGAGTACGCGGCGCGGGCGGGGACGACGGGGGACTACGGGGGGACGGGGCGGCTGGACGAGATGGGGTGGTACCGGGACAACAGCGGCGGACAGACTCAGCCGGTGGGGCGGATGGCACCGAACGCATGGGGCCTCTACGACATGCATGGCAATGTCAAGGAGTGGGTCGAGGACTGCTACGCGAGCTATCCGTCGACGTCGGTCACGGATCCGCGGGGGGCCGGGTGTCTCCCGGACCGGTCCCCCGTGGTGCGCGGCGGGTCGTGGGGCGACGCTGCGGGCGACTCTCGCTCCGCCAACCGCGGCGGCCTCCCGCCCTCCTTTCGGAATCTCAGCTTAGGGTTCCGTCTAGCGAGGACGCCGTAACCCTTTGCCCTCTTCCCTGTGACCCTCTATCCGTCGTCGGGGGGATCGCGTGCGATCCCGCTCGACAGCCAGACCCTCCCGTTTACCACGTCCCCCAGCGAGCCCGTCGCCGTGCTGCCGGCGCTGTATGACTATCTCAAGTGGGTGGCCCCCAAGGTCGCCGCGTTTCCCCGCGTGCATCGCTTCACTCTGGGTGACCGCCTCTTTTCGGCATTGCTCGACATACTGGACACACTCATCGACGCGCAGTACCTGCGCGTAGTTCGCCGGCAGGCCCTCCGTCGCGCGAACGCAGCGCTCGATCGGTTGCGCTACCTGCTGCGACTGGCCAACCACTGCCAGTGCCTGTCGCTCCGGGAGTACGAGTTGGCGTGCGGGCACACGCTCACGGTGGGGCGCATGGTGGGCGGCTGGCTGCGCCACGTGCGGGCAGATCAGGGTTCGTTTGACGGACGCTCCTCAGGGGAGCCGATGCCGGAGGCACCGCCGCATGGGTAGCCGCCGAGCCGATGGGCTCCTCGAGCGCCTTACCACCTTCGAGGCGCACTGCGAGGCCGCCCGCTACGCGCGGCGCGGCAAGCGCCGATGGCGCGCCACCGAGGCCTTCGAGCACCGGCCGGAATACGTGCTGCTGGCGTTGCAGACGACGCTCCGCGACGGCTCGTTCCACCTGGGGTACTACCACGAGTTCGATGTGCGCTATGCGGCCCCGCGACGCATACGGGCTGCGCCCTAAAGGGATCGTGTCGTGCACTCTGCCCTCGTGGCCAAGCTAGAGCCGGTGCTCGATCGGCGCATGCTTCCGTGCTCATTCGCCTGCCGCGTTGTGAGCGGCACCCACCGCGCACTCGACACGCTTCACCGGCACCTGCGCGGTGGCACGTGGGTGCTCAAGGTGGACGTGTCCAAGTACTTCTCCGCCATCGACCACGCCATCCTGCGCTTAATCCTCTCCGAGCGCATTGCCTGCCGCCGCACGCCTGCCTTGGTGGACCAGGTGCTCGCCACCTACAGCGCGCACGACGAGTACTATTCCCCGCTGCCCGGCGACGACCTGTGAGTGCCGAGCCGGCATCGCGACGTTCCCATCGGCAACCTCACCAGCCAGCTCTTCGCCGACTGGTATATGCATGCGGTGGACGACTTCGTGAAACGCACCCTAGGCTGGCGCCACTACGTGCGCTGCATGGACGAGCTCGTGTTCGTGGGGCCCGGCCGCGTGCCGCGCCTCCTCGGCGACGAGCTCGTCTTGGCCCGCGCCGACGGCAGCTACGCGAAGCTGATGCAGAGCCTCGCCCGGACCGATCTCCTCATCCTCGACGACTGGGGCCTCGCCCCCCTCGGCGACAGCGAACGCCGTGATCTCCTCGAACTCGTCGAGGACCGCGTCGGTCGCAACACCACCCTCGTGACGATCCAACCGCCCGTCGATCACTGGCACGAGATGATCGGCGAACCCACGTTTGGGGACGCCATCCTCGACCGGATTGTCAACCACGCCCACCGGCTCACCTTCACCGGCGGCTCGTTACGCCGCCATCCGACCCCCGAGTCCCCGACCGACTAACCCCTAGTCCGCGTCCTTCCCCCAGTGATCGATATCAGCCGAAATGACTGATCGCCATGGATCGAAACCGGTGATCGCTTTGGACCGAAAGTCGTGATCGACTTGGGTGAAATGCGCACCTCGTAAGGTGACCGTACCGATGGGGACCACGTGGCGCGCAAATGCGCCCTAGCAGTAGGGCCTTTTGAGCACCGCCCTCCCCAACCCGTACCCTCCCGGCCGCACCCACAACGCTTCGCCCGGCTCGAACAACGCCGGTGGCCGGGCATGAACCAGATGTGGGAACCCCGGCGGCGGCGCCGGCACCACGGATTCGATCTCGCGCGGCAAGGCAGGGTCGGTGGAGGCCATCACGATGCGCAGACCTACATTGTTGAGGAGGGCCCGCAACGCGTGGTCGGCGTTCTCTGGCAGACGCTCTCGCAGGGCAGACGTGCTTTGCGTCGCGAATAGGCAGCCACCGCCGAGCGCACGTGCGCGATCGACGTACTGAGCATCGGACACACCGACGCTGGTGATCGCCCGCTGAAATTCGTCGGCCACCAGGAGTGCCAGTCGCTCCGGCTGACCGTTCGCACCCAGCGCCGCCCCCTGCAGCACGGCGTCGTACCACGCGGCTTTGAGCGCGCGCGAGATACAGGCGCTCTCCTCACCCCCGTCGCGTGGCTGGTACAGCAGTACGGCGCCGGATCGGATGGCAGTTCGCATATCGAGTCGCGGGCGCGCTCGCGACGGGGGGACGGCGTCGAAACAGATGCGCGCCTGCACCACGCCGTCGGCGAGCGGGCCAGCAATGGCCACGGCAGTCGCCACGATGCTCATCGAGGTCTCGGAGGCCATCTGGGACAGCTTGGACACACTGGGGATGGTCACGTCCGCCGCGTAACTGGCCACGCACCGTGTCAGCACCTCGGTTGCGCGCACGGCACTCGAGTTCTCGCCATCGTTGGGGCTCCGCGGCAGCAGCCGCAGCAGGGTCAGGTACCGACTGATCGGCGCCCGCATACGCAGCAGCGCCCGCTGCTCGGCATCGGTGACCAGCGTGCGCGATCGGAGCTCATGGGACAGCGCTCGCCAGAACGAAGCGCGGCATAGCTGCCCATCGGCGGCGTCACGCCCCTTCGCTGCCAAGGCGAGGTCGAGGCCAACGAGATCGACGAACAGACTGCGCGCCGCGACGCGCCAGAAGGGATCGCGGCTCGAGGACCAGTCGCTGCCCGAAATCGCGAGCCATCGGTCGACCACGGTGCCGGCATCGAGGTCACTTCGATTCACGGCACCGAACAGGTCGACCGCGGGCGTTGAGGCCTCATCGAGGCGCACCACATCTGGCGCATACGCCGCCACCACCTCACCGAGCTCTCGCTTCGGGTCGATGACCAGCAGCGCAGGCCGCCCCGCGTCCTCGTCGCGCCGCCACTGCAGCATTGCGCGGAGCACGGGGATGACCACGCTGAGCGATTTGCCTGCGCCCGATCCGCCGGTCACCAGGATGTGCCGCGTGAGATCCCCTGCCTTCAGCGCGAGACCGAGGCCGGCAAGCTCCGGGATCACCAGCGGACGAGACAGATCGAGCATCACCGCTGCCCTC
>JALOPS010000408.1 GCA_025453745.1 Gemmatimonadaceae bacterium
CTTGGGGCTCCTGATCTCCACGCATCGCTGGGCTCCAAAAGAGATGCGCCACGGTAGGGACAATCCCCGTGGCGCGCAACAGCTTTCTTCAGCAGCCTGTTAGACGCTCTGCGGCCCGCCGCGACGACAACGGGAGCATTGGCACAGAAAGCCCAAGGCATGCGTCGAAAGCGTGCGGCGCGGCGGCCTGCGAATTGACGCCCCGGCCAGTGCTGTCCGTGCTTCCAGTACGCCAGCTTGCGTCGACAAAGGCCGTGCCGCTGAATCGACCACCCGACGCGCTTCTCCTCGAGATGGGACCAGAAACAGCCCGATCAATGGACGCTCACCCTATGCGAGCTCGAGCTGGCAGAGTAGCCGCGGAGGTAGCGGTAAGCGGGCGGGGCGCTGACCTCTCGCACAACGAAAACCGGGGCGGGAGCATCCCGTTTTTCGGCAAGTCAGCAACGCCCGTGCACATGACACCAGTGTCGTTCGCATGCACCCGCGTCGTGCGTCACCCCGGATCGATCGACCACACAGTGTACTCGCACGCGGCGAGCCACTGACCGATCTTCGCCGAGATGACACCGCGGCGATCCGTCGCAAATTTGCGGTCCAGCTGCGGATACACCGCACCGTCTGCCGCAGGTGCACTGGCAGTGCGCGGCAAGGCGATGTCGGGGGCACGACCTGTATCGGGAAGGTGCGCCAGCACGAACCCGTCTCTGCGGCGAAGGCCGTTCCCAGGGGACTCGTGCGCAGGAACTGATACAACTCGCCCAGTGCGCGAGCCGCGACGGCGCCGTGCTCCCACCCACCGGGCTCCCGCGCAATCATGCGCCCGCGCACGAGCTCCGTCCGCTTGTGATCGGGCTGCTGCACCAGCAGCGCTTCGGCGGTCATCAGGACCGGCTCCATGCGAGGAGCGTACGCGTCGCGTGACATGTGGTCAATCGTACCGACCACCCGCAGCCGTCAGGAGCCGAGTTGCACTGCATGCTCGACGCAGCCCATTCTCCGCCGGCAGCCCGAGCTCCGACGCGTTCGGTTCTACCGGTGGCTCGATCTCCCTGGCTCCGGGTAGATTTCCCCACCGGCCACTTTACGAGGTTCGCGATGACCCAACTGCTCCAGTCGGCCTTTGCTGCCGCTGCCAAGCTCCCGGCGGAAGAGCAGGATGCGCTCGGCCGGGCGTTGCTCGCGGAGCTGCACTCCGAGGGCACGATCGATGCGCTCATCGAGAGTCGTCCCGATGCGCTGGCCTCCCTCGCGGCGCGTGCACGCGCGGAGTTTTCCGGCGGGCGGACCGAGTCGCTCGACCCTGAGCGGATCTAGATGACGTCTCGAACGACGACGGATTTTCGTGCCGCGTTCAGAGCCCTGGCAGTGCATGTCCAAGAGCAGGCGCGCCAGGCGTACCGCACGTTTGCGAGCGACCCTCAGCATCCCGGACTTCGTTTCAAGCTGGTCAGTCGCGCGGCCGACGTGTACTCCGCGCGCGTGGGACTGGGGTACCCGGCACTTGCCGCGCGCCAAGGGGACGTGTGGCTGTGGTTCTGGATTGGATCGCATGCGGAATACGATCGTCTGCTCCGATCGCTGTACCTGCACGCTCCGGATCAGGATCGACGCATGATCACGGAACGGTCGGTCGCGGCGCGACGGACAGCCCGCTCATGCGAACACGCCGAGTCATGACCTGAACGACACGCGGGACCGCCGAACGGCCCCGCCCGCCCGACCCATCGCCCCGCACCCCACCGCCGTTCTGGGGGTACATTCCGGGCAATGCCCACCGACGCGTCCACGGACGCCGCCGTACCCACGCCCCCCGCACCGTCGACGCCCCCGACCGCCGAGCGCGCCGCCGCGCCACGGCGACCGATCGATCGCTCCATCGTCGATGGTCCCTTGGGGCCCGCGGTGTGGAAGCTCGCGTGGCCATCGGTCGTCACGAACGTGCTCGGCGGCTTGCAGGGCATCATCGACCACGCGATGGTCGGTCGCTTCGTCGGCTATACCGCCAATGCCGGGGTCGGCGTCGCCACGCAGCTCTGGATCGTCGTCATCGTGTTCGTGATGTCGGTCTTCACCGGCATGAGCGTGCTCGTCGCGCGCTTCATTGGCGCCGGCGACACCGATCAGGCCGATCGCGTGGTGTACCAGGCGTTTCTCACGGCCACGGCGATGTCGCTGGGCGTGCTGGCCCCCATCGGCTGGGTGGCCGCGCCATATCTGCTCGACTTCGTCAACGCCACGCCCGCCGTCCAGGCCCAGGCGCTGCCGTACTTCCGCGCCATGATGGCCGGCAGCACGGGCATGCTGATCTTCTACATGCTCGGGGGCGCGCTGCGCTCCGCCGGTGATGCGCGCACGCCAATGGTACTTGGCATCGTGATGACCGCGCTCAACGTGGCGCTCAACATCGTGCTCATCGGCGGCATTGGACCGATCCCCGCACTGGGCACGCTCGGCGCGGCGTTTGGCACGATCATCGCCACCACACTCGTCGCCGGCTACGCGGTGTGGAAGCTCTGGCGCGGCGGGTGGGCCGTACACTTTCCGCGACACCACGGCTTCGCGCCGGATTGGGAGATCATCCGCTCGCTCTTCCGCTTCGGATTGCCGGCCGGCTTCCAGGGGATCGCGATGAACATCGGTGGCGTGCTGCTGCTCCGCTTCATCGGCTCGCTCCAACAGAGTGCCGCGGCGCAGGCCGCGTACACGGTGTCGTACACGGAGCTCTTTGCGCTGGTGACGTGGACGGGATCGGCCCTCATGGGCGCGACGGCAGCGGTAGCCGGGCAGAACCTTGGTGCCCAGCGCCCCGAGCGTGCCGACCGCGCGGTGTATACCGCCGCACGCTACGGCGTGAGCGTGGCCGCTGCACTCGGGCTCTTGTACTTCTTCATTCCCGGCACGCTCCTCGGGCTGTTCGGGTTGCGCGACGCTGACGTGGTCGCCGTGGGCACGCAGTTGCTGCGCGTGCTCGCCCTCTCCGGCCTCTTCATCACCGTGGCGCTCACCTTCACGGGTGGGCTGCAAGGCACCGGCGACACCAAGAGCCCGTTCTACATCTCCATCATCTCGCAGATGGTGGTGCCATTGACGATCTGTTTCGTGCTGCAGCAGGCGGGGCTGCTGTACCCGATCGGGATCTGGCTGGCCATTCTCGCCGGCCACGTGACGCGCGCGGCGCTGAGCGTGTGGCGCTTCCGCCAGGGGAAGTGGCGCGAGATCGAGGTGTCGCTCGCGCCGGCGACGTAGCCCGACGCATTACGCGCGCGCAGCGGCCAGATCGTTGCGCGCCACGTGGGCCAGCCGCTCGCGCACGACGGGGATGACCATATCGAATGCACGCCGCACCGCCGCGACGTCGCGCGCGAGCACCAGCCATTCAGTTGACCGTGCGTTGCGCTGCACGGCCGCCAGCGCAGTCGAGACCTCGCGCAATCCCGCGACGCTGGCGGCGCCCTTGAGCGTGTGCGCGATCTGCCGAACCGCCTCGCGATCCTGCGCGCGCGCGGCGTCGTCGAGTCGATCGAGATCAGGCGG
>JALOPS010000093.1 GCA_025453745.1 Gemmatimonadaceae bacterium
GATCGGCACGAGGGCCACGAGGCGGCACTGCAAGCCGGGGTCTTCTTCGAAGGCCAGGAGTCCGACCGGCACCGGCTCATCGAAGAGCTTGAGCGAGAGCAGGCGCTCGATCGCGTCGCTCGGCATCGCGCTCCGCGCGATCAGCCGCCCCGCGATGTACGCGCCGAGCGCCGACTGCTCCGGCGCACGCGTATCTTCGAGCGGACTGACGGAGATCTGCACCGGGTCACGCGTGGTGACGAAGACGGCGGCGCGCTGCGCGTCCTCGTCGTCGGGCTCGAACGGGGAGTCCATGGCCGAAAACTCGGCGACTGCACGCGCGCCGCAAAGTGGACGTCGGGTCCGAACGCCCGGGGTTACACGTCGCCGGCGAGATCGCGCGGCTCGATGCGGTCGAAGAGCGTCCCCAGTGCGCGGACGGCGGGGACCAGTTGGAGGAGGACCACCGCGAACGCCGCGACCAGCGCGGGGACGAGTGCCCAACTGCCGCCCAGTGGACGCCAGAGGAAGAGCGCGACAATGCACCCGACGATCGCCGGATAGAAGCTGCCGAGCAGCACGAGGACGAGCGTGGCCGCGGTGGTGAGCAGGTTCTGACCGAGCGCCTCGAGGCCGCGCTGTTGCGGCCCCGTGCGCACCCACGCCGGAAAGAGCAGCGCCGCACCGTTCTGCACCGTGAACATCAACACGCTGATCGACGGCACGATGAGTGCGACGATGATGGCGATGCGCGCGATCGATGACGGTGCGACGGCGTCGGTGGTGTAGAAGGCAAGTGCCGTGAGCAGCGCGATGAGCAGCCAGACCATCGCGACGTGCATGGCCGTGGTGCCCGCGATCATGCTGCCGACCACGCGTGTACCCGAGAGCGGCCAACTGCGCAGAATCGCGAGGCGCGGCAGGTCGAGCCGCAAGTCGAAGCGGTTCCAGATGGGGCCGATGACGAGAAACATCGCGAGCCACGCGGCGCCGACACCCAGCAGCACATCTCCCGTTTCACCGCCGACGAGTACGAGCAGCACGCCCATGAATACGAGTCCGCCGGCAAAGATCGTGGCCTGCCACACGAGCCCACCGATACGGAACGCCGCCGCAAGGCTCTTCCAGACGATCGCCGTCTCCGGGCGCCCATACGTGGTGAGCGACGGGAAGCGCAGGGGTGTGCGCGACTGCGGCACGTTGATGCCGCTGCTCCGCCTGCGCGCCTGCCACGCGGCCAGGCGTGACGACGCGTCGGTGGCCGCCTCTTCGAACGCCACATCCGTACGCACCACCCACCAGTAGTGCAGTGCGGGGATCACCATGGCGAGCGGCAGTGCGACGAGCCACTGCCAGAACGAATCGGCAAAGAGTGGCGTGATGAGCACGCGCACCGGGAAGAGCGCGAGCCGCGCGGGCGTACTGCGCAGCACATCGCCGAACGCGCCGATGAGCGAACCGGCGTCGCCGGACGCCTCGCGCAGCGCGGGCAGCGCGCGCACGAGAGCGACCAGCATGAGGCCGCCCATGATCGCAAGCAGTGTGAGCGGGATGCGCAGCCGTCGCAGCGCACTCCCGCCGTGCTGTGCGATGCTGGCGCGTGTGAGCGCCGCCCCCAGGCCGTGCAGCGTCTGCGTACTGAAGACGAGATAGAGCGAGACCACGCGCATCCACGGTGCCGCGTTGCCGAACTCGCCACGCAGGATGACCAGAAAGACGACGATGTTGACGAGGATCGCGAGCTGGGACTTGAGCAGCTTCGCGTTGATGAGTGCGCGTCGCGTGAGTGGCGCGGGAAGAAGCCACTGCACCTCGGCGGGCGAGAAGGCGAGTGCCAACTGTGGCAGTCGCCCGGCAAAGACCCACGGGGCGAGAATGAAGAGCGCGTAGCCGAAGGCGAGCCAGTCGGGGGAGACGGTGCGCAATACCTCGCCGCTGTCGGTCCGTGTGGGGCCGCGGCCGATGGCCAGATAGAAGTAGCCGATGCCGAGCAGCAGCGCGATGACGTAGCGCGGCGAGCGCAGGCGCGCGAGCTGTTGCCCGAGGCGATTGACGGTCGTGCGCGAATACAGATAGAGCAGCGCCCCCCACGCCATGGGGCTCGGCGCGGGCGCGGTCCGCAACGGCGACAGCGGTGGCAGTGGCGACGCCGGCGCGGTCATCGCGTGGCGGGATCTTCGGTGAGGGCGAGAAAGATTTCCTCGAGACCGAGTCCGGCGAGCGCGGGGTTGGTGGCGGTGAGCTCCGCGAGCGAGCCGAAGGCCACGAGTTCACCGCGCGCGATGACAAGAATGCGCGTGCACACCTCTTCGACGAGCGTGAGCAGGTGTGAGCTGAGCAGCACCGCCGCACCGGCCTCTGCGCGTGCGACGATGGTGCGCTTCATGCGGCGCATCGCGCCGGGATCGAGGCCGGTGAGCGGTTCGTCGAGCAGCAGCACGTCGGGGGTATGCAGCAGGCCACAACCGATCGCGAGCTTCTGCTTCATGCCGCGTGAGAGTTCGCTCGAGAGCGCGGCGCGCTTCTCGGTGAGCTCGAGCTCTTCGAGCAGCGGGGGAATACGCGCTGCGGCGTCGCGCACCGCGTAGAGGCGTGCGATGAAGCGCAGATGCTCTTCGACCGTGAGATACTCGAAGAGTTGCGGTTCGTCGGGGATGAAGGCGAGCCGCCGCTTGGCCTCGACGGGCTCGTCGACGATGTCGAAGCCGGCGATGCGGATGCGCCCCTCGGTGGGGCGGAGCACGCCGGCGAGTGCGCGGAGCGTGGTGGTTTTCCCGGCGCCGTTGGGGCCGACCAGGCCAACGACTTCGCCCGGCGCGACGCGAAAGGAGAGCTCGCGCACGGCGGTCATGTCGCCATAGCGCTTGGTGTAGCGGTCGACCTCGATCACACGGGGAGGCTAACCCCGCACGGGGCGCACCGCGAGCGGCGTTACGGCAGCGTGGCCGCCGAAGCGAGCGTGACGCGCACGGTCGCGCCGGGCGCCAGGCAGCGCTCGGAGCCGCCGCCCTTCATGGCCTGCACCGTGCCCACTGCCGCACCGCCGGCCGCACCGATCACCGCACCGCGTGTGCTGCCACCGAGAATGCGGCCGGCGATTGCGCCGATGATCGCACCACGCACGACCTTGCCCTTGTCATCGCCACTGGCGACGCGCTGCGTTTCGGTGGCGCCTTCCGTCGAGGCGGTCCCGTCGATCGGAACCGACGTCCCATTCACCGAGATCGCACGCGCGCGCAGTGTGATCTCGCCGTTGGCCGACTGTTCGGCGACTTCGAAGACCACGGGCACGCCCGCGGGAATCGTGCTGCCGTCACTCGCGGTGATCGGTTCCTTGAGCGTGGCAACCAGCTTGTCGCCGGCGCGATTGGTGCGCGCGCAGATGCGCGTGGAGGTCGTGGCTTCGAGTGCCGTGCCTGCGCCGAGTGCGCGCGCGGCCTTGGCCGGTGCAGGCTCGGGTGCTGCGGCGGGCGCAGGCGGGGGCTCCGTCGGCGGCGGTGCGGCGGGGGAGGGGACCGGTGATGGCTCGGGCGGTGTGGGCGCGGGCGCAGGTTCGGCGCGCGGCCGCGGCGTTGGCGTGGGCCGCGAGACCGGCGATGCGGCCGGCGTGGGTGCGCTCTCCGGCCCTGCGGCAGGGTCCACGGTGGGGACGGTCAACGCCGTATCGCCCAGCACGCCGTTCTGCGGCGCACCGCCCGAGGCGAGGGCGATGTCGCGCGAGAGCGCCGAATCGGCGGACGCGGCGACGGTCGCCGAGTCCTGCCCCGCACACGCGGCGAGGGAGGTGCAGACGAGCAGGGCGGCGACGGCATGACGCATGCCGAACGATACCGCCGCGCGAGCCGATCCGTTCCGCTACTCGGTGACCTTGGGCTCCTGGGCGCGTGCCGCGGGTGTCCGCGGGCGTGCCGCCTCGCGGGCGATCTCGGTCTCGTACTGGTCGCGCGCCGCGGCGTCGGGGAGCGACTTCGCGTCCTCGACCGGCTGCGGCACCTGCGTGAACGGCAACAGCACCGAGATGCGCCGGTTGGCCGCGGCCAGCGGGTCAGTGGGCACGCGCGGGCGCGTGGCCGCGTAACCGCGGACTTCGGTGATGCGCTGCGCGCCCACTGCGGATGCGGCCAGCAGTCGGCGCGCGGCGTTGGCGCGATCGGCGGAGAGCTCCCAGTTGGTGTAGCCATCGGTCGTGCCGAAGGCCGCCGCGTCGGTGTGCCCTTCGAGGACGATGGGGTGCGACAGGCTCGCGAGCTCTTCGGCGATGAGCGAGAGCGAGAGCACCGCCGGCGCATTCATCGTCGCCGAACCGCGCGCAAAGAAGATGTCGCCCGCGCCGCCTTCGATCAGTTCGATGCGGAGCCCTTCGTTGGTCACGGTGACCTCGAAGTTGGCCTGCAGCTTCCGGAGCGCGTCGTTTTCGTCGAGGCGCTGCCGGATACGCTCGGCGAGCGCCTCGAACTTCTTCTGCTCCGCATTGCGCACGACGAGCTTGACCACGTTGCGCGTCTGCGAGATGGGCATCGCGCCGTTCGACATCGGGCTCGAGCCGGAGCTGTACCCCTTCTTGTAGCCGATGGGGTTGGAGAAGTAGCCCTCGATCGCCTGCTTGGTCTTGTCATCCATGCCGAGGATCCACATGACCATGAAGAAGGCCATCATCGCGGTCACGAAGTCGGCATAGGCGACCTTCCACGAGCCGCCGTGATGGCCGTGGCCGTGCCCCTTCTTCTTCTTGACGATGACGATCTTCTTGCCGCCCTTGCTCATCAGGCGGCCTTCTTGCGGGTCAGCTCCTCGAGCTGGCTGAAGCTGGGCCGCTCATGCGGCTCGATGTTGCGGCGCGCGAACTCCACGGCCGTCATCGGCGCATCGCCACGTGCGAAGGAGAGCAGTGCCGTGCGGATGATGTGCATGTAGTCGTGCTCGGCGGCAATGCGCCCTTCGACGGCCTTGGCCATGGGGCCCAGCACGCCGTACGCAATGAGAATGCCGACGAAGGTGCCGACGAGAGCGGCGGCGACCTTCTTGCCGATCTCCGAGGCTTCGCCACCGATCGAGCCCATCGTGATGATCACGCCGAGTACGGCGGCGACGATGCCGAAACCGGGCATCGCGTCGGAGACGCTCGTGATGGCGGTGGGGACGAGGTTCGCTTCGTGATGATGCTTGTCGAGATCCATCTCGAGGATCTCGGCCAGGTTGTGATCTTCCACCGTGCCGGTGAGCAATACCTTGAGGGTATCGCAGAGAAACGACACGGCATGGTGGTTCTTGAGGAACGTCGGGTACTTCGTGAAGATGTCCGAGGCCTCGGGGTTCTCGATGTGCGACTCGAGGCCGACCAGGCCGTCCTTGCGCGCCTTCTGGAAGACGTCGTAGAGGACCTGCAGCAGCTCCTGGTAGGCGGCGCCCGAATACGGATTAGGTTTGAGCAGCCCGATGAGCTGTGCGAAGACGCCCTTGATCACCGACGGTGGATTCGCGATGACCATGGAGCCCAACCCGGCGCCGCCGATGATCAGGAACTCGTTGGGCTGGATGAGCACCGCGATCTGGCCGTGGTGCATCACGTACCCGCCGATCACGGCACCGAAGACGATGACGAGGCCGATGATGGTGAACACGAAGAATCCGGTCGCGGGGCGTGAGGAGAGGGGGCGGAGCGCTCAGGACCCGCGCGGGGTCGTGTGCACTGCCGTACGCATCAGAGTGTCGGCGCCCGGCGAGCGATTCTGGAGTGTCCGATGACCGGCCCCGCCGTCACGGTGCCGGCCGGAGATCACGCCCAGGGGCGCGCAAATGTCACGAGCGTGGCCGACGACGCGCTTGCCCGTGCGGTGTGGCAAGCGGAGCTCGACGAGCTGCTGCGCGGCGTCGCACACGCCCTGTCCAACCGCGTCGCGACCATCAGCGCAGCGGCGTACATGGCCTCGGGCGGTGAGGCGCTCGACCCGGCGATGGTCGCCGCGCTCTCCGCCGAGAGTGAGCGGCTCGAAACGTTGCTCGGTGACCTGCGGCTCCTGCCGGCGCCCCTCGAGCCCGGCGCGGAGCCGCTGCTGCTCGACGAACTGGCCCGCCACGCGTTGGCGTTGCATCGCCATCACCTGCCGCTGCGCGACGTCCCGGTGATCATCGACGCGGACGCGACCGCGCAGCCCGCGTACGGCAATCCGGCCCGCGTGCTGCACCTGTTGCTGCTGGTGCTCACGGCCGCGCGTGCGGTGGCAATGGCCCGGCGCCGTCGCCACGAGTCGGTACCGCCGATGATCACCTGTTCCGTCTCCGGCGATGCACAGCGCACGCTGCTCGTTGCCCAGGTGGCGGGTGCGAGCGACGTGTCGGCACCCGAACAGGCGCTGCGCGTCGTGCACGCCATCGATGTCTTCGCGCGCGCGCTCGGTGGCACGGCGAGCATCGACGCCGCGCACGGTGCGGTGCAGCTCGCGCTGCCCACGCTCAGCGCCGCGCGCGCGACGCGCACCGCCTAGCGGCGCCACGCCAGCGCTCAGGCGGCGTGCGCGTCGGCCGTGACGTCGACGCCCAACAGCGCGCCAAACGCATCGAGCGACTGCGCCGTGGCCTGGGCGCGCTGGTTTTCCTCGGCGACACGCGCGGCGATCTCGCCACGCAGGATCTTCACCGATGATGGGGCGTCGATCCCGAGCTTGACCCCCTGCTTGTCGCAGGAGAGGACGACGATGCGGATGTCGCCTTCGATGAGGATGGCATCGCCGGGCTTGCGGCCGAGAATGAGCATGGCGCGTCCTTACTGCTTGAGCGTGAGGACCGTCTGCATCATCTCGTCTGCGGTCGTGATGAGCTTCGCGGCGGCGGCGTAGGCCTGCTGGAAGCGCATCATCGAGACGAGCTCTTCGTCGAGATTCACGCCGGAGACTTCCTGCCGGCGATTCTCCGCCTGCAGCGCGAGTGCCTTGTACGCTTCCGCGTCTTCGGTGGCGCGACTGGTCGCGAGTCCCACGCGCGTCATGCTCGAGCGGAAGAAGCTGAGGAAGGTGCCCTGTTCGCCGCCGAACGAGACGGTGTTGGGCTTGTCCTTGAGCTGCGCCATCGCCAGGGCGAGCGCGTTGTCCGTCGGGCCGTTCTGATTGGTCGACGCCGCGATGCCGCTCGCGTCATCGTCGATGTCCTTGAGCAGCTTGAACGTGGCCGCGGTCACCGGTTGCGTCACGCTGCCGGGATCGAAGAAGTCGCCGGCGGCGACGCCGGGCGGCACGTTCGTCGGGAAGGTGTAGCCCGTGCGGTGCAGCGTGTTCACTTCGCTCGCGATCGCCGACGCCATCGCGTCGAGTCGCGTGCGCATGTCGGGGATGTCCGTATTGATCACGGTCATCGTGGCGCCGACGAGACCTCCGGTCGGCGGCAGCGCGTCGAGGCTCGTGCCCAAACGGAGCTCGATATCGAGATCGGCGGGCACCAGGGCAGGCGGCGCCGGCGGTTGCTGAAAGCGAACGGTGAGGGGACGCGCAGTCGTGTTGTCGACCAGCGTGGCGTTGGCGATGGTGACGGTGAGTGTGCCATCAGCATTGGGCGTGGCCGACGCCCCCACCAACGTGGAGAGCTTGTCGATGGCGAGGTCGCGCGCGTCGCGCAGATCGCCAGCGGTCTGGCCGCCGGCCTCGCTCGCGAGAATGCGACCGTTCAGATCGGCGACCTGCTGCGCGAGATCGTTGACCTGGGTGATGGTGTTGGTCACCCGCGCGATCGCCTGATCCCGCATCGACGTGAGCTGGCGGTCGTAGTTGTTGAAGAGCTGCGCGACTTCGCGACCGCGCTGCTGCACCACGTTGCGGGCGGCGCTGCTCGACGGGTTGGCCGCCAGATCGCTCCACGCCGACCAGAACTTGTCGAGCGCCGTGCTCATGCCGCGATCGCTCGGCTCGCCGAAGATGTTCTCGATGCCGGCCAGCAGTCCGCGCCGTGTGTCGGCGCCCGCGGCACGCCCTTCGTTGTCGCGAAAGGCGGTGTCGAGGAGCTGATCGCGACGGCGTGCGATGTCGACGATCGAGACGCCGGTGCCGAGGTTGCCCCACGGGAAGCGCACGGGCGTATTGGCCGTGAGCACGGCTTCCTGACGCGAGTACCCGGGCGTCTCCACGTTGGCGATGTTCTGCGAGACCACCTGCAGCGCGCGCTGCTGCGTCATGAGCGCGCTGCGACCGATGCCGAGCAGGCCGGTAGGCATCAGACCGTCCGGTTGACGAGCAGTCCGCTGCCGATCTTGGGCGCGGCGGCGGGCACCGCCGCGGTGCCCGAGTACGTGGCCGCGATCGGTGCAGCCTGCGCGCCGGGATCGGTGACGCCCGCGAGCGTGCGGACGAAGTCCTCACCGCTGGCCATCGCCTCGCGCAGCACGCGCCGGTTGATCTGCACCTCGCTCGAGAGTGCGCGAGCGCTCTGCTGCAGCGCTTCGCGCGCGGCGCCGATGCGCACGGTCATCAACGGACCGAGCAGCGATTCGAGATCGCGGATGGGCAGATCGTCGCTCGCGCCAAAGAGTCGGCTCACCATGCGACGGCGCTGCCGCGCGGCGCCGAGCGTCTGGAGCAGGCGATGCATCGCGAAGACCGAGTCGTCGATCGCGTCGAGATCGTTGGCGCCAACGGCCGCACGCTGGCGCCGCATGGTGCCGGCGATCTCGTCGAGCACGCGACGCTCGCTTTCCATTGCATCGGCGAGCGAATCGAGGGTGGCCGCGGGCGCGCGCGTGGGCTCGGCGGCATGCATGCCGGCCGTCGCGGTGCGGGGCTGACGATCAGGAGTGGCAATCACCGGTCAGACTCGTTGGAAGCGGGCGACGCGAGACGGGGCTTCAGTTGCCGGTACAGCGCATCGGCGATGCCGCTGGACCACTGCGTAGGAGTTTCGGCAGCAAGGTGCTGATCCATCAGCCCGGTGAAGATTTCCTCACCCGCGCTCGCGGTGACGATGCCGTCCTGCTGCGGAACGGTGGCGCGCATCGCCTTGAAGAGCTGCTCGACGAAGACCGACTCGAGCTGCTGTGCGACGTCCTTGAGCTTGTCCGCGTTGCGTGCCGGTGTTGGCGCGGTGGGCTGCGCGGTGGACGCGGTGGGGAGTGTCGTGGGTGCGATGCGCATCAGCGGACCACCACGTCAGCGGTGATCGCACCGACCTCGCGCAGGGCGGCGAAGATCGCGGCGATCTCCTGCGGCGGCGTCTGCACCGCGTGGAGGGCGCTGGCGATGCGCTGCACGGACGAGCCGACGGCGACGCGTACGGCGGCGGGGCCTTGTGTGGTGGGTGCCGCGTTCGCGGCGTCTTCACCAATCGCGAGTGTCACCGCGCCGTGGCTGACCACGGCAGGGCCGACGCTCACATCGCCGCCGGCGACGACGGTGCCGTCTCGCCCGTCGATGACCACGCGCGGGGCGCGCTCGGGGCGCACCGCGAGTTCGCGGATGCGCGTGAGTGTCACGGCGCGATCGGCAGAGTCGGCGAGGGCGAGGCGCACGCTGCCGGGATCTTCGACGACGGCGCTGTTCGCGCCGATGCTCTGATTGATCGCCGCGGCGATGCGGCTCGCCGTGCCGATGTCGGGCTCGCGCAGCAGCAGCCGGTTGCTCGAGGCAAACGCGGCGCGCGGCATGTCCTGCTCGAGGAGGCCACCCTGGGGGATGCGTGCGGTGGTCTCGATGGTGGGCGCATAGCGCATCTGCTGCGCGGAGCCACCTTCACTCACGAGCAGCGAACCTTGCGCGGTTGCCATGGCGGGGCCACCCGGCTCGGCGACCAGCGGCGTCATGTAGAGCACGCCGCCGCGCAGCGAGCGCGCGTCGCCCATGGAGCTGACGTGGATCTCGAAGCGGCCGCCGGGGCGCAGATAGGGGGAGATCTCCGCCGTCACGAGCGCGGCGGCGACGTTGCGCATGCGCATGAGCTCGGGCGGCACTTCGATGTCGAAGCGGCGCAGCAGGTTCACCACCGACTGCACGGTTTGCCCGGCGGTCTGCCCACCGATGGCACGATCGCCCGTACCGTCGAGACCGACGACGAGTCCGTAGCCCATGAGGCGAATGGGCGTTGCGCCTTCGCTCGTGGTGAGATCGCGGATGCGCACGTCACCGGCGGCGGGCGCCTGTGCGTGTGTGATCGTCGGCGCGAGGAACGCGGCGAGCGCCGTCGCGACGAGTGCACGCAACACCCACCGCAACTGGCGCGTCGAGAGCGTCACGACCGTCGGCGTCGCGAGCGGGGCCTCGCGCGCGGCGCGGCGGCGCGCGGTGGCCTGCTGCGCAACGAACTGCGCGTGCGCGGACCGGAGCGTCAACATGGGCACGATCACGGGAAGAGCGGGGAGATCAGCTTCGTCAGCAGGCCGCTCTTGGGCTTGCCGAGCGGGCCGGGCGAGAGGTAGGTGAGCTGTGCATCGGCGATGCGATACGACTCGACGAGGTTTTGCGGCGAGACGTCCTGCGCGCGCACCCAGCCGGTGAGCGTGATGTCCTGCATCCCCTTGTCGACGTTGATCGACTTGACGCCCTTGATCTGCATGAGGCCGTTGGCGCCGAGCGCGACGATGCGCACCGACATCTCGTTCTGGAAGCGGTTTTCGCGACGCGCCTGACCTTGCTGCCGGGTGTCGGCGTCGTTGTTGGTCTGGAGGCCACCACCCTGCGAGTTGCCGGGCAAGCGTACGGTGCCGCCGACGTTTCGCCGCCGTGTGTCGAGCGCGATGTTGTCCTTCACCGCCGTGGCGATCGTGTAGTCGTCGATCAGCACGGTGACGATGTCACCGACGGCGAAGGCGCGCCGGTCGGCGACCCACGAGGCGCGCGGCCGCATGCCGCCTGGCGCGTTGGCCACCGTTGATGCGGTGGTGGCTGCCGTTGGCGTCGCTTGCGTGTTGCTCGCTGCCGGGGTCGCGCCCGCGGCGGGCGTGTTGGGCGCCGGCGGCTGCGCAGGGAGGAGATGCGCTGCGAGTGCCGCGAGGCAGAGCGAGACGGCGAAGCGCAGGGTGTGTTCGAGTGCGCGAGACATGGAAAGACTCGACTACCGAAGGGCGACGACGCCAGGCGCGACGGCAATTCCGTCGAGTCGGCGCCGCATATCGATGCGGACGGTGACGCGCTGGCCAACTTCCGCGGTGTTGGTGGCCGTGCCGCGGAGCGCGAGTGCGAGCGAGCCGTCGCGGAAGACCGCGCGGACCGGATCGCCAGTCGTGATGGCCGGTGCAGGAGCGACTGCGGGCTCCGCGAGGCGTTCGCCGGCGGCGATGACGCGACGCGCGATCCATCCGATCGTCGGCGTGCGCGCGATCGACGTGCGGGCGTTCGTGGGGCGGCCCCAGAGCACCGTGTCGCGCTCGGCGACCATGTCGGTGCGCACCGTGTCGCCGCGCGCGAGGGCGCGCGTGGCGATCAGCGCGCGCGTGCGTGTGCCGGCGTGTACGCGAATCGGTGGTGTGCCCGGCGGCGCCTGGCGATCGACGAGCAGGAGCTCGGCGTCTCCGTCACCGGTGCCGATGAGCGTCACGAATGTCGAGAGTTGGCGATACGCGTCGGTCGGCGTGGCAAAGCGCACCACGATCGAATCGGGATGCATCGCCCACTTCTCGCCCACGAGCGTGCGGGCGATGACGGACACGGGCGCGTCCGGCACCACGACGCCGATCGCGGGCGTGGCGTCGCTCGCACCCATCTGCGCGCTGACGACCGAGGCGGCGAGCACGCCAGCGAATGCACCCACGAGACGCCACATCACCGGATGAGGTTGTTGGCCATCTGGCCCATCTCGTCGCTGTTCTTGATCGCCTTGGAGTTGATCTCGTAGGCGCGCATGGCCGTGATCATGTCGACCATCTCCTGCACGATCTCGACGTTCGAGCCTTCGAGGCTGCCCTGCACGAGGCGTCCCATCCCTTCTTCCTGCGGAAAGCCGATGACCGGCTGTCCGCTGTTGGGCGTGGGCTGATAGAGGTTCTGTCCCATCGCGAGGAGGCCCGACGGATTGGCGAAGCGCGCCATCTCGAGGCGACCGAGCTCCTGCGGCTGGGTCTCGTCGCCGCGGCGCACGGTGACGTAGCCGGTGGGCGAGATGGTGACTTCGCTGGCGTCCTGCGGGATGCGGATGTTCGGCTGCAGCGTGAAGCCCTGCGCGGTGACGAGCACGCCCTGATCGGAGATCTCGAAGGAGCCGTCGCGCGTGAAGGCGGTCTGTCCGTTGGGGAGCTGCACCTGGAAGAAGCCTTCGCCTTCGATGGCGACATCGAGGTTGCGTCCGGTCTGCTCGATGGGGCCTTGAGTGTGCAGGCGCTGGACGCCGGCGAGGCGTGTGCCGCGTCCGACCTGGATGGCGGGGGCGTTGATCGCGTCGGGGGTGCCGAGGACGGCGGAGCCCTGGACGGTTTGGTAGAGCAGGTCTTCGAAGTGGGCTCGGCTGCGCTTGAAGCCCGGCGTGTTGACGTTCGCGAGGTTGTTGGCGATGACCTCGGTACGGGTCTGCTGGGCGATCATGCCGGTGGCAGACGCGCGGAGTGCCGGATCCATGGAAGAGCCTCGGGGTTGAGCGGCTTGGGGCCGCGTGACGAGACCCATGAAAGGCAACGGCCGGGCCACGGGGCTCGGCCGGGTGGTGTTCTTCGTAAGTCTCTGTCTGGTAGTGCTTTACGCGCTGCGGCGGTGCCCTTGCGCGCGTGGCTCGGCGCGCCGGCACGGGCAATTCGTGCCGAGGCGTGGGCGGATGTGCCGGTTCAAGGGGTCAGAGTCCTTGAACCGTTCAAGGGGTCAGAGTCCTTGAACAGCGTGACCGGGGGATTCCGATCGACAGCTGTGCCCCGTTGCTGCGACGCGCGACGCCGGGCGTCAGGCGACCTGTCGGGCGGTGGGCTCCGCTTCAAGGGGTCAGAGTCCTTGAAC
>JALOPS010000094.1 GCA_025453745.1 Gemmatimonadaceae bacterium
CAGGCTGATCACCTCGCCCGAGGTCGGGAAGAACTCCCAGCGCGCGTCGTAGTTCTGGATCAGCGTGCGCACGAGCTGGTCATTGCCCGTCAGGCTCACGCCGCCCAGGACGTCGCGGAACGTCACCGGCGAGAGCTCGCGATACTCGGGCCGCGCCAGCGTCTGCGTGGCCGCGAGCCGGAAGTTGGAGCGCTCACCCAGCCGCGTGTTGAGCACCACGGACGGCAGCACGTCGGTGTTGGACAGCCGTGCCGTGTTCGTGAAGCCGCCCTGCGTCGTCGTGTTCACCGTGATCCGCGCGTCTTCCACCCGCGCGCCCACGATCAGTCGCGAGCGACCGAACACCCCAAACTCCGACATCAGATACCCCGCCGACGTCCGATCGGTGGCCGTGTACGACCCGGCCTGTCCTACCGGCTGCACGTTGATCGTGTTGCACGCGTCGCACGCCTGCTGCGACGAGAAGATCTGCGATGGGCTGCCGGAGGTGATGTTGTCGCCCGCACGCGTGAGGAAGGAGAAGATCGGTGCATCGGCCGTGCGATCGGTCGCGCGGAAGTAGCCGCCGAACTTGATCATCACACCGCGATCGACGCCGCCCAGCCAGAGCTGGTGGTTGGCCTGTGCGACCGCGTTGTCTTCCCCGAGATCGAAGTAGAGCCGCCGCGCGCCGTCGAGCGAGCCCAGCAGGCGGAAGGTGCCGTTGGGATCGCGCGAGTACACCACGTCGGAGCGATCGGGTTCGCTGCGCGAGGTGCGCGCAAAGTTGAGCGACCAGTCGGAGCGCTGATTCGGCGTGAGCTGGTGTTCGCCGGCCAACTGGCTCGAGACCACACCGCGCTCGATGTAGCGGAGCGTCGTGCGCTGCACGCTGTCGGCGAGATTCTCGTCGAAGCCGCGATCCTGACGCGCTTCATTGTCCGCCGAGCGGGTGACGGTGTTGTTGAAGGAGATGCGGCTCCGGCGGCCGACCATCGTGCTGAAGTTGGCGAGGCCGCCCCACAGCGCACTCGTCCGTCCGGTCTCGCCGCGGAAGCGCGCGAGCGGCGCGACCGTGTTGTTGGGCCCGGCATTGCCGATGGCAAACTCTTCGTTCGCGCGGATCTCCTGCGAGAGGCCATAGTTGGCCGAGACGATGTAGCCCACCGACTTGCCGAGGATCGAGTTGCCGCCCGCCGAGACGGCCATCGAGCTGTTCGGCAGCCCCGTGCCGGCGTTGGGCGTCCAGACGTTGCGCTGCGCGCGCGTGATCTCGTTGAAACGCTGCTGCGACACGTCGCCCAGGAAGTTGGTCGACGCCAGCACACCGGGCTGACGACGCGACGCCGGGCTCATGCCAAACAGCTCGCCGCCCGCGCGTGGGGCCGAGAACACATCGCGTCCCGTGGCCAGTCCGTTCGCGCCCAGTGCGAACTGATACGTCACCTGACGGCGCGTCGGGAATTCGCGCGTCTTGATATCGACCTGGGCGCCGGAGAAGTCGCCCTGGATGTCCGGCGTGAACGTCTTGATCGTCGTGACCGACTGCAGCAGCCCCGAGGGGAAGAGATCGAGCGGCACGACCTTGCGCTCGGGCTCCGGGCTCGGCAACCGCGACCCGTTGAGCGACGCGGTGGTGTAGCGCTCGCCCAGGCCGCGCACGAACACATACTTGCCATCCTGCACCGAGACGCCGCTGACGCGCTGCACGGCGGCGGCGGCATCGTTGTCCGGACTGCGCGCGATCTGCTCGGAGGTGATCTCGTTGAGCACGTTCGCCGACTTCTTCTGTCGCATCAGCGCGTCGTTCACGCTGCCGCGCTCGGCGGACGCCGTCACCGTCTGCGTGGTGAGCTGCACCGTGGCGACCCCCATCGACACGTTCTGCTCGATCGCACCACCCGCGGGCAGCATGAGTCCGGTGATCGTCTTGGCCTGATAGCCGATGCGCCGCACCTGCAGCGTCACCGTGCCAGCCGGCACGCGGAGAATCGTGAACCGTCCGTCGACGCCCGACATCACGCCGAGTGTCGTACCAACCACTTGGACGCCGGCGTCACTGAGTCCCGCGCCGGTGGCCACGTCGATCACGCGTCCGGTGATGCGCCCGGTGGGGGCTGCGGTCGGCGCCGCCGTCGGCTGCTGCGCCGGCAGGCGCATTGCGGCGGCAAGGAGAGCGAAGACACCGGCGGTGCGCGTAACGCGCGACAACACCGATGGACGATCGCACTGAGACATGGAGGATCAGCTGGAGAAAACGGGAGACGGCCGATCTCCGGCCGTCCTCGGCGATCCCCCAAGCTCCGTTACGTAGGTCTCGGTCCCCGCACGGCTGTGCAACGACTCTGTCACGGCTCGGTGGCCGGCCGCACACTCAGCCGCGGGGCGTCGCCGGCGGGAAGTAGGCCGCGATTAGGGTCCCGGCGCCCACCATGCTGGTGGCGCGCACGCGGCCGCCATGCGCCTCGGCGAGATGCTTGACGATCGCGAGGCCGAGCCCTGTGCCTCCGGCCTCGCGCGAGCGGCCGGGATCGGCGCGATAGAAGCGCTCGAAGATCCGCTCGAGATGGGCCGGCGGGATTCCGCTGCCCGAGTCGCGCACCCCGAGCCACACGCCGCCCGCCGGCGTATCGTCGTCCGGCACGGCGCGTTCGGTGAAGATCGTCACATGGCCCGATCCGGTGTGGCGCAGCGCGTTCTCCGCGAGGTTGCTCAGCACCTGCCGGATCGCCGTCGAGTCGGCGTAGACGCGATCGCCCCCGTCGAGCGAGAGCCCCAGCGTCACGCCCTTGCGGTCGGCCTCCTCGCGCAGCGGGGCGAAGATCTCCTGCGCCACCGCGCGTACATCGACATCGCCCGGATTCGGCAGCCAGCCACCGGACTCGATGCGCGAGAGGTCGAGCAGGTCGTCGACGATCCGTTGCATGCGTCGCGCATTCGTCGCCACCATCTGCACGAACTGCTTCCGCGACTCCGCGGGCATCGCGTCATCATCGAGTGTTTCGGCCACACCCGAGATGATCGTCAGCGGGGTGCGGAGTTCGTGCGACACATTCGCCACGAAGTCGCGGCGCACCGCATCGAGGCGTTGCCGAGGGGTGAGATCGTCCATCGCCAGCACGCAGCCGGCGCCCGCCTTGCCGTCGATGCGACCGAGCGGCCGCGCACGCAACGCGAGCGTGCGGTCACCCACCTGCACTTCGATATCCGTGCTCTCCTGCCCATTCTGTGCAGCGGCGATCACGTCACGCAGCGCGCGTTCTCGCGGCAGCCATTCCACGGGAAAGGGCACGGGTTCGCGCAGGCGCAGCAGCTCCTGTGCGGTCGCATTGATCAGCACGACTTCGCCGCGGCCGTCGATCGCCAGGAGTCCCTCGCGCAGCGCATCCGTGACCGCGCGCAACATGGCCGTGCTCTCGCCCAGCGCGAGCCCGCGCGCGGCATGGGCATCGATGAGCCGCTGCACCGCGCGCGCGACGTCGTCGAGGCCACTCCCCGTTGTGCTCGGCCGCCGCCCGTCGTCGTCGATCGCGGCGGCGCGCGTCTCCGCGGCGAGCGTCAGCGCCGGACGCGTGTAGCGCCGCCAGGTGAGCACGCCTGCGACACTCGTCACCACCACCGTCGCGGCAAAGGCCGCCGCGATGTCACCGGGTGAGCCGATGACCGCGACGACCGCGCAGACCAGCAATCCCGCCGTCAGCGACAGGACGACGGCCCGCCGAAGCGCGATCACGCGCCGCGACTATGCGCTGCCCGCAGTCGATACCCGAAGCCGCGCACCGTTTCGATCAGGTCGCCCGCGTCGCCGAGCTTGGTGCGCAGTCGCTGCACGTGCATGTCGACCGTGCGCGTCTGGATGTCGGGCGCCGCCTCCCACACGGTCTCGAGCAGGTGTCCCCGCCCCTGCACACGGCCGCGACGCTCCGCGAGTGTGAGCAGCAGCTTGAACTCGGTGGGGGTCAGATCGATCCGTTCCTGATCGACCGTCACCGTCATTGCGCCGCGATCGATGGTGATCGGCCCGATCACCACGAGGTCGGCGGTGGGTGTTGCCGTCTGCGCCACGCGCCGGAGAATGTTCCCCACGCGCAGCACGAGTTCGGGGGGGCTGAACGGCTTGGTGAGATAGTCGTCGGCACCCAGTGAGAGGCCGCGAATCCGATCGGGCTCCTCGCGGCGCGCGGTGAGCATCAGCACGGCGATCTCGCGCGTGCTGTCGTCCGCGCGCAACTGCTCGAGTACGTCGAAGCCCGACATGCCCGGCAGCATGAGATCGAGCACGATCAGGGCCGGGCGCTCCCGGCGCGCGAGCTCGATCGCGTCCGCACCGGTGGAGGCGGTCGCGACGCGATAGCTCGCCTTGGCCAGGTGGTACGCGACCAGTGCGACGATGTCCGGCTCGTCGTCGACGACGAGCACGCGCACACCGGCGGCCGCCGGCGCCGCCGCGGGGGTGGACGTGGCGGTGGGGCTGGCGGCGGACGACACCGGTGCGGCCGATCGGAGGCTCATGCGCGCTGCAAGTCGAGTTGGCGATGAATGAGGCCGACGATCAGGTCGATGCCCACGGCGTTGTGGCCGCCGCGCGGAATGATGAGATCGGCGTAGCGCTTCGAGGGTTCGACGAATTCCAGATGCATCGGACGCACGGTGGTCTCATACTGCTCGAGGATTCCCTCGAGTTGGCGCCCGCGGTGCGCCAGGTCGCGCCGGATCCGGCGGATCACGCGCTCATCGGCGTCCGCATCCACGAACACCTTCACGTGCAGCCGCTCGCGCAGCCGTGCGTCGGCAAAGAGGAGCACCCCGTCGATGACCACCACGTCTGCCGGATCGACCCGTTCCGTTTCGCTGCGGCGGGCATGGGTGGTGTAATCATAGATCGGCTTGTCGATCGCCTCGCCAGCGGCCAGCGCGGCGAGATGATCGTCGAGCAGCTCGAGGTCGAAGGTGTCCGGGTGATCCCAGTTGATCGCATGCCGCTCGTGCAAAGTGAGGTGCGCGAAGCTGCGGTAGTACGCATCCATGTCCACGAACGCGACGGAATGCCCATCCAGCGCATCGGCCACGGCATGGGCCACGGTGGACTTCCCCGAGCCTGTCCCGCCGGCGATGCCGATGAGGAGTGGAGCCATGTCGACCGGTTGCCTTAGAAGGGATGCCAGCCCGGCCGTCACCGCCACGTTCGGTAACGGCAGAGAAATCGGTAACGCGAGTGATCGCTCGGCGACGGTGGTGTCACGATTGGGTATCGTCGCCGGGCCGCCTGCGCGCGTGGGTGGAGTGTGCCAGACGACCGGGGGCGGCGTCAACTCACGGTGCCGTCACCGTGATCGCGGCCGCCGGGGGCCCCGACCCGTCTGCGGCGCCGGCGGAGGCCCGTGGAGCTTTCGGGATGCGACGGGTACGGGTTCTGCTGGCGGTGCTCGGGGTGCTTGCCCCTGGCGAGGGGCGCGGTCAGCCCCCCGTCGAATTGGTGATCGCGGCCACCACCGACGTCCACGGTCGGCTGCGCGGGTGGGACTACTTCGCGGGCCGCGAGGATCGTGATCGCGGGCTCGCGCGGGCGGCAACCGTCATCGACTCGGTGCGGGCAGCCAACCCCGAGCGCGTGGTGCTCGTCGACGCGGGGGACCTCCTGCAGGGCAATCCGCTCACCTACGTCGCCGCACGGATCCGTCCGTTCCCGGTCCACCCGGTGATGGCGGCGATGAACGCCATGCGCTACGACGCGGCGGTCATCGGCAACCACGAGTTCAACTACGGGGTCCCGCTTCTCGACTCGGCGCTCGCCCGATCGACGGTGCCGTTCCTCGGTGCCAACATCTATCGCGCGGACCGACGCACCCGCGCCTATCCGCCGTTCACGCTGGTCCGTCGCGGTGGCATCACCGTGGGGATCATCGGGCTGACCACGCCCGGCGCGATGGTGTGGGATCGCGATTTCCTCACCGGTCGGCTCTGGATCGCCGACATCGTCCCCGAGGCACAGCGTGCGGTCGATGAAGCGCGCGCGGCGGGCGCCGACGTGGTCATCGCCGTGATGCACAGTGGGCTCGGCGAACCGACGAGCTACGATACTACGCGCGGGCTCGGTGCGGAGAATGCGGCAGCACGCGTCGCAATGGAGACGCGCGGGCTGGATCTCATTGTATACGGACACTCGCACCGCGAGATGGCCGACACGGTCATCGGGCGCACCACGTTGATCCAGCCGCGCAACTTCGCGGCGAATGTGGCCGTCGCCACGCTGCGCGTCGAACGCGATTCGGCCGGGCGCTGGGCCGTCACGCGCAAGCGTGGACGGCTGGTGACGGCAGCCGGACAACCCGAACAGGCGGCTGTCGTCGCCGCGACGGCGGATGCGCACGCCGCGACGATGGCGTACGTCTCCACGCCCATTGGCACCACCGCCAGTGTGTGGCGCGCCGACTCGGCGCGCGTGGTCGACACGCCACTGACGGACTTCGTACTCGAAGTCATGCGCCGCAAGGCCGGAGCGGATCTTGCGGCCGGCGCCGCGTTCGATCTCTCGGCACGCCTCGACAGCGGACCCATCACCGTCGCGCAGCTCGCGCGGCTCTACCCGTACGACAACACGCTGCGCGCCGTGCGCATCAGCGGCGCACAGCTTCGCGCCTTTCTCGAACAGAGCGCGCGCTACTTCGGTCAGGTCGACGACGCCGGGCGCATGCTCGCCGGGCAGGTGCCCCTCGATCCGAAGATCCCGGGTTTCAACTTCGACCTGGTCGCGGGTGCCGACTACGTGATCGATCTGCGGCGTCCCGTGGGCGCGCGCATCACGGAGCTCACCGTGCGCGGGCGGCCGGTCACGGCCACCGATACGTTCACGATGGCGCTGTCGAACTATCGGCAGACGGGCGGCGGCGGCTTCGCGATGCTCGAAGGGGCACCCGTGACGTACTCGTCGGAGGGGGAGGTGCGGCAGTTCCTCGAAGACGAAGTGCGCCGGGTCGGCACGCTCGCGCCGGCGAACTATGCACAGCGCAACTGGCGCATCGAACCGTCCGGCGCCGTGGCCACCATGTATGCGGCGATGAATCCCGGTTCGCGCCGCGCGGAGGCGTCACCTCGGCCCGCAGCGTGGCCCGCGACCGTACGCTACCTGCGCGTGCTGGCGATCAACGACTTTCACGGGCAGCTTGAGCCGTGGACGGCGGGGCAGGGAGAACCCCTCGGTGGTGGGGTCGCGCTGGCCGCTGCCATCGAACGCGCGCGCACGGAGTGCCGGCCGCAATGCACCACCGTGCTGGTCGATGCCGGCGATCGCTTCACGGGGCCGCTGTCGTCCAATCGCAATCATGGGCGCGCCGTGGTGCAGTTCATGAATGCGCTCGACCTGTCGGCCAGCGCGCTCGGCAACCATGAGTTCGACTGGGGCGTGGACACCATGCGCGCCCGCATTCGCGACACGCGGGCTGCCGTGCTCGGCGCCAATGTGCGTGGTCCCGATGGGCAGCGCCCGCGCTGGCTGCGGGCCGACACGCTGATCGAGCGCGACGGGCTCAAGATCGGGATCATTGGCGTGGCGGCCACGCACACCTCGCGCACCACGCACTGGCGCCATGTGCGCGGGTACCGGTTCCTCGATCCAGTGCCCGACATTGAATCGCAGGCGCGTGCGCTGCGCGCGCGCGGTGCGACGCACGTGATCGTCGTCGCGCACGAAAGCGGCGGCTGCGATCGCGACGAGCCGACCAGATGCAGCGGTCCCGCGCTCGACATCGCACGGCAGTCGCGCGAGCCGCTCGATGCCGTGATCGCCGGGCACAACCACTGGACGCTCGACGCGCGCGTGGGGCGCACGCCGGTCGTGCAGGCGTGGTCGAGCGGGCGCGCGCTGGCGATTGTCGACCTCCCCATTGGCAACGATCTCGCTCCGCGTTCCGAGGTGCGGCGACTGACCGCGCGCGATACGGCGGGCGCTCCGGCGAATGCGGCGCGCATCGTGCAGACGGCCGTTGCAGCGGCTGCGGCGGAGGCCAATCGCGTGGTCGCGACGCTCGCCGAAGACCTTCCGGAGAACCCGCGACATCACGCGCTCGGTCGACTGCTGGCCGACGCGCAGCGCAGCATCGGCCGCGCCGACATCGCCCTGGTCAACGACGGTGGCGTGCGTGCGCCGCTCAAGGCGGGGCCGGTCACGTTCGGACAGCTCTACGCGGTGCAACCGTACGGCAACGCACTCACGCGGCTGACGTTGCGGGGTCGCGACGTGACCGCGCTGATGGAGCGCGCCGTCACCGCGCGCGGCGCCGACTGGCATGTCAGCGGCGTGCGCATCGAGTGGGACTCGCTCGTGACCGACGGTCCGCGCGTGACGCGCGTGACACTGGGCGATGGACGCGCCATTCGCCCTCAGGCTCTCTACACCGTGATCGTGAACGACTTCATGCTGGGGGATGATGTGCCGGCGGCAACGCAGCGCGCGGCGGTGTCGATCGTGCCATTGCGCGTCACCGACGTCGCGGCGCTCGAGCGCTATCTCGCGGCGCAGCCGCAACCCGTGCAGCCGGTGCGCGAGGCGCGCATCATCGAACGCCATCAGGTGGCGACCGGCGGGGGCGGACGATGAGCGGCACCATGCCGCACGACCTGCGCGTCTTCGTCAACGAGCGCGGGGTCTCCGTGCCGTTCGGCAGCGACGCCGCCACTGCGGTCCGCGCGTTCGATGATGCGCTGGCCGACGCGATTGCCGCCGGTGAGGCGCGCCTCACCGACAGTCGCGGATTGCCCGTCGACGCCACGACGCCGGTCCATGGTGGCGCGATCTTCCGCGTGATCGGCGGGCGCCGCGAGGCCGCGGCCGTGCCGCAGATCCCGTGGGAGGTGCTGCGCACGTTGCCCAAGGCCGAGCTGCACCTGCATCTGGACGGGTCGCTGCGACCGGGCACGCTCGCCGAGCTCGCGGCGCAGGCGGGGACGTCGCTGCCGTCGACCGATCCGGCGGCACTCGCGGCGTGGATGCTCGTGGACGATGCGAAACAGCTCGAGGACTATCTGGCGCGCTTTGCGATCACCACGGGTGTCATGCAGACGGCCGATGCCATCGAGCGCGTGGCGTACGAACTCGTGCATGATGTCGCCGCCGACGGCACGTGGTATGTGGAGACGCGGTACGCGCCGTCGCTCAGCACGCGCGGTGGGCTCTCCATGGACGACGTGATGGCCGCCTGGTGGCGTGGGTTGCAGCGTGGTGAGCGAGAGACGGGCACCATTGCGCGCATGATCGTCTGCGCACTGCGTGGCGACTCGGTGGCCATGGCGCAGGCGCACGCGGAGCTCGCGGTGGCGTGGGCCGATCGCGGCGTGGTCGCCTTTGACCTCGCGGCGGGAGAAGCAGGCAATCGGGCGTCGAAGTATCGCGAGGCGTTTGCCCACGCGAGCGCACACGACCTGGCGGTGACCTGCCACGCCGGTGAAGGGTGGGGGGCGGCGTCCATCCGCGAGGCAATCCACGACTGCGGCGCCAACCGGATCGGGCACGGCACGCGGCTGCACGAAGACCCCGAGCTCGAACGCTACGTGGCCGATCGGCGCATCGCGCTCGAGGTGTGCCCCACGAGCAACGTGCAGACGCGCGTCGTCTCACGCTTCGCGGAGCATCCGATCAAGCGATATCACGCGCTCGGGATCCCGGTCACGCTCAACACCGACAACCGACTCATGAGTGGCGTCACCCTCACCGACGAATACGCCTCGGCGGCGCGTCACCTGGGCTGGTCGCTCGCGACATTGGCCGAGGTCTCGAAGACGGCGTTCGACGTCGCGTTTCTGCCGTGGAGCGAGCGGCGCGCACTCATCGCGCGTGCGACAGACGCACTGTCGGCGCACGTGTCAACGCACGGCACCGCATGACCGGGCGTGAAGAGGCGCTGGCCGCCGCGTCGGTGATTCGCGAGCGCGTGGCGGCGGCAGGCTATCAGCATCTCGATGCCATGCCCGTGGCGGGCATCGTGCTCGGCTCGGGGCTCGGCGGGCTGGCGGCGCGCGTTGCGCACGCGGCGCGCATTCCGTATGCGCACATCCCGGGCTTCGCACCGTCCACCGTGCATGGGCACGCGGGAGAGCTGCTCGTTGGCGAGCTCGCCGGTCGCCCGGTGGTGCTGCAGGCCGGCCGCTTTCATCTCTATGAAGGGCACGACGCCGCGACCGCCGCGTTTCCCGTGCGCGTCATGCATGCGCTTGGCGTTCGCACGCTCGTGGTGTCCAACGCGGCGGGCGGCGTGCGCCGCACCTTCCGACCGGGTGATCTGATGGTGATCGCGGACCACATCAATCTGATGTTCCGCAACCCACTCACCGGGCCGCTCGAGAAGGGCGATGAGCGCTTCCCCGACATGTCGGATCCATACGACCCGGCACTGCGACGGCTGCTGCATGCGATCGCGGCGTCGCAGGGGCTCGCACTGCAGGAAGGGGTGTACGCCGGGCTGCTGGGCCCCACGTACGAGACGCCGAGCGAAGTGCGCATGCTCGAGAAGATGGGGGCGGATGCGGTGGGGATGAGCACCGTCCCCGAGGTGACCGTCGCGCGCGCGCTCGGCATGCGCGTGGCGGGCATCAGTTGCATCACCAACCCGGCGGCGGGGATCTCGCACACTCCGCTGCACCACGGCGAGGTGCTCAAGACGAGCGCGCGCGTGGCGAAGGAGTTCGAAGGGTTGGTCGAGGCGTTTGTCGCGCAGTTGCGCTGACGCGGGGTGGTGCGCGCCGCGCACCGGAACACTCAAGACTCTCTCGTGGACAACGTCACGCACGCCCTCGCCGGGCTTCTGATCGCCGATGGGGTGCGCGCGCTGCATCGCTCACGCGGCGCGGCACTCGCCGACTCGACGCGCGCGCCGCTCGTGCTCGCCGGCGTCATTGCCGCCGAGTTGCCCGATGTCGATCTCGCGTGGTCCGGGTTGGGGCGCGGCGGTGACGAGGCGCTGCGCTACATGCTGCATCATCGTGGCCACACGCATACCATCGTCGTGGCGATCGCCGGGGCGCTGCTGATCTGGGGCGTGCTGCTGGCGTGGCGTCGCGATCTGCGGACGACCGTCGCGAGTCGTGCGCTGCTGGCCGTCGCGCTGCTCGGCACGCTGAGTCATATCGTGCTCGACTGGACGAACAGTTACGGTGTGCACCCGTTCTGGCCGTGGGATGCGCGGTGGTTCTACGGTGACGCGATCTTCATCGTCGAGCCGTGGCTGTGGGTGGCGGCGATTCCGGCGCTCGTGGCCGGCGAGCGGTCCCGCACGGGGCGTGGCGTGCTGGTGTTCTTTCTCGTCGCGATTCTCGCGGCGGTGTGGTTTACCGCGTTCACCACGTGGGGCGTTGCGCTCGTGCTCACCGGTGGCATGGTGGTGATGGGCGCGCTGGCGTGGCGCATGCGCCATCGCGCGCAGGATCTGGTGCGTGTGGCGACGGCGATCGCGGTGTGGTGTGCGGTGGAGGGCGTGTTCTTTGTTGGCGCCCGTGCGGCGGAGGGGAACGTGCGTGCCGCGCTGACGGCGCCTGAGTTGGACGTGGTGCTCACGCCGGGGGTGGCCGATCCGCTCTGCTGGTCGGCGCTGGTGGTGTGGGAGGATGCGGGCGGCTACCAGGCACGTGGTGCGGAGGTGCGCCCCATGCCCGCGTGGCGAGGGCCCGGCGGCTGTCGCATTCGCAGTGCGTCGGGGCTCGACTCCGTGCGGCTCGCGGGGACGACGCACGTGCGGTGGACGGGCGAGTGGCGCGCCCCGGCGGGCGAACTCGCGGTGCTCGCGCGAGGAGACTGCAACGTGGCGGCGGCGCTCCGCTTCATGCGTGTGCCGGCGTGGGTGAAGAGCGGGACCGGCGTGGAGCTGTGGGATCTGCGATACGGGCGGGGAGGGTTTGCGGCGATCACGAGCACGGGGGAGGGGAAGTGCCCGGAGGGTGTGCCGGAGTGGGTGCCGCCGCGAGAACTGTAGACGGACCCCCCGGTACGACCGGGTGACGGCGATGTCGAGTGGTGTACAGATATGTGGACTTGCATGTTGTCAATCAATTGGTTTACTTATTCATAGTTCTGCTATTAGTATACTATCGTACAGTTCACTTATTGGTGAACCTTCGCTCGCCTTCAGCAACGATGTTCCCCATCCTCGACCCCCATGCCGCCGGGGCCGTTCTCCGCGGGCTCCGTCAATCGCGAGGACTGACGCAAGCGGAGCTCGGCCGACGCCTCGGCGTATCGAAGGGTCGCATCTCCGCGATCGAGCGTGATCCGGCCGGCGTATCGCTCGCACAGATCCAGCACATCGCCACCATCCTCGGCGCACGTCTTGTACTCGATGATCGCAGTGCGTCGCACGAAGCCACGAGCGACGCCGAGTGGTGAGGCCCGGCCCCGCGTCTCGTAATCCACCGCTGACCGTCTGGATGAACGGCGTGCGGGTCGCGACATGGGCGCGCGCGTCGGGCGGTGTGGAGACGCTCACCTACGATCCGGCGTGGATCGACGCGCCTTACGCACGACCGCTTTCGCTCACGCTTCCGTTCATGCCGGGCAACGCCACGCATCGCGGCAATGCCGTGGCGTCCTGGTTCGACAACTTGCTCCCCGATTCGCTCGCCATCAGGCGGCGCATCGCTCGCCGATTCACCGCAGGCCGGCAGGACGCACGCGCGCTCTTGGGTGCCATCGGTCGGGATTGCGTCGGCGCGGTGCAACTGCTGCCGATCGATGAAGGGCCTGGCGACGTTCGTGCGATCGACGGCGTCACGCTCACGGACGCCGAGGTTGCCACCGTCTTGCGGCACCAGTCGACGGACGACCGTTTCCGTGGCGCGACGACCGC
>JALOPS010000409.1 GCA_025453745.1 Gemmatimonadaceae bacterium
AATCCCGCCGAGATGCACGGGTCGCTCGACGCGGCCGTGCAGCGACTCGATGCGTCGCCACGTGTGCGCGAGCGCTTACGGTCAGCGTTTCGTGATGCACCGGCGGCGCGGGGAGACAGCGCGATCACGGCGCAACGCATCCGCGACGCCATCGCCGCGTGGGAGCGGTCGCTGGTACGGCTCGACAGTCGATTCGATCGTCACGTGCGCGGCGACACATCCGCTCTCACGCCATTGGAGCGCCGTGGCTTCAATGCGTTCATGGGAACCGGCAAGTGCGGCACCTGCCACTTCGCACCGCTCTTTGGCGGAACGGTGCCACCGGGCTATCAGAAGGGGGAGTTCGAAGTGCTGGGCACGCCGGCCACCGCACGCTGGCAGGGGGCGCGGGTGGACGCTGATCCGGGGCGTGCCGGCGTCACGCGCGTGCCGCTGCATCAGTCTGCCTTCAAGACGCCCGCGCTCCGCAACGTGGCGGTGACGGCACCCTACATGCACAACGGCGTCTATCGCACGCTCGACGAGGTGCTCGAGTTCTACGTGCGCGGCGGCGGCGCGGGAATTGGTGCGGTGCTGCCGCACCAGACGCTGCCCCCCGACCGCGTGCAGCTCACGCGAGCCGATCGGGACGCGATCATCGCCTTCCTCGGCGCGTTGACCGACACGAGTGCCATCGTGTCCGCGCCGCGGCACCCCATCGAGTGGGTGCCTACGGTGGCGGTGGTGCCGCCGAATCGCGCACCGTCGAGTCCACCGGCACCTGCGGCACGCGCAACCGCTGTCCGACGCGAATCGATCCGGTCGGCAGCGCGTTGAGCTGCTGCAGCACCGCCTGCGTGGTGCCGTACTTCCGGGCGAGCGCGATCAGCGTCTCGCCCGGACGCACGATGTGCGTGATGTAGGTGGTCACCTCGGGCGGGGCGGTCTGCTGCGCGGCGAGTTCGCGCTCGAAGACGTCGGTCACCGCGCGGCGTGCTTCTGCGGCCGCGCGGGCGATGCGGCGCGCTGTGGGCTCCTCACCCGCCGCGACGAAGAAGCGCCGCGTTTCGATGGGCGTGCGCAGCTCGACGCCGCGCACCAGGCCAAAGACGAACGTGTGCGGTTCGAGCGTGAACGACGCGTCGTAGTTCCAGCTCCCCACGCGCAGTTCCGTCGGTCCCGCCTCGCGCGGCCGGAGCAGCGGGATGGGCGGCACCGAGAGATAGAGCAGTCGGCGATCGGTGGCCACGAGGATACCGAACGCTTCACGGAACACATCGGTCCACTCGCGCTGCGACGCATACGCGGTGGCGATCAGGCGCTCGCCCGGTTGGAGCTGCGCCGCCACCTCGCGCTCGGCCTGAAGGCGTGCGGAGCGACGCGCGCCGATGGGCGGAAAGAGCGTCGCGACCGTGAGCGCGGCGATGACGAGCAGCAGGGCAGACCCGGACGTGACCGCGACCACCAGGCGCCGGCGCCCCCGACGGACGCGCCGTTCTTCCGGCGGTGCGGGTGCGACGGGCACCCGAGCGGGCGCGGCCACCGCGCCCCACTGCGCAGCAGTGGCGTGCGCGCTCGCGCGGGATGCCGGGGACGGAGCCATGCTCCGCAGTATGCGGCCGATCCGCGTGTCGATGGCACCCCCGCCACCCATGCCGCCCTGCCGTCCGGTCGACGACTGCCCATATTCGCCGCACGTCCGCAATGCCTGCGCTCCGCTCTCCCGATCCCGTCGCCCCACGCGCGCGACAGCTCGACCTCTTCGATCGCCCGCCGATCGTCGAGGTGCTGGACCCCCGCGCGCACGTGGGTGATCGCTCCCGCGTGCAAACACTCTGCCGCGTGGCGTTCGCGATTCCGCCGAGCACGCACCTCGTCTTTCACGATCGACACGGCTGGTATTGCTCGCAGCATGGTCCGCACTGCGAGGCGGTCGAGGTCGCCCGCCGCGGCATGCGCTCGTCATGACGGTCGACGCGCCGATCTGGCGCCCCTCCGCCGCCCGCATCGCCGCTGCGCGAGTGACGCGGTGGAGACAGGCCTTGATCGCGCAGGGCGTCGTTCCCGCCGATGTGGGCGACATGCACGCGTTCTGGCGCTGGTCCGTTGCGCACCCGGAGCGCTTCTGGCGCGAATGGGTGCGGGAGTGCGACCTGCTCGCCGACGCTGTCGATGGTACCGATCCGTTTGCGCCCGTGCTCACCAACGGTGCGCGCATGGAGCCGCCGACGCACACGTCCGGTCCGCGCTGGTTTCCGAACGCGCGATTGAGCTTTGCGGAGCATCTGCTCCGGTGGGATGACGATCGCCTCGCGATCGTGGCGTGGACGGAGCAGGGGCGCACGCTCACACTCACACACGCCGCGCTGCGCGACGCCGTGGGGCGCGCGCAGCGCGCGTTCCTCGCCTGTGGCGTGCAGCCCGGCGATCGGGTGGTGGGCTTCCTGCCCAACATCGCCGAGGCGGTGGTGGCGATGCTCGCGGCCACGGCACTCGGCGCGACGTGGTCGTCGTGCTCGCCTGACTTTGGTGTGCGGGGCGTCCTCGATCGGTTTGCGCAGATCGGCCCGGTGGTGCTCGTCACGGCGGACGGATACGCGTATGCGGGAAAGGTGATCGACCTGCGCGCACGCATCGGTGAGATCGCGGCCGCGCTGCCGACGCTCCGCGCGACGCTCGTGGTGCCGCATCTCGAGCGCGTGGGGGGCGCGCGTGGGGCGCTCCCCGTCGCACCGGCCGCGCAGTGGTGGACCGACGCACTGGCCGGACCGCCCAAGGCGCCCGCGTGTGTGCGCGTGCCCTTCGATCATCCGCTGTACGTGCTGTATTCGTCGGGCACCACGGGCTTGCCCAAGGGGATCGTGCATGGCGTCGGTGGCACGCTCGTGCAGCACCTCAAGGAGCTCGTGCTGCACACCGACCTGACGCGCGACGATGTGCTGTTCTACTTCACCACCTGCGGGTGGATGATGTGGAACTGGCTGGTGTCCGCGCTCGCCGTGGGAAGCACCATCGTGCTCTTCGACGGGGCGCCGCTCGCGCCCCGCGCGGAGCAGCTCTGGGATCTGGCCCAATCGGAGGGGGTGACGGTCTTCGGCACGAGTGCCAAGTACCTCGCGCTCCTCGAGAAGGCTGGTGTCGCGCCGCGTCGCACGCATGAGCTCTCGCGTCTGCGTGCGCTGCTCTCGACGGGCAGTCCGCTCGCGGCGCATTCGTACGACTACGTTTCCCAGGCCATCGGGCCTGACGTGCAGGTGGCCAGCATCTCGGGTGGCACGGATATCGTGTCCTGTTTCGCGTTGGGTGACCCCACGGGTGCGGTGTATCGCGGCGAACTGCAGACGCGCGGACTCGGCATGGCGGTCGATGTGGTCGACGACGCGGGACACCCCGTGCGCGGCGCGCCGGGTGAGCTCGTGTGTACCGCGCCCTTCCCGAGCATGCCGGTGGCGTTCTGGAACGATCCCGACGGCGCGCGCTATCGCGCGGCGTACTTCGAACAGCTCCCGGGCGTGTGGCGTCACGGCGTGATCATTCACGGGCGCAGCGACGCGACGCTCAATCCCGGCGGCGTACGCATCGGCACGGCGGAGATCTATCGACAGGTCGAGCAGATCGACGAGGTGCTCGAGTCGCTGGTCGTCGAGCAGACGCTCGGCGAGACTGGCGGCACCGACGCGCGGATCGTCCTTTTCGTGCGACTGCGCACGGGCGTGTCGCTCGACGACGCGCTCCGCGAGCGCATCCGGCGCCGCATTCGCGAGCACACGAGTCCGCACCACGTGCCGCGCATCATCGAGGCGGTGGCCGACATCCCGCGCACCGTGAGCGGGAAGATCACCGAGCTGGCCGTGCGTGAGGTCATTCACGGGCGGCCGGTGAAGAACATCGAGGCGCTCGCCAACCCCGAGGCGCTGGCGCTCTTTCGTGATCTGCCGGCGCTACGGGTGCCTTGAGATATTACCGGGCACCTGGCGCTCGGCGTGGAGCACTGCGCGATCAGATTCGCCAACACACTCCGTCGCTCGGTTTCGCCCGTGGATGCCCGTTGGAGGAGCCTGGATCATGGCCAAGTGGTCAGTCGGCGCATTGGTGCACGGCGCTGCAATCGTCTGCGTGGCAGC
>JALOPS010000410.1 GCA_025453745.1 Gemmatimonadaceae bacterium
GTGGACGCGGAAGGCCGGATCACATTCGCGAATGTGCCGGTGAAGAACGCGCGGAAAGTGATGTGCTTCGATCCGGTTCCATTGCCCGCACCAAAACGGGTCGCCCCGCCGTCCAGCGCATCCTCTGCTGGTGCACCCATCGCGGGGGCGGCGCGCGTCGACGCCCCAACGCAGCGCCGACGCGACGACGACCGGAGGCGCATCCTCGAGCAGGAGCTTGCGGAAGAACAGCGCCTGCTCGAATCCGCGAGGCAGCTGCTCCTGCGCAACGGTGCGGCCAGCGGGCCGTCCGGGGCCTCGGTCTCGCAGGTTCTGGAGAACCTGGGGCCCGCCTACGACGCGGCAAAGCGCCACGAGCGCAACATCGAAGCGATCCGGAAGGAACTCGCCACCATCCGATGAAGCGCACGCGGACCGGTGCTGTCCGGCGCACGCGCTTCGCATGCATCCGCGTTGCATTCGGTGGCGCGCTAATTGCAATGACCGTCGCATGGCCCCGGAGCGCATACAGATGAAGCCCGATGCTCTACAAGGGCTCGATCTCCTTTCGACCGCAGTTTTGCTGGTCGACCCGGGTCATCGCATCCAGTATCTGAATCCTGCTGCAGAACATCTCTTCCGCACGAGCCGCAAGAGCATGGTGGGTCTTTCACTGTCCGAAGCGTTCAATGATCCGCAGGCACTCGCCGCGGCGGTCTCGCATGCGCGACAGAATCGTGCGAGCTTCACCCAGCACGACCTCACCATCGAGACGCTCACGCCGACGGCGCCCCAGAAGTTCGTCGCATCGTGCACGGTGACACCCTACGATCACGCGGAAGGCAGTGGCGCGCTCATCGAGCTTTCCCCGTCGCAGCAGCAGTTGCGCATCGCACGCGAGGAACGGCTGCTCGACCAGACGCAGGCGAATCGCGAACTGATCCGCAATCTGGCGCACGAGATCAAGAATCCTCTCGGCGCACTGCGGGGCGCAGCACAGCTGCTCGAGCGCGAGCTCGATCGCCCCGATCAGCGCGAGTACACGCAGGTCATCATGAAGGAAGCCGATCGTCTCCAGCTCCTCATGGACCGCATGCTGACACCGCATCGGCTCCCGAAGCCCATCGATCTCAACGTGCACGAAGTCACGGAGCGTGTGCGCACGCTGATCATCGCGGAGTTCCCGGGGATCACCATCCGTCGCGACTACGACTCCAGTCTGCCCACCGTCGTCGCCGATCGCGAACAGCTCATCCAGGCCGTGCTCAACATCGCGCGGAATGCAGCGCAGGCCATGGATGGTCACGGCACGATCACCTTCCGATCACGCATTGCTCGGCGCCTCACGCTCGCGAAGAAGCACTACCGCCTCGCCATCTCGCTGGAGATCATCGATGACGGCCCCGGCATTCCCGAGGACATCAAGGAGCGCGTGTTCTTCCCGCTCGTGTCCGGTCGCGAAGGCGGCACGGGCCTCGGACTGATGATCGCGCAGACCTTCGTGCACCAGCATCATGGCCTCATCGAAGTGGAGAGCCAGCCCGGCCGCACCTGCTTCACCCTACTCCTGCCCATCATGAGCACTGCGGTGGGTCAGGAAGAATCCTCCCGTTCCAAGACGCATTGAGCCATGAGACCTGTCTGGATCATCGATGACGACCGCTCCATCCGCTGGGTCTTCGAGAAAGCACTGACCCGCGAGGACATTCCCTTCCGGACCTTCTCGAACGCCCAGGAGGCGCTGCACGCACTGTCCGGTACGCCGCCGCAGGTGGTCGTGAGCGACATCCGCATGCCGGGCGGGTCCGGGCTCGATCTGCTGCAGCAGATCAAGACGCGGTTCCCGCTGCTGCCCGTCATCATCATGACGGCCTACTCGGATCTGGAGAGTGCGGTTTCGGCTTTCCAGAGCGGCGCCTTCGAGTACCTGCCGAAGCCGTTCGACGTGGACCAGGCCGTGGACCTGATCCGCCGCGCCATGACCGAGGTCCCGCAGACGGAAGAAGCACCCGATGTGGTGGAGGGTACGCCCGAGATCCTCGGCCACGCGGCCTCGATGCAGGAAGTCTTCCGTGCAATCGGCCGGCTCACGCAGTCCCAGGCTACCGTTCTCATCAACGGCGAGTCGGGCACTGGAAAGGAGTTGGTGGCACGCGCCCTGCACCGGCACAGCCCGCGCTCCTCCAAGCCCTTCGTCGCCATCAACACGGCAGCGATCCCCAAGGACCTGCTGGAGTCGGAACTGTTCGGCCACGAGCGCGGCGCCTTCACGGGTGCGCAGACCACTCGGCACGGCCGCTTCGAACAGGCCGAGGGTGGCACGCTGTTCCTCGACGAGATCGGCGACATGCCTGCCGATCTCCAGACGCGGCTGCTGCGTGTGCTGTCCGACGGGCAGTTCTACCGTGTGGGCGGGCATCAGCCCATCCGCGCGAACGTGCGGATCATCGCGGCCACCCATCAGGACCTGGAGGTGCGCGTGAAGCAGGGCCTCTTCCGGGAAGACCTGTTCCACCGTCTGAACGTGATCCGCCTGCGCCTGCCCAGTCTGCGCGAACGGCGGGACGACGTCCCGTTGCTCGCGAAGCATTTCCTCTCGAAGAGCGCCCGGGAACTGGGGGTCGAACCCAAACGCCTCACCGACGCCGCGCTGAAATACCTCACGACGCTGGACTGGCCGGGCAACGTGCGTCAGCTCGAGAACATCTGCCACTGGGTCACGGTCATGGCCCCCGGCGTGAACGTCGACGTGGCGGACCTGCCCGCGGAAATCCGCGAGCGCGCCGGGCGCAGCAACAACGAGAACTGGATCAACGCGCTGGAGCGCGAAGCGGAAAGTGCACTGAAGCGGGGAGAGCGCCGGATCATGGACGACATGACGCGATCGTTCGAGAAGGCGCTCATCCTCAAGGCCCTGGCGCACACGGGCGGCCGCCGCATCGAGGCCGCCAATCTCCTGGGACTGGGCCGCAACACGCTCACCCGCAAGATCCAGGAACTCGGGCTCGACGAGCGCTCGCATAGCGAAGCGGGCTGAGGCTCGCCTCGCTGAGTCGGGGCGGCCTCAGTCGGCGAGTTCAGCGACGACGGGTGCGTGGTCGGACGGGCGTTCCAGCGCCCGCATTGCGACATCCACCATGCAGGACGTGCAGCGCGCGGCGAGCGCGTCCGACAGCAGAATGTGATCGATGCGCAGGCCCATCTTCCGTCGAAAGGCGTTCATGCGGTAGTCCCACCACGTGAACGACCGCTCGGGCTGGGGAAACAGGCGGAAGCTGTCCTTGAACCCCACTGCACGCAGCTTATCGAAGGCTTCCCGCTCGGCCGGGCTCACGAGCACCTGCCCGGCCCATGCAACGGGGTCGTGCACATCTTCGTCGGCGGGCGCGATGTTGTAGTCGCCGAGCACGGCGAGCAACGGATGCGAGACGAGTTCACCACGCAACCACTCGGTGAACGCTGCGAGCCAATCGAGCTTGTACCGGTACTTGTCGGACTCCAGACTCTGTCCGTTCGGCACATAGGCGC